>NZ_JBITGZ010000008.1:0-294807 GCF_044457565.1 Kitasatospora sp. NPDC050543 | reverse complement strand
CGGGGCTGCTTCCTCTCGTTCCTTCCCGCCCCGCGCGCCCCCCCCGCCCGGGGGCCCCCCCGCCCCCCCCGCCCCCCCCCCCCCGGCCCCGCCCCCCCCCGCCCCCCCCCCGCGGCGCCCCCCCCGCTTCCGTCTGTCCGGATCGGCCGGGCTGGCCCACCGCGTAGGCCGGCCGTGAGGCGGGAGCCGGGGCTCAGGTGCTCTTGAAGCGCATGGGCGCCGCGCGCCGCTGGAGCGGTTCGGGGTTCGGCGGCGCGAAGGGCTTGGAGAACAGGGCCAGGATCCCGGGGTGGACGGCCGTGAGTGGCATCCGGTCGTTCTCCGACGCGGCCTCGCGCAGCCGCTCGTCGGCGGCCAGCCGGTCGGCGCTGACGTACAGATAGGCGTTCTGCGCGTACCAGGGTTCGATCTCCGGGTCCGCCCACAACCGGCTGCGCAGGCAGTCGACGAGCTGGTGGCCGTGCCGCTCGAAGCGGGCCCGCCAGTAGGGCGGCCACTGCTCGTTGCGGTGGTCACTGCCCGTCTGGCCGGGGATGGCGGCGGAGAACAGCACGCACTCGGAGAGGGCGCACAGATCGGCGACGAGGGAGTCGGCGCGGTCGGCCTCCAGGTGTTCGGCCGCCTCCAGCGACATGGCCAGCCCGAACCGGCTGCCGGGGCCGTCGGGCCGCAGCTCGTCGACGTCCAGCGGCTGCGAGAGGTCGTGGGGCAGGAAGCGGTCGTACGGGATGTGCAGGGTCTCCTCGGTGACCCACGGGCCGTCCACTCCGAGGACGGTGTCGGTGCCGAGCCGGAGCGCGGTGGCGAGCCAGGCGCCCGTACCGCAGCCGAGGTCGACGACGCTCGACGGCTGGACGAGATCGAGGACGAGGGGGAGGACGCGTTCGGCGGAACGCACCGAACCGTCCTGCTGACCGGCGTAGAACCATGCGCCGTAGGCTTCGTTGCGGGACATGGCTGGAGAGTGCCACGGCGTGCGGCACGGTCGGGCGAGGCGCGCGCGACCGCCTCGGAGATCGGATCATCGCACCGCCCGGTCGGGGGCCGCAGGGCACAACGACCCCGCCGACTCCGGCCGGTGACCGGTGGTCACGTCGTGGCGGCGCCGGCGAAGGAGCACCCGGAGGGCCGGACGGCGAACGGCCCTCCGGGCGGGGTGGTCAGGCGGTGCGGGCCGCGGTGAGGCGAGCGGCGACGTCGTTCCAGTTCACGACGTCCCAGAGCTTGTTCACGTAGTCCGGGCGGACGTTCCTGTACTGCAGGTAGTAGGCGTGCTCCCAGGCGTCGAAGGCCAGCAGCGGGGTGGCGCCCTGGCCGACGTTGCCGTGGTGGTCGTAGACCTGCTCCACGATCAGGCGCTGCCCGAGCGGCTCCCAGGAGAGGATGCCCCAGCCGGAGCCCTGGACGCCGACGGTGGCGGCGGTCAGCTGCTTCTGGAAGGCCTCGAAGCCGCCGAAGTGCTCGTCGATGGCGTCGGCGAGGGCGCCGTCGGGGCGGTCACCGCCATCGGGGGAGAGGTTCTCCCAGAACAGCGAGTGCAGGACGTGGCCGGACAGGTGGAACGCGAGCGTCTTCTGCAGGCCCACCAGACCGCCGAACTGCTCCTTCGCGCGGGCCTCGGCCAGCTGCTCGAGCGTGTCGTTGGCGCCCTTGACGTAGGCGGCGTGGTGCTTGGAGTGGTGGAGCTCCAGGATCTCGCCCGTCATCGCCCGCTCAAGGGCGGAGTAGTCGTAGGGGAGGTCGGGGAGCGTGTACTGACCCATGGGATAGGGCTCCTAGTGCGTGCGGTTCGGAGTGTTTCCGGAGTGCCCGGGCAACACTATTGCGCATCACTTGCAATTACATCTGGCAAGCACCAGAGTGTGTCGTCGGGGGTGGGTCGGGCCGGTCAGCCTCCCCGCTGAGACAGTCCCGGGCGGGCGGAGGTCCGCGCCGGGGTCCTTCGCAGAGCTGATCGTCTTCCCGACCGGCGCCCGCCGGGACACCCGGCCCACCCGCTCCCACCACTTCCCGGGCCGTCCGCCGGGGGCCATCCGGTGGACGACGATCCGCAGGCGCCACCGGTACGGCGGGGATCGATCCCACTCGCCCTACGCGGCGTCACCTACCGCCCCTCCGGTGCCTGATCACCGAACCCGGCATCGGGTGCCGGTGCGAGCCCTGAGGCCCCCGCGCCCTGACGGGACGTCGCCGGGGCCGGCCGCCGTCACAGGTCCTGGCCGGGGCTGCCGCTCTGGCGGGGCAAGGCCAGTGCGACGGTGTCCGCGAACTCACGGACCGCGCTGATCCGGCTGACGATCCGGCCGCTGTGCACCACCAGCCGGCTGTGGCCGCCCGCCAGTGCGCCGGCCAGGCTGTCGCCGCGCACCGCCAGCAGTTCGGCGGGGAAGCCCGCGTCCACCCGGACCGGTGGCAGGCCGAGCGCGGCCCTGGCCTGGTTGGCCACGGCGTCGTACGCGGCGTCCGGACCCAGCGCACCGCCCGCCGCCAGCAGGTACGCGGCCTCCAGTGGGTCGGCCCGGCCGGCGGGGTTGGCGCCGTCGCGCAGCGAGCCGCTGCCGGCCACCAGCGGTACGCGGGCGGCGGCGAGTTCGCGGACCAGCTCGGGCCGCAGGCCGCTCGGGCGGCCCTCGACACCCGTACAGCAGCCGTTCTGCGGCAGCAGCAGCACCCGGACGCCCGCTCCGGCCAGCGTTGCCGCCCCACCGGGGCCCAGCGCGCTGCACGGGCCGAGGGTGACCCGCGGGCGCAGTGGGGCGAGGGCCCCGGCGAGCCGGGCGAGCTGGGCCGGGTCGCCGGCGGTGGTGTGCAGGTCGACCGGGCAGTCCGCCTCGCGGGCGGCCTCCAGCAGCACCTGGACGTACCCGGCCGGGTCGGGGTCCAGCTCGGGGCAGCCGCCGACCGCGCCGGCACCGAGTTTGAGGGCATCGCGCAGCTGGGCCCGGCCGTCCGCCCCGGCGAGGCCGGTGAGCAGCCGGGGCATCGCCACGGCCTGGAGTTCGGCCAGGCCCAGCAGGGCCTGCCGGGCGGTGAGCACCGCCTCCAGCCGGTGCAGCCCGTGCACGTCGCCGATCCGGACGTGGGTGCGCTGGGCGGTGGCGCCGTAGCCGAGTGAGGTGAGGGCGGCCTCGGTGACCCGCCGGGTGAGGTCGGCCGCGGTCTCCGGGGGCGGGGCGGGCAGCGCGGCTGAGAACGCGACGTCGTAGTGGGCGTGCGCCTCGGCGGGGGCCGGCAGCAGCAGGTAGCCGGCCAGGTCGATCCGGGCGCCGGTGGTGGCGGTGGGCGCGCCGGGCAGGGCGGGGATGGGGCCGAGGCTGCCGACGGTGCCGACGGCCTGGATGCGGTCTCCGCCGATCCGGACGTCGACCACCCGGCCGTCGGCGAGCCGGGCGCCGGTGAGCAGCAGGATCGGGCCGTGCCCGAGCGGGTTGGCGGCGGGGCCCCGGCCGGGGTGGGGCCCGTCGGCGGGTGCGCTGTCCGCGGTCATCGCCGGCTCCTCCCGTCCGGCCTGCTCGGTCGGCAGGCAAGATCGTTGGGGGTCGAGCCTATGGGCCCGCTGCGCGGGACGCCCGTAGGCCCGGATTAGTCGTATCGCCGTGGGGCGCCCGGTTCGCAGGTCGGTCGAACGGTGCATCGTCGATCGTGCGTACATGCGAGCCGCCGACCTGGGATCTTCCGGCTCGGATACGGATTTCACCTCTGGCTCGGAACCGTGTAATCTCTTCCTCGTTCGCCCCTATAGCTCAGTCGGTAGAGCGTCTCCATGGTAAGGAGAAGGTCTGCGGTTCGATTCCGCATGGGGGCTCTGGTGAACGATCGTCAGCCTCGGCTGTCGTGAAGGTCACTGTGGCGGTGTAGCTCAGTTGGTAGAGCAAGCGGCTCATAATCGCTGTGTCACCGGTTCAAGTCCGGTCACCGCTACCCCGCGTAGTCGGTCGGGAGATCGAACTCCCGGTCGGCTACTCTTGTTGTGTTCTTATTCATTGTCCAAGGAAGGCACTCCCGTGGCTGCCACCGATGTCCGCCCGAAGATCACGCTGGCCTGCGTGGAGTGCAAGGAGCGGAACTACATCACCAAGAAGAACCGGCGTAACGACCCGGACCGTCTTGAGATGAAGAAGCACTGCCCCCGCTGCAACTCGCACACCGCGCACCGCGAGACCCGCTGACCCCGTAAAGGTGTCGCCGGGCCTGTGTGACTCAGGTCTCTGACTCCAGGCCGCACCCCCCAGGGGGTGCGGCCTGGAGTCGTTTTGTTTGACTGGAATTCAGAGGAGTTGCCCATGCCGCTCGACCCCTCCTTCATCGGGCGGACCTACCCGCCCACCGAGCCGTACGAGGTCGGCCGGGAGAAGATCCGCGAGTTCGCCGTCGCCGTGGGCGACGCCAACCCCGCGTACACCGATCCGGAGGCCGCCAAGGCGCTGGGCCACCCGGACGTGATCGCCCCGCCGACCTTCCCGTTCGTGATCACCTACCGGGCCGCCGCCCAGGTGGTCGAGGACCCGGAGCTGGGCCTGGACTTCACCCGGGTGGTGCACGGCGACCAGAAGTTCGCCTACACCCGCCCGGTGCGAGCCGGCGACCGGCTCGCGGTCACGGTGAGCATCGACAACATCAAGTCGCTCGCGGGCAACGACGTGCTGACCGTCCGCGGCGAGGTGCTGGACGCGAGCGGTGAGCACGTGGTGACGGCGATCATGACGCTGGTGGCCCGGGCCGCCGACGAGGCGGGGGAGTAGCGCGATGGCGATCAGCTTCGACGAGGTTGAGGTCGGCACGGAGCTGCCGGCCCGGTCCTTCCCGGTGACGCGGGCCACGCTGGTGCGCTACGCGGGCGCCTCCGGCGACTTCAACCCGATCCACTGGAACGAGAGCTTCGCGCGCGAGGTCGGCCTGCCGGACGTCATCGCGCACGGCATGTTCACCATGGCCGAGGCCGTCCGGGTGGTCACCGACTGGCTGGGCGACCCCGGCGCGCTGCTCGAGTACGGCGTGCGGTTCACCCGGCCCGTGCCCGTCCCCAACGACGGGACCGGTGCTGTGATCGAGGTCACCGGCAAGGTCGCGGCCCTGCTGGAGGACCGCCGGGCCCGGGTCGACCTGGTGGTGACCAGCGGCGGCCAGAAGGTCCTGGGCATGTCCCGGGCCGTCGTCCAGCTGGCCTGACGGCGCCCGGTCCGGGACCGGCCCGTCCGGGCGCCCGCCCGGGCCGGCCGGCCGAGGGCGCGTGGGATGCCTGCCCGCCCCCTCCCCGTACGCTGGGGGCGTGCAGGTACAACACGACGCTCCCCTTGCCCCGCTGACCACGCTCCGGCTCGGCGGCCCCGCCCGCCGGCTGGTCACCGCGACGACCGACGCCGAGGTCGTCGGCTGCGTCCGCGCGGCGGACTCCGCCGGTGAGCCGTTGCTGGTCATCGGCGGCGGCAGCAACCTGGTGATCGGCGACGCCGGCTTCGCGGGCACGGTGCTGCGGATCGCGAGCACCGGCTTCGACCTGGCGGGCGGCACGCTGGAGCTGGCGGCCGGTGAGGTCTGGGCCGGGGCGGTGGCGCGCACGGTGGACCAGGGCCTGGCCGGCATCGAGTTCCTGGCGGGCATCCCCGGCTCGGCCGGCGCCACGCCGGTGCAGAACGTCGGCGCGTACGGCCAGGAGGTCGCACAGAGCATCACCGAGGTGGTCGCGTACGACCGCCGGGCGGGCGAGGTCGTCACGCTGGCCGGGGCCGACTGCACGTTCTCCTACCGGCACAGCCGCTTCAAGGCCGACCCCGAGCGTTATGTGGTGCTGCGGGTGCGCTTCGCGCTGGAGGACGCCGGCGGGTACTCCACGCCGGTGCGCTACCCCGAGGTCGCCCGCACCCTGGGCGTCGAGGCCGGGGACCGCGTCGACCTGCGCACCGCGTACGACACGGTGCTGCGGCTGCGCGGTGGTAAGGGCATGGTGCTCGACCCGGCCGACCACGACACCTGGTCGGCGGGCTCCTTCTTCACCAACCCGATCCTGACGGCCGAGCAGTACGAGGACTTCCTGGCGCGGCTGGACGGGCGGCCCGCGCCCGCGTTCCCCACCGGCGACGGCCGCACCAAGACCTCCGCCGCCTGGCTGATCGACCAGGCCGGCTTCGGCAAGGGCCACGGCAGCGGCCCGGCCACCCTCTCCACCAAGCACACCCTCGCGCTGACCAACCGGGGCGGCGCGACCGCCGCCGACCTGCTGGAGCTGGCCCGTGAGATCCGGGACGGGGTCCGGGCGGCGTTCGGCGTCGAGCTGGTCAACGAGCCGGTGATGGTGGGCGTCTCGCTCTGACCCGGGTGCGGGGCTGTGGGTGGCCCGGTCTGCCGCCGGAGCCCCCGGCTAGTCGGTCAGCCAGGCGTCGATGTCGGCGAGCAGCTCCTTCCGGACGCTCTCCGGCGCCCGCGATCCGCGCACCGACTGCCGTGCCAGCTCGGCGAGTTCGGTGTCCTTGAAGCCGTGCACATGCCGGGCCAGCTCGTACTGGTCGGCCAGCCGGGAGCCGAACAGCAGCGGGTCGTCGGCGCCCAGCGCCAGGGGCACACCCGCGTCGAAGAGGGTGCGCAGCGGGACGGCCGAGGCCTGCTCGTACACGCCGAGCGAGACGTTGGAGGAGGGGCAGACCTCGCAGGTGACCTGACGGTCGGCCAGCCGCTGCATCAGCCGCGGGTCCTCCGCGGCGCGCACGCCGTGGCCGATCCGGCCCGCGCCGAGGTCGTCCAGGCAGTCCCGGACGGACTCCGGGCCGGCCAGCTCGCCGCCGTGCGGGGCGGCCAGCAGATCACCCTTACGGGCGATGGCGAAGGCCCGGTCGAAGTCCCGGGCCAGGCCCCGGCGCTCGTCGTTGGAGAGCCCGAAGCCGACCACGCCCCGGTCGGCGTAGCGCACGGCGAGCCGGGCCAGGGTGCGGGCGTCCATCGGGGACTTCATCCGGTTCGCCGCGACCAGCACCCGGATGCCCACACCGGTGGCCTCGGAGGCCTGCTCGACGGCGTCCAGGATGAGCTCCAGGGCGGGGATCAGCCCGCCGAGCCGGGGTGCGTAGGAGGTCGGGTCGACCTGGATCTCCAGCCAGCGGGAGCCGTCCCGGCGCTCGTCCTCGGCGGTCTCCAGGACCAGCCGCCGGATGTCCTGCTCGTCGCGCAGGACGGAGCGGGCGGTGTCGTACAGCCGCTGGAAGCGGAACCAGCCACGCTCGTCGGTCGCGTGCAGCCGCTGCGGCTCACCGGAGCTGAGCGCCTCGGGCAGCCGCACCCGGTGCTTCTCGGCCAGCTCCAGCAGGGTGGCGGGCCGCATGGAGCCGGTGAAGTGCAGGTGCAGGTGGGCCTTGGGGAGGTCTCTTACGTCGCGCGGTGCGGGCAGGCGTTCCATTCACGAATCCTGCCGTATAGGGGGCCGGAAGGGGAACCGCCCCCTGCACATCCCTCGAAGGGGTGAAGGGGGCGGTCGCCGTTGCCGTGCCGGAGCGCGAGGAGCGTCAGTCGCGGGCCTCGGCCAGCAGGGTCTGCATCCGGGAGACGCCCTCGGCCAGGTCGGTGTCACCGAGCGCGTACGACAGGCGCAGGTAGCCCGGGGTGCCGAAGGCCTCGCCGGGGACGACCGCGACCTCGGCCTCGTCCAGGATCAGGCTCGCCAGCTCGGCGGAGGTCGCCGGGCGCTTGCCGCGGATCTCCTTGCCGAGCAGGCCCTTCACGGACGGGTACACGTAGAACGCGCCCTCGGGCTCGGGGCAGAGCACGCCCTCGATCTCGTTGAGCATCTTCACGATGGTGCGGCGGCGGCGGTCGAAGGCGGTGCGCATCTCGTGCACGGCGGAGAGATCGCCGGAGACGGCCGCGATCGCGGCCCGCTGGGCCACGTTCGAGACGTTGGAGGTGGCGTGCGACTGGAGGTTGGCCGCGGCCTTGACGACGTCCTTGGGGCCGATCATCCAGCCCACCCGCCAGCCGGTCATGGCGTAGGTCTTGGCCACGCCGTTGACCACGATGCACTTGTCGGCGAGCTCCGGGAGCACGGCCGGCAGCGAGGTGAACTCGGCGTCGCCGTAGACCAGGTGCTCGTAGATCTCGTCGGTGAGCACCCACAGGCCGTGCTCCAGCGCCCAGCGGCCGATCGCCTCGGCCTCCGCGGGGGTGTAGACGGCGCCGGTCGGGTTGGACGGCGAGACGAACAGGACGACCTTGGTGTTCTCGGTGCGGGCGGCCTCCAGCTGCTCGACCGAGACCTTGTAACCGGTGCTCTCGTCGGCCACGACCTCCACCGGCACGCCGCCGGCGAGCTGGATCGACTCGGGGTAGGTGGTCCAGTACGGGGCCGGGACGATGACCTCGTCACCCGGGTCGAGGATGGCGGCGAAGGCGTTGTAGATGGCCTGCTTGCCGCCGTTGGTCACCAGCACCTGGGAGGCGTCCACCGCGTAGCCGGAGTCGCGCAGCGTCTTCTCGACGATGGCGGCCTTGAGCTCGGGCAGTCCGCCGGCCGGGGTGTACCGGTGGTTCTTGGTGTCGTGGCAGGCCGCGGCGGCGGCCTCGACGATGTAGTCCGGAGTGGGGAAGTCCGGCTCGCCGGCGCCGAAGCCGATGACCGGCCGGCCGGCCGCCTTGAGGGCCTTGGCCTTGGCGTCCACGGCGAGCGTGGCGGACTCGGCGATCGCGCCGACCCGCGCCGAGACGCGGCGGTCGGCGGGGCGGACGGAACTGTCGGGCTGCGGGGTGGAAGCGCTCATGCCTGCATGGTCGCAGAACCGGGACGGACCGGGCATGGCGGTTTCACCATGTGTACGTGCCGGGTCCAGCATGTGTCCGGTTCGGAGGGCTTCTTGAGCGGCCCATGAGTGGTGCGGGTTTCCGGAGGTTCGACCAAACGGCCAGGAACACGTACACTCACTGCTCGACGGCCCCGAAGTACGGCTTCCACCGCCTGCACATGCAGCGGCCCGGGATGCGGTAGGTTGGGGGTCGCTACAGGCGCCGCGAGGCTCCGTAGGGCAATAGCTCAATTGGTAGAGCACCGGTCTCCAAAACCGGCGGTTGGGGGTTCAAGTCCCTCTTGCCCTGCTGCTTGATCCGTACCGAGCCCGTTCGCTCCACAGAGCGAGCGGGCTTGATGCGGAGAGGGCCCCATACAGCACTGCTTTCGCCGGATCGCTCGTGCTTCACAGGCACGCAGGCGACGCTCGGCAGGACCCGGATTCAGGTGAGGACGAGTGACGGAGACCACGGGCTCCACCGCAACGCCTGAGAGCGGCAACCCCGAGGGGGCCGACGGCGCCGGCGGGACCACGCCTGCTTCGGGCGAGGACAAGGCGCTCTCGCGTCGCGACCGCAAGCGTGCCAAGCGCGGCTCCGACGGCGAGAAGAAGTCCGGCAAGCGTGCCCGCAAGGGCTTCTTCGCCCGGCTCGGCCTGTTCTACCGCCAGATCATCGCGGAGCTGCGCAAGGTCGTCTGGCCCACCCGCAGTGAGCTGGTCCAGTACACGACCGTCGTGGTCGTCTTCGTGCTGGTGATCATGGGGATCGTGGCCGCCCTCAACTTCGGCTTCTCCAAGCTCGTGCTGTGGATCTTCGGCTGAGCGAGTCTTCGGCCGGCCGAGCCATTCGAAACAGCACGTGAACAGTTTGTCGAAAGCACCCCGACCCGGGCCGATTCCTCGGCCCGGGTCGAGCTGTCGGCGCCGATCGTACGAGCCCGCTACCGTTGACTCGGTACTGTTGAAGTCTCTGAGCCGTTTCCTGGCGCGCCCGCGAGAGCGGGCCGGCGCCGAAGCGCCCGGAGCGCGCCATCTTCACCATCTCCAGGAAAGAAGCAGCCACCGTGTCTGAGTCCCCCCTGTACGACGCCGACGAGACCGTCCGCGAGGCGGATGTCGTCGCCGAGCCGGACGCGGCTGAGGCTGCTGCCGACATCGAGGCCGCCGAGCAGATCGTGGACGCCGCGGACAGCGACGAGGACGAGGTCGAGGCCCGGGAGCAGGACGAGGTCGACGTGCCCGCCGAGCTCGCCGCGCTGCACGTTGAGTCCGAGTTCTCCGAGGACGAGGCCGCGGGCGACGTCGCTGCCGACGCTGACGTCGACGTCGACGTCGACGTCGAGGCCGCGACCGCCGTCGAGGACGAGGCCGCCGCCGTCATCGAGGCCGCCGAGGAGGCCGAGGTCGACCCGGTCGCCAAGTTCCGCGAGGAGCTGCGCACCGCGCCCGGCGAGTGGTACGTCATCCACACCTACGCGGGCTACGAGAACCGGGTGAAGCAGAACCTGGAGCAGCGCGCCGTCTCCCTGAACGTCGAGGACTACATCTTCCAGTCCGAGGTGCCGCAGGAGGAGGTCGTCCAGATCAAGAACGGCGACCGCAAGACCATCCGCCAGAACAAGCTCCCCGGCTACGTCCTGGTGCGCATGGACCTCACCCCCGAGTCCTGGGGCGTGGTGCGCAACACCCCCGGCGTCACCGGCTTCGTGGGCAACGCCTACGACCCGTACCCGCTGACCCTGGACGAGGTCGTCAAGATGCTCGCGCCCGACGTGGAGCGCCAGGCGGCCAAGGACGCCGGCAAGCCCTCGCCGGTCAAGCCCAGCGAGATCCAGGTGCTCGACTTCGAGGTCGGCGACTCGGTCACCGTCACCGACGGTCCGTTCGCGACCCTCCAGGCGACGATCAACGAGATCAACCCGGACTCGAAGAAGGTCAAGGGCCTGGTCGAGATCTTCGGCCGGGAGACCCCGGTCGAGCTCTCCTTCGACCAGATCCAGAAGAACTAGTACTGGTCTTCGGGCTGAGGGGCGGGCCGCGGGCCCGCCCCTCAATCCGTTTTGGTCCAGCGGCGCATCCGCGTTAGCCTGGTCCGATGTGTGTGCGCCCGTCCGGGTGTCGCCCCGAGGGTCGCACACACCGACATCCACCTCTCAGAAGGACCCGGAGAGAAATGCCTCCCAAGAAGAAGAAGGTCACGGGGCTCATCAAGCTCCAGATCAACGCCGGCGCGGCCAACCCGGCGCCGCCGGTCGGCCCCGCGCTGGGTCAGCACGGCGTCAACATCATGGAGTTCTGCAAGGCCTACAACGCTGCGACCGAGTCGCAGCGCGGCATGATCGTGCCGGTGGAGATCACGGTCTACGACGACCGCTCCTTCACCTTCATCACGAAGACGCCGCCGGCCGCGCGCCTCATCCTGAAGGCCGCCGGCGTGGACAAGGGCTCGGCCGAGCCGCACAAGACCAAGGTCGCCAAGCTCACCAGCGCCCAGGTCCGCGAGATCGCCACGACCAAGCTCCCCGACCTGAACGCCAACGACCTGGACGCCGCGGCGAAGATCATCGCCGGCACCGCCCGGTCGATGGGCATCACCGTCGAGGGCTGACCTACCGCTCGGTAGGGCCCCTCTCGTCCCTGTGGTAGGGCCTGCGCGGCCCGTACTACCACGACTCCGATTTCCTATTCAGGAGAAGCAGTGAAGCGCAGCAAGGCTCTCAAGGCCGCGGACACCAAGGTCGACCGCAGCCGGTTCTACGCTCCCCTCGAGGCCATCCGCCTCGCGAAGGAGACCTCCACCAGCAAGTTCGACGCGACCGTCGAGGTTGCCATGCGTCTGGGCGTCGACCCGCGCAAGGCCGACCAGATGGTCCGCAGCACCGTGATCCTCCCGCACGGCACCGGTAAGACCGCTCGGGTCCTGGTCTTCGCGACCGGCGAGCGTGCCGAGGCCGCGCGTGCTGCGGGTGCCGACATCGTCGGTGCCGACGAGCTCATCGACGAGGTCGCCAAGGGCAAGCTGGACTTCGACGCCGTCGTCGCCACCCCGGACCTCATGGGCAAGGTCGGCCGCCTCGGCCGCGTGCTCGGCCCGCGTGGTCTGATGCCGAACCCGAAGACCGGCACCGTCACCCCCGATGTCGCCAAGGCTGTCAACGACATCAAGGGCGGCAAGATCGAGTTCCGCGTCGACAAGCACTCGAACCTGCACTTCATCATCGGTAAGGTCTCCTTCACCGACGAGCAGCTGGTCGAGAACTACGCCGCGGCGCTGGACGAGGTCCTCCGGGCCAAGCCGTCCGCCGCCAAGGGCCGCTACATCAAGAAGACCGCGGTCTCCACCACGATCGGCCCCGGCATCCCGGTCGACCCGAACCGCACCCGCAACCTCATGGTCGAGGAGGACCCGGCCGCCATCTGAGCCCCCGTGCTCTGCCGGTAGTCGCGTCCTGGGCACAGCTCAGTACGTACAGCGGGCCCGTACCCCCTCGGGGGGTGCGGGCCCGCTGTCGTGTCCTGATCGAGACACAGTCGCGGACGATCCGTTGCCCGGTGCGGATTACGCTCCACCGAGCCCCGGACCAGTGGGCCCCGAGACGCCTTCCCACCGGAGAGTGCTGTGCCTTCCGACCGTGTGGTCGCCCTGTCGGTTGTGGTCGCGCTGCTGGTCCTCGGCGGCGCCGTGTCCTGCAGCGGGGTGGAGCCCGCGACGGGCGGCGCGCGGCCGGGGGCCCGCGCCACCGAGGCCGGGCACGAGCCCCGGCAGGTGCTGCTGGCGGCCTCCCGGGCCCTGGACGACGTGGGCAGTGCCCGGGTCAGGGTGACGGAGCAGAGCCCGGCGGGCAGCAGCACTGCGGCCGGCACGCTCTCCTGGGGTGCCAGGGACGCGGCCGAGCTGGAGCTGACCGATGCCCGGGGCTCCGCCAGGCTGCTGCTGGTCGACGGCACCTGCTACCTCGCCCGGCAGGGCTCCGGCGAGCAGCACTGGCTGCGTACCGACCGGGCGCACGCCGGGGCCGCCGTGGCGGCTGGGGTCGCCGGCGCCGGCGACCGAATATCCGGCGTGCTCTCCAACCCGAGCGGCCGGGTACGGGCGATGGCGCTGGCCGGCAAGCTCGTCACGGCCGGTACGGAGGAGGACCGGGGCGAGCCGGTCGTCCACTACCGGGGCAGCGCGCCGGTCGCCGACTTCTTCGGGGCGGAGGAGGGGCTCGGCAAGCAGCAGCTGGCCGCCGTGGTCGAGGACTACCGGGTCAGGGGCGTGGCGAGCGTCGGGTACGACTTCTGGGTCGCCGACGGGGAGCGGCTGGTCCGGATGCGGGCAACGGAGTGGGGCACCGCGGGAACCACGGTGACCGAAACCGAGGTCTCAGACCCCGGGGTCCTGGTGGAGGTGCAGGCGCCTGCACCCGCGGAGGTCGTGGACAGTGCGGGGGCGGCGCCCTGACCGTCCGCCGGGATCCGCGAGGATCTTCGTAAGAACCGAATCACGGGGGGATATCCATGCGCGCCATGCGCTTCGCTGCCGCATTCGCCGTTTCCGCGGCGCTGCTGGGCACACTGACGGCCTGCAATGACGATGCCGCGAACGGCAGTCAGGACATCGGTGGTACCGCGACGCCCAGCCAGGCCGTCCAGCTCGACCCGAAGGCCGCGCTCGCCGCCTCCGCGGCGGTGATGCAGAAGGCCGGCAACAGCAAGATCGTGCTGAGCGAGCAGGGCAAGACGATCAGCACCGGTTCGGTCGGCTGGCAGGACAAGTCCTCGTTCGAGCTGGTCTCCGCGGACACCAACGTGGTGCGCGGGATCGGTGAGGCGATCTACATGAGCGTGCCGAAGGCTCAGCAGGCCTCCGCGGCCGGCAAGCACTGGGTGAAGGTCGACCAGAGCAACGAGAACGGCCGGCAGAACGCGGTCGCCTTCCTGACCTTCGAGCAGATGACCAACCCGGTGGTGCAGCTCTCGGTCGCCGCGGCGAGCGGCCAGCTCACCAAGGTCGGCACCGAGTCGGTGAGCGGCGCCGAGACGGTGCACTACAAGAGCGTCCAGCAGGCGGCCACGATGGTGGCCGCGATGACCGGGCTCTCCGCGGACCAGCGCAAGAGCGTCCTGAAGGGCCTGGAGGCGTCCGGCCTGACCGCCACCAGCGAGTTCTGGATCAACGCCAAGCAGGAGCTCGTGCAGTCCAAGGTGTTCGGTGACAAGCAGGACGTCACCACCACCTTCGTCTACTCCGGGCTCGGCACCGCGCCGAAGATCGAGGCGCCCGCCGCCTCGGACACGCTCGGCTGGGCGGACGGCGAGAAGCTCGTCGGCTGAGCGGAGCCCTGCGGGCCCCTCAGGGGCCCGCAGGGGTGCCGTCCGTCCACCGGGGGACGCGTGTCATGGTGGGTCGACGGCTTGGTGGGTGGAACAGCGGCTTGGCGGGTGAAGTGGAGACGAGCATGGCGGCGCGACGGCGGTTGACGGCCGGGCTGGGCGCCGTGCTGCTGGCGGGCGCGCTGGCCGGGTGCGGCGGGGGAGCCGGGCGTCAGGCCGCCGCCACCAGTGCGTCGCCCACCTCCCCGTCCGCCTCGCCGACCCAGGCCATGCCCACCGACCGCTCGCCCCGGGGCGTGCTGCTCTCCGCGCTGCTGGAGACGCAGTCCGCCCGCCGGACGAAGGTCGCCTACCGGCTCGGCCAGGACAGCGGCGCCGGGCCGCTGTTCTGGCTGCCGAAGACCGCGGTGCAGATCAAGCGCACCACGCCCGGGGTGGCCGACCAGCTGATCGTCATGGACACCGTGGCGTACCAGGGCGGCGACGCCGCGACGGCCGAGCGGCTCGGCGGCCGGCACTGGGAGAAGTTCGGTGGCGCCACCGGCTCCGACGGGCATCGGGAGGTCCCCTACGCCGGGCTGATCGACCTGCTCAGCCCGGTCGCCGCGCTGACGGCCGCGACCGGCGCCGACAGCGAGCCGCAGCTGATCGGCGAGGAGAAGATCGAGGACTCCACCGCCGTGCACTACCGGGTCATCACCACGGCCGAGCAGTACGCGGCCTCCCAGGCCAAGCTCAGCGCCGCCCGCCGACAGGGCCTGCAGAGCGCGCTGGCGCCCGGCGGCTCCACCGAGCTCGTCCTCGATCTGTGGCTGAACGACCGGGACCAGCTGATCCAGGTCCGGCGTACCGGCACCGGCGACCGCGGCCGGGCCGACGACCTGGTGCAGTACTCAGACTTCGGCGGCGCGCTGTCGGTCCAGGCCCCGGCCGAGGCGGACACCACCGACACCGGCTCGCGCAGCGTCTCGCCGCTGGCCCGCTGACCCGGGCGATTTGCCCCCGCGGTGGCCGCCGGGCTACGGTGTACCAAGCCAAAGACCGCTGGTTGTTGCCGTGTGCCTGTGAGGGTGCAGGGCGACCGAAGGATCTGCGAATTGCCGCAGACAGCCCGCGCAGGAGTGTTTGGAGCTTGGACTTCCGGTCCGCGCGGTTCGCCGTGCGACTGTCGAGGTCTTCATGAGCCCCGTGCGCCTGCGCACCGGGGCTCTCACTGTTTTGCAGGGTGCTTCCTTCTGTCAACCCGTGTGTCCGAGGCGCAGATGGTCGACTTTCGCAGGTCGGCCCGATTTCGACATCACGGAAGGAGGCGTAAGCCTATGGCAAGGCCCGACAAGGCTGCTGCCGTCGCCGAGATCACGGACAAGTTCCGTGCCTCGAACGCGGCCGTGCTGACCGAGTACCGCGGTCTGACGGTGAAGCAGGTGAAGAACCTGCGTCGCTCGCTGGGTGAGAACGCCCAGTACGCCGTGGTGAAGAACACGCTGACCAAGATCGCTGCCAATGAGGCCGGGATCACGGAGCTCGACGACCTGTTCGCGGGTCCGACGGCTGTCGCCTTCGTCACCGGTGACCCGGTGGAGTCGGCGAAGGCTCTGCGTGACTTCGCCAAGGACAACCCCGCTCTCATCATCAAGGGCGGTGTCCTTGACGGTAAGGCGCTGTCCGCCGATGAGATCAAGAAGCTCGCGGACCTCGAGTCCCGCGAGGTGCTGCTCGCCAAGCTGGCCGGCGGCCTGAAGGCGTCCATGGCCAAGGCCGCGGCGACCTTCCAGGCTCCGCTGGTGGAGTTCGCCCGCACTGCGGAGGCGCTCCGGGCCAAGGTCGAGCAGGGCGGTGCCGGTACGCCGGCTCCCGCCGAGGCCGAGGAGACCACCGAGGCTGCCGAGTAATTCAGGCCCTGCCTGAAGAGCTCAGCGTCCGGTACCTCCGGTCGCAGCGGGCCCGTACGCCCGCCATCCCGTACATCCGGCACCTGCCGATTTAGTGGAAGGACGCCATCATGGCGAAGCTGTCCCAGGACGAGCTGCTCGCGCAGTTCGAGACCCTGACCCTCATCGAGCTCTCCGAGTTCGTGAAGGCGTTCGAGGAGAAGTTCGACGTCAAGGCTGCCGCCCCGGTCGCCGTTGCCGGCGTTGCGGGCCCGACCGCCGCGGTCGAGGCCGCTGAGGAGCAGGACGAGTTCGACGTCATCCTCGACTCGGCCGGCGACAAGAAGATCCAGGTCATCAAGGAGGTGCGCGCCCTGACCTCCCTCGGCCTGAAGGAGGCCAAGGACCTCGTTGACGGCACCCCGAAGCCGGTCCTGGAGAAGGTTGCCAAGGACGTCGCGGAGAAGGCCAAGGCTCAGCTCGAGGCCGCTGGCGCCAAGGTCACCGTCAAGTGACTCCTCGCCCCCTCTGAGGGGGCGCGCAGGCCGGGCCGATCACCCTTCGCGGGGTGGTCGGCCCGGCCTGTTTTGCTACCCGTCGTGCGCCACCCTGGCCGAGACTGCACTCGGCACTGTCACTCCGGGCGGGTATGGTGATCTCCGTCATCGAGAGTGGCCCTCACCACGGGTTCTGTAACGCCCGGGGGGTCTCGCCCGATAGACGGTGTGAGGCCCTCGCCCGAGGTGGGGGCCTTGACGAACCGCACCGGGCGCGCGATTCTCGATCCGCGCCGTGTGTGTGGAGTCCGCCCGCGGTTGGCACGGCCCTGGATGCATATTCGGCGCCCTGCGAGGGAAGTGACTCCATGTGAGGTGCGGTGGCCCGGAGTACCCGGGCCGGCAGCAGTTCGAGGGCAGGGTCCACCCTGCGGTTCGGCCCCTTCCGAGGGGTGCGGGGCCGTCCGGGTGGCAACCGGGAGGAGTCTCCGATTCGGCCTCCGAATCAGAGCTGGACAGCAGTGTGCCTATTGGCTACACTGTCCCTTTGCGCTGCCTGTTAGCTGCTCCGTGACTCGTCGCCCGGAGTTTGCGTTGCCCTGAAGGGGTCTGGCACCGCCTCCGCGAAGCGGCTCTGAACTGGGATTTCGTCCCGGTGGGGGTCACGGCACCGGGGGTGGCTCCAAGCCCTTCCAGGCCCGGCCGGTACGCGCGTAGTGAGCTCCGAGCCCTCGGAAGGACCCCCCTCTTGGCCGCGCCGCGCAACGCCTCGAACAATTCCGCCGCATCCACCGCCCCGCTTCGCGTTTCCTTCGCGAAGATCAAGGAGCCCCTCGAGGTCCCGAACCTCCTGGCCCTGCAGACCGAGAGCTTTGACTGGCTGCTCGGCAATGCGGCCTGGAAGTCCCGGGTCGAGGCGGCCCTGGAGAGTGGTCAGGACGTCCCCACGAAGTCCGGTCTGGAGGAGATCTTCGAAGAGATCTCCCCGATCGAGGACTTCAGTGGGTCGATGTCGCTGACCTTTCGCGACCACCGTTTCGAGCCGCCGAAGAACTCCATTGACGAGTGCAAGGACCGCGACTTCACGTACGCGGCCCCGCTCTTCGTCACGGCCGAGTTCACCAACAACGAGACCGGTGAGATCAAGTCTCAGACGGTCTTCATGGGCGACTTCCCGCTCATGACCCATAAGGGCACGTTCGTGATCAACGGCACCGAGCGTGTCGTCGTCTCGCAGCTCGTCCGCTCCCCGGGTGTCTACTTCGACTCCACCCTGGACAAGGTGTCCGACAAGGACATCTACTCCTGCAAGGTCATCCCCTCGCGTGGTGCCTGGCTGGAGATGGAGATCGACAAGCGCGACATGGTCGGTGTCCGCATCGACCGCAAGCGCAAGCAGTCCGTCACCGTGCTGCTGAAGGCCCTCGGCTGGACCAACGAGATGATTCTCGAGGAGTTCGGCGAGTACGAGTCGATGCGCGCCACCCTGGAGAAGGACCACACCCAGGGCCAGGACGACGCGCTGCTGGACATCTACCGCAAGCTGCGCCCCGGCGAGCCGCCGACCCGCGAGGCCGCGCAGACGCTTCTGGAGAACCTCTACTTCAACCCGAAGCGCTACGACCTCGCCAAGGTCGGCCGTTACAAGGTCAACCGCAAGCTGGGCAACGCCGAGTCGCTGGACTCCGGCGTGCTCACCGAGCCCGACATCATCGGTGCGATCAAGTACCTGGTGAAGCTGCACGCGGGCGAGGTCGAGTGGCGTGACGACGAGGGCCGCGACATCGTGGTCGAGGTCGACGACATCGACCACTTCGGCAACCGCCGCCTGCGCAACGTCGGCGAGCTCATCCAGAACCAGGTCCGTACGGGTCTCGCCCGTATGGAGCGCGTTGTGCGTGAGCGCATGACCACCCAGGACGTCGAGGCGATCACGCCGCAGACCCTGATCAACATCCGGCCGGTCGTCGCCTCCATCAAGGAGTTCTTCGGCACCAGCCAGCTGTCCCAGTTCATGGACCAGACGAACCCGCTGTCGGGCCTGACCCACAAGCGTCGTCTCTCCGCGCTGGGCCCCGGTGGTCTCTCCCGTGAGCGTGCCGGCTTCGAGGTCCGTGACGTTCACCCGTCGCACTACGGCCGCATGTGTCCGATCGAGACCCCTGAAGGCCCGAACATCGGTCTGATCGGCTCGCTCGCCTCGTACGGCCGGGTCAACGCCTTCGGCTTCATCGAGACCCCGTACCGCAAGGTCGTCGACGGTGCGGTCACCGAGCAGGTCGACTACCTCACCGCCGACGAGGAGGACCGCTTCGTCATCGCGCAGGCCAACGCCCCGCTGACGGCGGAGCTGACCTTCGCCGAGCCGCGTGTCCTGGTCCGCCGCCGTGGCGGCGAGATCGACTACATCCCGGGCACCGAGATCGACTACATGGACGTCTCGCCGCGCCAGATGGTGTCGGTCGCGACCGCCATGATCCCCTTCCTCGAGCACGACGACGCCAACCGCGCGCTCATGGGCTCGAACATGATGCGCCAGGCGGTGCCGCTGCTGAAGAGCGAGGCCCCGCTGGTCGGCACCGGCATGGAGTACCGCTGCGCGGTCGACGCCGCCGACGTCATCACGGCCGAGAAGGCGGGTGTCGTCCAGGAGGTCTCGGCCGACTACGTCACCGTGGCCAACGACGACGGCACGTACACCACGTACCGCGCCGCCAAGTTCACCCGCTCCAACCAGGGCACCGCCTTCAACCAGAAGGTGCTCGTGGACGAGGGCGCCCGGGTCGAGTCCGGCCAGGTGCTCGCGGACGGTCCCTGCACCGACGAGGGCGAGATGGCCCTCGGCAAGAACCTCCTCGTGGCGTTCATGTCCTGGGAGGGTCACAACTACGAGGACGCGATCATCCTGTCGCAGCGCCTCGTGCAGGACGACGTCCTCTCCTCGATCCACATCGAGGAGCACGAGGTCGACGCCCGTGACACCAAGCTGGGCCCCGAGGAGATCACCCGGGACATCCCGAACGTCTCCGAGGAGGTCCTCGCCGACCTCGACGAGCGCGGCATCATCCGCATCGGCGCCGATGTCGTCACCGGCGACATCCTGGTCGGCAAGGTCACGCCCAAGGGTGAGACCGAGCTGACCCCGGAGGAGCGCCTGCTGCGCGCCATCTTCGGTGAGAAGGCCCGTGAGGTCCGCGACACCTCGCTGAAGGTGCCGCACGGTGAGTCCGGCAAGGTCATCGGCGTCCGCGTGTTCGACCGCGAAGAGGGCGACGAGCTGCCCCCGGGCGTCAACCAGCTGGTCCGGGTCTACGTGGCCCAGAAGCGCAAGATCACCAACGGTGACAAGCTGGCCGGCCGTCACGGCAACAAGGGTGTCATCTCCAAGATCCTCCCGGTCGAGGACATGCCGTTCCTCGAGGACGGCACCCCGGTCGACATCATCCTCAACCCGCTGGGTGTCCCGTCCCGAATGAACCCGGGACAGGTCCTGGAGATCCACCTCGGGTGGCTCGCCAAGCAGGGCTGGGACGTCTCCGGTCTCGCCGACGAGTGGGCCCAGCGCCTGCAGGCGATCGGCGCCGACACCGTCCAGGGTGGCACCAACCTCGCCACCCCGGTCTTCGACGGCGCCCGCGAGGACGAGATCACCGGCCTGCTGGACAACACCACCCTCACCCGTGACGGTGAGCGCCTGGTGAACTCCACCGGTAAGGCCCGGCTCTTCGACGGCCGCTCCGGCGAGCCGTTCCCGATGCCGGTTTCGGTCGGCTACATGTACATCCTCAAGCTGCACCACCTGGTCGACGACAAGCTGCACGCCCGTTCGACCGGCCCGTACTCGATGATCACCCAGCAGCCGCTCGGTGGTAAGGCGCAGTTCGGTGGTCAGCGCTTCGGTGAGATGGAGGTGTGGGCCCTTGAGGCGTACGGCGCGGCCTACGCGCTGCAGGAGCTCCTCACCATCAAGTCCGACGACGTGCTCGGCCGCGTGAAGGTCTACGAGGCCATCGTCAAGGGCGAGAACATCCCCGAGCCCGGCATTCCCGAGTCCTTCAAGGTCCTCATCAAGGAAATGCAGTCGCTCTGCCTCAACGTGGAGGTGCTGTCCTCGGACGGCCAGTCCATCGAGATGCGGGACTCCGACGAGGACGTCTTCCGCGCCGCCGAGGAGCTCGGCATTGACCTGTCCCGGCGCGAGCCGAGCAGCGTCGAAGAGGTCTGACGGAGGTTGGGCCGGCTGCCCGGACAGGCAGCCGGCCCGCCCCCAGGCCCCCTCAGACCAGATGAACGACTTTCGACTTACGAAAGAGGGCTTGACGACCAGTGCTTGACGTCAACTTCTTCGACGAGCTCCGCATCGGCCTCGCGACCGCCGACGACATCCGCCAGTGGTCGCACGGCGAGGTCAAGAAGCCGGAGACCATCAACTACCGCACCCTGAAGCCGGAAAAGGACGGGCTCTTCTGCGAGAAGATCTTCGGCCCCACCCGGGACTGGGAGTGCTACTGCGGCAAGTACAAGCGCGTCCGCTTCAAGGGCATCATCTGCGAGCGCTGTGGCGTCGAGGTCACTCGCGCCAAGGTGCGTCGTGAGCGGATGGGCCACATCGAGCTGGCCGCGCCGGTCACCCACATCTGGTACTTCAAGGGTGTCCCCAGCCGCCTCGGCTACCTGCTCGACCTGGCGCCGAAGGACCTTGAGAAGGTCATCTACTTCGCCGCCTACATGATCACCTGGGTGGACGACGAGCGTCGCCAGCGCGACCTCCCGTCCCTGGAGGCACACGTCTCGGTCGAGCGTCAGCAGATCGAGAACCGTCGTGACTCCGACCTCGAGGCCCGTGCCAAGAAGGCCGAGACCGACCTGGCCGAGCTGGAGGCCGAGGGCGCCAAGGCCGACGTGCGCCGCAAGGTGCGCGAGGGTGCCGAGCGCGAGATGAAGCAGCTGCGCGACCGTGCGCAGCGCGAGCTCGACCGCCTCGACGAGGTGTGGGCCCGCTTCAAGAACCTCAAGGTCCAGGACCTCGAGGGCGACGAGCTGCTCTACCGCGAGCTGCGCGACCGCTTCGGCACGTACTTCTCCGGCTCGATGGGCGCGGCGGCCCTCAAGGACCGCCTCGAGACCTTCGACCTGGCCGAGGAGTCCGAGCGCCTGCGCGAGATCATCCGCAGCGGCAAGGGCCAGAAGAAGACCCGTGCGCTCAAGCGCCTCAAGGTCGTCTCCGCGTTCCTGCAGACCACCAACAAGCCCAACGGCATGGTGCTGGACTGCGTCCCGGTCATCCCGCCGGACCTGCGTCCGATGGTGCAGCTGGACGGTGGCCGCTTCGCGACCTCCGACCTGAACGACCTGTACCGCCGCGTGATCAACCGCAACAACCGTCTGAAGCGTCTCCTCGACCTCGGTGCCCCCGAGATCATCGTGAACAACGAGAAGCGCATGCTTCAGGAGGCCGTCGACGCACTGTTCGACAACGGCCGTCGTGGCCGTCCGGTCACCGGCCCGGGCAACCGTCCCCTGAAGTCCCTCAGCGACATGCTGAAGGGTAAGCAGGGTCGTTTCCGCCAGAACCTGCTCGGCAAGCGAGTCGACTACTCGGCCCGTTCGGTCATCGTCGTCGGCCCGCAGCTGAAGCTGCACCAGTGTGGTCTGCCGAAGGCCATGGCGCTGGAGCTCTTCAAGCCGTTCGTGATGAAGCGCCTGGTCGACCTCAACCACGCGCAGAACATCAAGTCGGCCAAGCGCATGGTCGAGCGTGCCCGCCCGGTCGTGTGGGACGTCCTCGAAGAGGTCATCGCCGAGCACCCGGTTCTGCTGAACCGTGCGCCCACCCTGCACCGCCTCGGCATCCAGGCCTTCGAGCCCCAGCTGGTCGAGGGCAAGGCCATCCAGATCCACCCGCTCGTCTGCACCGCGTTCAACGCGGACTTCGACGGTGACCAGATGGCCGTCCACCTGCCGCTCTCCGCGGAGGCGCAGGCCGAGGCCCGCATCCTGATGCTGTCCTCGAACAACATCCTGAAGCCGGCCGACGGTCGCCCCGTCACCATGCCGACCCAGGACATGGTGCTCGGTCTGTTCTTCCTGACCTCGGACCGGGAGAAGGTGAAGGGCGGTGGCCGCTCCTTCTCCTCCACCGCCGAGGCCGTCATGGCGTTCGACGCCAAGGACCTGGACGTCCAGGCCGTCATCGACGTCCGCCTGCCGATCGGCACCGTCCCGCCCCGTGGCTGGACCCCGCCGGTCGACGAGGACGGTCAGCCGACCTGGTTCGAGGGCGAGTCCTTCCGCCTGCAGACCACCCTGGGCCGCGCGCTCTTCAACGAGCTGCTGCCCGAGGACTACCCGTTCGTCGACTACGAGGTGGGCAAGAAGCAGCTCTCCGCGATCGTCAACGACCTGGCGGAGCGCTACCCCAAGGTCGTCGTCGCGGCGACCCTGGACAACCTGAAGGCGGCCGGCTTCCACTGGGCCACCCGCTCGGGTGTCACCGTCTCGATCTCGGACGTCGTCGTCCCGCCGCAGAAGGCCCAGATCCTTGAGGGCTACGAGGCGCAGGCCGAGAAGATCCAGAAGCAGTACGAGCGCGGTCTGATCACCAACGACGAGCGCAAGCAGGAGCTCATCGGCATCTGGACCCGTGCGACCAACGAGGTCGCCGAGGCGATGAACGCCAACTTCGAGAAGACCAACCCCATCTTCATGATGGTGGACTCGGGCGCTCGAGGAAACATGATGCAGATGCGTCAGATCGCCGGTATGCGTGGTCTGGTGTCGAACGCGAAGAACGAGACGATCGCCCGCCCCATCAAGGCGTCGTTCCGTGAGGGCCTCACCGTTCTCGAGTACTTCATCTCCACCCACGGTGCCCGTAAGGGTCTGGCCGACACCGCTCTGCGTACCGCCGACTCCGGCTACCTCACCCGTCGTCTGGTCGACGTCTCCCAGGACGTCATCATTCGCGAGGAGGACTGCGGTACCGAGCGCGGCCTGAAGCTGGCGATCGGCACCGTCGAGGACGGCGTCCTGCGCAAGACGGACGACGTCGAGACCAGCGTCTACGCCCGCATGCTCGCCGAGGACATCACGGTGGACGGCAAGCTCCTTGCCACCGCCAACACCGACCTCGGTGACGTGCTGATCGACGAGCTGATCCGCCACGGCATCAGCGAGGTCAAGACCCGCTCGATCCTGACCTGTGAGTCGGCCGTCGGCACCTGTGCCATGTGCTACGGGCGCTCGCTGGCCACCGGCAAGCTGGTCGACATCGGTGAGGCGGTCGGCATCATCGCCGCCCAGTCCATCGGTGAGCCCGGTACCCAGCTGACCATGCGTACCTTCCACACCGGTGGTGTGGCCGGTGACGACATCACGCAGGGTCTGCCCCGTGTCGTCGAGCTCTTCGAGGCCCGTACCCCCAAGGGTGTGGCCCCGATCTCGGAGGCGCAGGGCCGGGTCCGCATCGAGGACACCGAGAAGACCCGCAAGCTGGTCGTCACGCCGGACGACGGCAGCGACGAGATCGCCTACCCGGTCTCCAAGCGTGTGAAGCTGCTCGTCAGCGAGGGCGAGGCGGTCGAGGTCGGCCAGAAGCTGACCATGGGTGCCACCAACCCGCACGACGTGCTGCGGATCATGGGCCAGCGTGCCGTCCAGATCCACCTGGTCGCCGAGGTCCAGAAGGTCTACAACTCGCAGGGCGTGTCGATCCACGACAAGCACATCGAGATCATCATCCGGCAGATGCTCCGCCGCGTGACGATCATCGAGTCGGGCGACGCCGAGCTGCTCCCGGGCGAGCTCGTCGAGCGCGGCCGCTTCGAGCAGGAGAACCGTCGCGTGGTGTCGGAAGGCGGCCACCCGGCCTCCGGCCGCCCGCAGCTGATGGGTATCACCAAGGCCTCGCTGGCCACCGAGTCCTGGCTGTCGGCCGCCTCCTTCCAGGAGACGACCCGGGTCCTGACCGACGCGGCGATCCACGCCAAGTCGGACCCGCTGCTGGGCCTCAAGGAGAACGTCATCCTCGGTAAGCTCATCCCGGCCGGTACGGGTCTTCCCCGCTACCGCAACATCCGGGTCGAGCCGACCGAGGAGGCCAAGGCCGCGATGTACTCGGCCGTCGGCTACGACGACTACGACCTGTCGCCCTTCGGCGCCGGCTCCGGCCAGGCGGTTCCGCTGGACGACTACGACTACGGCCCGTACAACGGCTGATCGTCGGTCTTCGGGCTTCGGCCTGGAGTTGGTCTGACGCCGCAGGGCGGCCATCCCCGCAGGGGGTGGCCGCCCTGCGGCGTTGAGAGGCGCCGTGGGGGCGTCGAACGGGCGTTGTGGGCGGGCGTGAGGGGTGGCCGCCGGCGGTGGGCTTCGGGGCTTCAGGAGTTCATTTCACGGTTCATGGGTTCAGGTGATTCCGGGCTGCTTCTCGGGGCCTTTCAGCGCCGGGAATTCAAGGCGCGGCCGGTGGCCCGGAATACCGATTAGGTTCTGCGGTCGGCGTCGCGTAGGGTGGTGTTTACCGACGCGGGGTGGAGCAGCTCGGTAGCTCGCTGGGCTCATAACCCAGAGGTCGCAGGTTCAAATCCTGTCCCCGCTACTGCTCAGTCGAAGGGCCCGGAGACTTCAAGTCTCCGGGCCCTTCGCCGTTTTCGGATACTTCGTGGACGCTGTGGCCCACGGCCCATGGGTGGCGCCGGGGGCCGTGCAACCGAGGCCCATGGGCGGGTTCGCGCCGAAATCACTCGCGCGAGGGATTCGGCAGAACCGCTCGCGCGGGCGATTCGCCGGCCGGGGTGGGCGGGGCAGGCTCTGTGGTGCCGTCCGGTACTCCGGCCGGTCCGGAGAGTGGAGGGGGAACGGCCATGAGGCAGAAGCTGGTTAGGGTCGTGGCGGGTGCCGCCTTCGCGGCGGCCGTGGTGGGCGGGGCGTCGGGGTGCTCGCTGAGGGACGGCGAGGAGCGGGTGGTGTCGTACGGCGTGAGCGAGCCCGTGCGCACCCTGGTGATCGAGGGTCACACCGGCGGGGTCACCATCACGGGCGGTGCGCCCGCGGTCAAGGTGACGGAGCGCCAGAACTACCGCGGCGAGCCGCCGGCGACCACCCACGTGGCGTCGGACGGCACCCTCACCCTGACGTACAGCTGCGAGAACTGCGGTGTGGGCTACGACGTGGAGGTGCCCACGGGGACGGCGGTGCGGGTGCGCAGCGAGGTCGGCGGGGTGCAGTTGGCCGGCCTGGACGCCGATGTCCAGGTGCGGGCCGGGACGGGCGGGGTGCACGCCACGGCCTTGCGCTCACCCACGGTCAAGCTGGCGGCGGAGACCGGGGGCATCAGCGCGGGCTTCGCCGAGAGCCCCACCGCGGTGGACGCCCGGACGGCCACGGGAGGGGTCCGGATCAGTGTCCCCGCCGGTACCTCGTACGCGGTGGAGGCCGGCGCGGGCACGGGCGGTGTCACGGTGGAGGTGCCCCGGGATCCGGCGGCCAGGCGCACGATCGCCGCCAGGACGGAGACCGGCGGGGTCGAGGTCGTCCATGGCTGACTGCCCGGCCGGGTCGGTCGGCCGGCTGAGGGTAGGGCAGGATCTGTCGGGCCGGGGCGGTGCGCCCTGGCCTGACGGGGGAGACGCCGGCGTGGAACGGATGTCGTACTGGCCGGCCCGGGTGGCCGGTTGGGGGGTGGCGCTCGGAGGGCGCTTCGCCGGGGTGAGCCCGTATGTGCTCGACAGCATGCTGGCCCTCGTCTCGGCGGCGGTCTCGCTCTGGTCGGTGTACCACGACGACGGCGGCTGGTCCTGGTGGGTGTATCTGCTGGCGCTCGGGACGGCGGCGCCGCTGCCCTGGCGGCGGCGGGCCCCGATGGCGGTGCTGGCGGTCAGCGGTGGGGTGTCGGCGGTGCTCTCGGTATTGGCGCACTCGGTGATGCCACAGCTGCCGCTGTACGCGGTGATCACCATCTACACGGTGGCCGACCGGGCACGGGACGCGCACCGCTGGGCCGTGCTGGCCGTAGTGGTGACCGCCAACGTGTTGGGCACCCGCTCGCCGAACGGCATGCTGTTCTCCCTGCTGACCTCGGTCGGCGCGTTCGTCTTCGGCTCGCTGGTACGCGAGCTGCGCCGGCTGGCGCAGGCGGAGACCGAGCGAGCCCGGGAGGCCGGGCAGCGGGCGGCCAGCGACGCGGCGCGCGCGGTGGCGCAGGAGCGGGCCCGGATCGCCAGGGAGATGCACGACATCCTGGCGCACGCCGTCTCGCTGATGGTGATCCAGGCGGAGGCCGGGCCACTGGTGGTGCACCGGGACCCGGAGCGGGCGATCAAGGCCTTCGACACCATCGCCGACTCAGGTCGCGATGCCATGGTGCAGTTGCGGCGGGTGCTCGGGGTGCTGAAGGAGGAGGGCGCGGCGCCGGAGCTGGCGCCGCAGCCGCGGCTGGCGGAGCTCGCGGGCCTGGTCGAGCGGGTGCGCCGGGCGGGCCTGCGGGTGGAGCTCGAACTGGCCGAGGACGGCGCCGGGTGGCCGGCCGACGTGGAGGCGGCGGCGTTCCGGATCGTGCAGGAGGCGCTGACGAACACCGTCAAGCACTCCGGCGCGGGCCGGGCGGCGGTGCGGGTGGTCCGTGCGGGGGAGGTGCTGGAGGTGGTGGTGTCCGACGACGGGCACGGGGTGCGCCGGCGGGCGGAGAGTGCGGTGAGCGACTGGTCCGGCGGGCGGGGGCTGGTCGGCATCCGGGAGCGGGCCGCCGCCTGCGGGGGCCGGGCCGAGGCCGGGCCCGGCCCGGAGGGGAAGGGTTTCCTGGTGAGCGCCCGGCTGCCGTTGAGCGCAGCGGGTCTGGCGGAGAGGGTGGGTGGATGACGCCGATACGGGTGGTCGTCGCGGACGACCAGGAGCTGGTGCGGGCCGGGTTCGGGATGATCCTGGACGCCCAGCCGGACATCGAGGTGGTTGCGGAGGCCTGCGACGGCGCCGAGGCGATCGAGGCGGTCCGGGAGCACCGGCCGGACGTCCTGCTGCTGGACGTCCGGATGCCGGTGATGGACGGGCTGGAGGCGGCCCGCCGGGTCTGTGCGGAGTTCTCGGAGACCAGGGTGATCATGCTGACCACCTTCGACATCGACGACTACGTCTTCGACGCCCTCTATGCCGGCGCCAGCGGATTCCTGCTCAAGGACGTCCGCCGGGACGACCTGGCCCACGGTGTACGGATGGTGGCCTCCGGGGAGGCGCTGCTCGCTCCCTCGGTGACCCGACGGCTGATCAGCGAGTTCGCCGCCCGCCGGGGTGGCGCCGGGGGCGGGCCGGCCCAGACGCCGCGGGCGGCGTCCCGGCTGCTGGAGCAGCTGACGATCCGGGAGCAGGAGACGCTGCGCCTGCTGGCCAGGGGGCTCTCGAACGCGGAGATCGCCGCCGAACTGGTGGTCAGCGAGCACACCGTGAAGACGCATGTCAGCAATGTGCTCGGCAAGCTCCAACTGCGGGACCGGGTGCACGCGGTGGTGTTCGCGTACGAGGCGGGCGCGGTGGTGGCCGGCGAGGGGTGAAGCCTGCGGGGGTGGCTGCGGGGCGGCTGTGGGCTGGCTGTGGGCTGGCTGGTTCGGCGGGCGGATGCTCTCTCCCTCGTACGGGGGAGGCCGCCGGTTCGCCGGTACGGGCGATCCGCCGACGGGGTGCCGGCGGGCAGGCTCCAGGGTGTCGAAACAAGCGGATCGGTGGTCGCACCGGCGGCCGACCGCTCCTGCTCGGCGCGACTGCGAGCTCACCCGAATCCCGTCCGAAAGGGACCTGCGATGGCCGGCACCACGAACCACCACCGATTCACCTCCCTCGCGTTCACCGGCGCACCGGTGCTGCTGGGGCTGTACGGCGGCATCCGCCTGCTCGACGGCTCCCGCTCACCGGGCGCCGGCTGGCTGGCCGGACACACCGCCCTGCTGGCTGGACTGCTGCTGTTCGCCCCGGTGTTCGCGGTGCTGCGCGCACTGATCGAGCCGCGCCGCCCGGCGGGCCGGATCGCGGCGAACGCGGTGGCCGGCCTGGCCTTCGCCGGCCTGGCGGCCTCGCTCGTACAGGTCGGGATAGACCTGTACGTCGGGGCGCGGGCCGCCGACAAGGCGGAGCAGGAGCTGATGTTCGAACAGATTCAGAGCCACCCCGGGGTGTTGCCGGCCTTCTACTCGGTGGGCCCGCTGCTGTTCTACGTCGGGCTGCTGGCGCTGCTGACCACGCTCGCGGCCCGCCGGGCCCGGCGGATCAGCGTCTGGAGCCCCGTCCTGGTGCTGGCGGGCACGGTCGTGATGGCCGCCGACCTGGACTTCATCTCCCTCGGAGCCCTGCTCTACCTGACGGCCCTCGCGCCGCTGGCCCGCCGGGCCGGGCGCCGGCTGCCGCAGATGGTGGCGGCGGGCCTGAGCACCTGAGCGCCTGAGCACGGGGCGGCGGAGTCGGCGGAGTACGGGCGCGGCGCCGATCGGGCCGGCCATGCCGGCGGTGCAGGTGGACCGGGCCCAGGTCAACTGTCAGTGGCGGGACCTAGCTTGGTCACATCGACGGCCGGTGCCACCGCCCTGCCGCTCGGTCCACCCTGTGCCGCCTCTGTCCCCGACTCCCGGGAGGGTCCGTCGATGCCCACCACCACTTCCTCCGCCACCGGCTCCGCCACCGCCACCGCCGGGCCGGCGGAGGAGCAGGTCACCTACCTGGAGCTGTCCGAGGACGAGGGCAGCGGCAGCGCCCACAAGTTCTACGAGGTACGGCTGGCCGGCACCGCGCTGACCATCACCTACGGGCGGATCGGCGAGCCCGGCCAGGCCAGGACGACTTCGTACGCCACACCGGAGAAGGCCGCCGCGGCAGCCGCCAAGAAGGTGGGCGAGAAGGTCCGCAAGGGCTACGCCCCGGCGCAGCGCGGCGTCCGCCAGAAGCGGGCGGTGACCCGACGGGCCATCACCAGCACCCGGTCGAGCGCCAGCCAGGCGCCGGTGCTGTGGCGGTTCAAGTCCGGTGCGGCCGCGTTCGGCATCTTCGTCGGCGACGAGCACGCCTGGGTGGGCAACGAGGCGGGGGACGTCTACACCCTCACCCACGACGGCGAGGTCACCGGCCGCTACGGCCTGCCGGACGGCGTGAAGTGCATCGTCGCCGACGACTACTGGATCTACGCGGGCTGCGACGACGGCCGGGTGTACGACCTGGGCGGCAAGGTCCCGCGGGTCGCCTACGAGATCGCCCCCGACGTGGACATCTACTGGCTGGACATCCACGACGGTGTGCTCGGCGTCTCCGACGGCGCTGGTGGGATCACCACCGTCGACCACGAGGATGAGTTCCAGTGGCGGCGCAAGGGCGGCGGCAGCGCGGGCTGGATGGTGCGCTGCGACGAGAACGCCGTGTACCAAGGGCACTCCCGGGGCGTGGCCCGCTACTCGGCGCGCGGCGGCGAGGAGGTCTGGCAGACCGCCACCCAGGGCAGCGTGCTGTTCGGCTGGCAGGAGCCGGGAGAGGTGTTCGCCGGCACCTCGCGCGGCTGGGTCCACCGGCTGCGCAAGGAGGACGGGTCCACCGTCGCGCAGTACAAGTGCGACGCGGCGGTCTTCTCCTGCGCGACCTCGCCGGACGGGCAGTACGTGTTCGCGGGCGACAACCACTCCTCGGTGTACTGCTTCGCGGCGGACGGCACCCGGCTGTGGAAGCTGGGCACGGGCTGCGGATCGGCGTACAGCATGCAGTACCGCGAGGGGCGGCTCTACCTGGTGACCACGGACGGCTCGCTGGCCTGCCTGGACGCGAGCGAGGAGGCCGTGCGCGCGGCGGAGGGCGGCCGGCTGCCGCAGACCACCGATGTGGAGGCCGCCGGCTGGGAGCGGGTCGTGCCGGGCCGGGAGCTGGAGACGGTCAGCGCGGCGCAGGCCGGGCAGCACGGCGGGATCGAGGTCGAGTGCGTCCAGGAGGGCGGCCGGACGCGGATCAGGGTGGTCACGGCGGGCTTCGACCCGAACCGGCGGGTGCAGTTCCCCAAGGACATCCGGGTGCCCGGGGCCCGGTACCTGGTCGCGGAGGTGCTGGAGTCCGGCACCGGCGGGTTCTACCGGGCGCGGGGTGAGATCAAGCGCCTGCTCTGATCGGTGCCGGTAGCGGTGTCGGTGCCGGTTGTCTGACCAGCCGGGACAGCCCGGATGCCCCGCAGGCCGCGGACATCACCGGTGCGTCCGTCAGCCGCCGCCCAGCACCGCGGCCGCCAGCGTGGCCGCGGTGCTGGGCCCGCGCCCGTGGTGCGGGCGGGCGGCGGCCAGCGAGGGCATGCCGACCTCGGCGCGTTCGGTGGCGGCGCGCTCCACCACGGTGCTGCCGGTCTCGGCCTCCAGGACCGGCGCGTACCCGGCCAGCCGCAGTGCGGTCAGCGTCTCCTGCGGTGCGGCGGTGCTGATCAGCACGGTGGGGGCGATCCGGCGCAGACCGAGCTTGGCGAGCGCGCGGGCCTTGGAGAGCTCCAGGACCAGCGCCTCGTCGTCTGAGCGGATGCAGCAGGCGGAGCGCACCACCCGCATCTTCCCGTGGGTCCGCGCGGTGTCCTTGAGCAGGTACTCCAGCGCCTGCGGCAGCGGGTGGCCGCCCTCGGAGACCTCGGCCAGCCGGTCGGCCAGCTCTGCGGCGTCCGAACCGGCGTCCAGGGCCCGCCGGACGGAGGCCGGGCCGATCCGCCAGACGACGGCGTGGCCCTCGGACTCCCGGTCCGCCACCGCGGAGAGGAGTTCGGTGAGTTCGGGCGCCGCCGACCCGGCGACGACCGCGGTGAGGTCGGCCTGGAACCGGGCGGTGGTCCGGGGCGGCGGGACGAGCGCGGTCAGCGCCGCGCGCAGGCCGGCCACCGCCCCGGCCAGTTCCGGATGCCGGGCCAGCTGCACTCCGGTGCCCGGGACAGCGGGGTAGTAGCGGGCGGCGCCGGCCCGGAGCAGGGTGAGCACGGCCCGGCCGACCGGGGTGAGCGCGCCGTGCGCCACGACGCCGAGTTGCTCGGCCTCGCGGAGGGTGGCGGCGGTGCGGTCCAGGGTGTCCTCGTCGGTGCCGACGGCGGCGGGACGGAACCAGGCGGCGGCCCGCAGCAGTTCGGCGAGCCCCCCGGAGCCCGCCCCGGCGAGGCCCCGCCCGGCCGGCAGCCCGGCCAGCGCCTCCAGCAGCGCGTGGCGCAGCGGTACCGCCTGCGGGTCCTGCGGCGTGATCAGGGCGACCGGTGTGGCGGTGCCGTCCTCGTCCGGCCAGTGGCTGAACACCTCGGGGGTGACGGCCCAGGTGGCGAGCAGCGGCACCAGCCGGCCGGCGGGCGGCGCGCCCAGCCAGCTGTCGTAGCGCGCCGTGGGGAGCATCCGCAGCGGCGGCAGGGCGACGGGCTTTCGGCCGCGGCTGGGCGGCGGCTCCTCGCGGTGCGGGGCGATCAGACCCGCGTTCGCCGCGAGGTCGAGCCAGAGCCTGGCCTGCGCCTCGGGTGCGCCGATCGCCTTGGCCAGCCGTCGGGTGTCGCGTACGGCGATGCCGCCGGCCTTGCGGACGGACAGCGGCTGGGCGGCGACCGAACGCAGCAGCAGCTCGACCCGGGACGCGGCGGTGGCGGCAGCCGCCTGCGCTTCACCCTCCCAGCCGGCGGGCAGCGGACGCAGGCCCTGCACGGCGGGCGGCTCGGGCTGGTACGGCAGCGGCCGGCCCGGGGCGCGCAGGGCGAGGGCGACCTCGCGGGGGAGTTCGGCCAGGTCACGGCCGACGGGCAGGAGCAGCCCGCGCGCAGCCAGCCAGTCGGTGCCGGGGTCGCCCGAACCGCCCTCCCGGAAGCCGAACCTGCCGGCCCCGCCGTAGTAGCCGCCGGTGTCCTGGACGAAGCAGTGGGTGCGCAGCAACGCCGGCCCGGCGACCAGGGCGTCCAGCAGCTCGCGGGCCTGCGGCGGCGGGTCGGCCAGGGTGCGGCGCAGCGCGGCGGCGTCCTGGAAGTGCTCGCGGATCAGACGCTGCGCCTGGTCGCGGGCCCGGCTGGGGGGCAGGCCGAGGCCGGCCGCCACCCGGTGCACCTCGGCGGCCCGGTAGGCGTCGGTGAGCAGGGTGTCGACGGGACGGCCCAGGCCCTGGAGCTCGCCGACCCGGTGGTGCAGCGCGGCCGGTACGGTGAGCCGGCTCTCGTGCGGGGGCAGCAGCAGCGCGCGTTCGGCGAGTGCGCCGAGTTCGGCGGCGGCCCGCTCGCCCAGGGTGGTGAGCAGCAGCTCGCGGGGCACCCCCCGCTCGGCGGGGTCGACGGTGTCGGGTGCGCCGTCGCCGGGGCGGTACGCGTACGAGGACGGGCGTTGGAGGCCGGCGAATCCGGCCAGCGGCGCGGGCCCGGACGGCTCCCGGACGGGCCCGTGCAGGCGTTCGGCGAGGACCGTGACCGCGGTCAGCACCTGGAACTGCGCGGTGGTCAGCCCGGCCAGGTCGGCGGTGACGGAGGAGGCGCTCAGCAGGTGGCCGGCGAGCCGGGCGGGGTTGCTCAGGTCGTACCCGCCGTTGTGCGGCAGTCCGCGCTGTTCGAGGAGCTCCGTCAGCTGCTCGACGGTGCGGCCGGTCAGCCAGGTCTGGAGGGCGTCGGCACTGGTCACGGGACATACCGTAGTCGACCCGGGCAGAGCGGCTCCGGCGGTTTCACGAGACCGCGCGCCGGGCGGTGCACCCTGAAGGCCGGTGGTGCGGACTCCGGTAGTGCGAATTCCGGTGGCGCGGACCACCTGACGGCCCGTACGGTCCGGGCATGACCGCCAAGCGCCCGCTGATCGCCGTCCTGACCGGCGCAGGGATCTCCACCGACTCCGGCATCCCCGACTACCGGGGCCCGAACGGCCTCTGGCAGCGCGATCCCGGCGCCCAGGAGCTGGTCACCATCGGCCCCTACCTCGCCGACCCGGACGTGCGCCGCCGCTCCTGGCTGATGCGCCGCGACGCCGGCGCGCAGGCCGCCGAGCCCAACGCCGGCCACCTCGCCCTGGTGGAGCTGGAGCGCAGCGGCCTGCCGCTGCGGGTGCTCACCCAGAACGTGGACGGGCTGCACCAGCGCGCCGGCCTGACCGCCCGCAAGGTGCTCGAACTCCATGGCACCGCGCGGCAGGTGGAGTGCGTGCGGTGCCACCGCCGCGGCGAGATGCAGGAGGTGCTGGACCGGGTCGCGGCCGGCGAGCCGGACCCGGCCTGCCCGGCGTGCGGGGGAGTGCTCAAGCCCGCGACGGTCATGTTCGGCGAGGCCCTGGACCCGGTGGTGCTGGACCAGGCGGAGGCGATCGCGAAGGCCTGTGACCTGATCGTCGCGATCGGCACCACGCTCCAGGTCTACCCGGCGGCGGGGCTGGTCCAGGTCGCCCTGGACGCCGGTGCCCGCCTGATCGTCATGAACGCGGAGCCGACCCCGTACGACCCGGTGGCCGACGAGCTGATCCGCGAGCCGATCGGGACCGCCCTGCCCGCCCTCGTCCGCAGGCTCGTCGCTCAGCAGTAGCCGCGCGGGCCGGGTGGTCCTCCTGTCGCGCCGTCTTCCGTCGCGCCGTCCTCCCGTCGCGCCGGCCACGGTCCCCGCCCGCCCGGCCGGGGCGGACGGCGGGGTGCCTACCATGGCACCCCGACGAGCAGGGAGTGATCAATGGCGATCGACACGTTCGACCCGTGGTCTGCGCAGTTCGTGGCGCACCCGTACGACGCCTATGCGCGGCTGCGCGAGCACGCGCCGGTCAGCCGGTACGAGCCCACCGGGCAGTGGCTGGTCTCCCGGCACGCCGACGTGAGCGCCCTGCTGAGGGACCGCCGGCTCGGGCGGACCTACACGCATCGCTTCACCCACGAGGAGTTCGGGCGGCCCGGGCCCGACCCGGCGTACGAGCCGTTCCACACCCTCAACGACCACGGTCTGCTCGACCTGGAGGCCCCGGACCACACCCGGATCCGGCGGCTGGTCGCCAAGGCGTTCACCCCGCGCATGGTGGAGTCGCTGCGACCCACCGTGGCGCGGCTCGCCGACGACCTGGTCGGCGGGCTGCTCGCGGACGGCGGCGGAGACCTGATCGCCGCCGTCGCCGAGCCGCTGCCGGTCGCGGTGATCGCCGAGATGCTGGGTGTCCCCGAGACGGACCGGGGTCTGCTGCGGCCGTGGTCCGCCGCGATCACCGGCATGTTCGAGCTCAACCCGAGCAAGGAGAGCGCCGAGCGGGCGGTCACCGCGAGCATCGAGTTCTCCGAGTACCTGCGCGCCCTCATCCGCGAGCGCCGCGCCGCACCCGGGCCGGACCTGATCAGCGCGCTGATACAGGCCCAGGAGGGCTCGGACGCGCTCAGCGAGCAGGAGCTGATCTCCACCTGTGTGCTGCTGCTCAACGCCGGCCACGAGGCGACCGTCAACACCACCGGCAACGGCTGGTGGGCCCTGTTCCGCAACCCCGGCCAACTCGACCTGCTGCGCCGCTCGGTGGACGAGCTGCTGCCCACCGCCGTCGAGGAGCTGATGCGCTACGACACCCCGCTGCAGATGTTCGAGCGCTGGGTACTGGAGGACATCGACGTCGCGGGCACGACCATCCCGCGCGGCGCCGAGATCGCTCTGCTGTTCGGCTCCGCCAACCGCGACCCGGCCCGCTTCACCGACCCGGACCGCCTGGACCTCGCCCGCACCGACAACCCGCACATCACCTTCGGCGCGGGAATTCACTTCTGCCTCGGCGCGCCCCTTGCCAGACTCGAACTCACCGAGTCCTACGGCGCGCTGCTGCGCCGGGCCCCCGGCCTGCGCCTGCTGCGCGAGCCGACCTGGCGCCCGGGGTACGTGATCCGCGGGCTGGAGGAGCTGTTGGTGGAGGTATAGGGGGCGCCGCTACCGCTCCCCGGCGTCCTGCGGGCCGATCGTGGTCCCGTTCAGGCGCTCGAAGGTCAGCCGGACCAGTTCGCGCAGCGCGTTCCCGTCCACGGCGTCCAGGCGCTTGATGTACAGGCAGCCCTTGCCGGTGGTCACCGGCCCCAGCCGGGCGACCAGCTGGGCGTACCTGCCCTCGAAGCCTTCGGCCAGATACACCGTCAGCGCCTGCTTGCGCGGCGAGAGGGCGACCGGCGGCCAGTCGCCCTCCCGCCCGGTGGCGTACCGGTAGTGGTACGTGCCGAAGCCGACGATCGAGGTGCCCCACATCACCGGCGCGGCGCCGGTCACCTCCGCCATCAGCGCGCAGAGCGCGCGGGCATCGGCTCGGCGGCGCTCGTCGGCCACGGCGGCGAGGAACCGGGCCGGGCTCGCCGTGCCGGGTCTGGTCTTCGGCTCAGCCATGCCGTCAGCCTAGGCAGCCCGGCCGGCTCACCGCCTCCCCGCCACGCCTAGCGCCTCGCGCGCCCAGCCGGGCCCGCCCTCCCCGGCGGCCGCTAGTGCGGGTAGCGGCCGCCGAGGGCCGGGTGCTCCGGATCCCGGCTGCCGAACAGCACCACGAGGTCGTCGGCCACCCTGATCAGCACGTCCCGGCCCTCCACGGCGTCCGTCCACTCGGTGGGCAGCGCCGCCGCGCCGTGGACGGCGCCGACCAGGTTGCCGCAGACGGCTCCGGTGGAGTCGCTGTCACCGGAGTGGTTCACCGAGAGCAGCAGCGCCCGGCGGGCGGCCTGCGGGCCCGTACCGGCCGCCAGGGCGCAGTACACCGCGATGGCCAGGCACTCCTCGGCGATCCAGCCCAGCCCGACCCGCTCCACCGTCTCCGCGCCGGGTTCACCCTCCTCGGCCAGCCGCACCGCCCGCCGCAGGGCCTCCACCGTCTCGCGGCTGCCGGGCCAGGAGCCGGTCTGCTCGATGGTCTCCCCGACGGCCTGCCACAGCTCCGTCCCGCCCGCGACCCGCTCGACCAGCGCCGCGAAGGCACCCGCCGCGAGGTACCCGGTCGGGTGGCCGTGGGTGAGCTGCGCGCACTGCGCGGCCAGCCCGAAGGACTGCTCCACCCCGAGCCTGGCCAGGCCGAACGGGGCCGAGCGCATCACCGTCCCGCACCCCTTGGAGTGCGCGTTGATCGGGCCGGGCTGCCCGAACACGGCCGGCGCCTCGAACTCCTGGTGGTACGCCACGCCGCTCATGCAGGCGTTGCCCGGGGCCCGGCGCGCGTACAGGAACGGCTGGCGCAGCAGCCAGCCGTCGTGCGGGGGGCCGGGCGGCGTGGCGTCCGGCTCGGCCTGCTCCTGCGTCAACAGCCAGCGCTGGTAGGCGGCGTGGACGGCCTCCGGTATCGATCCGCCCCCGCCCGACCAGCCCCGGAGGAAGCCTCGGATCAGCCCCTCCGCCGTGAACAGCGTCATCTGGGTGTCGTCCGTGACCTCCCAGTTCCTGGGCGCGGTACGGCCCGTCACGCCCTGTGGGCCGAGGTTCTCCCGGATCTGGTAGAGCTGCCAGAACTCCACCGGCCAGCCCAGCGCATCCCCGATCGCCCCGCCCACCAGTGCTCCCCGCACCCGGTCCGCGAACTCCACCATGTCGATTCCCCCATGTCGTCACTGTCCCGTTGTCGTCACTGCCGTCACTGTCGTCACTGCCGTAACCGACGTGACCGACGTGACTGCCGTCACTCCGTCATCAGCGCCGGATCGCCCCGGCCCGCCCGTTCAGCGCGGCCCGGTCGGCCGCCGCCCGGCCCGCGGCCCAGCCCTCGCCGTCGCTCACCCGCACCCGCTGGGACGTCAGCTTGGGGAACATCCGACCGATCGCCTGGTCCACCGCCTCCTCGCGGGCGGCGAGCGCGGGCAGCAGCCGCTCGTCGGGCACCAGCTGTTCGGCCGTGCCGTCCTCGCGAAGGTGGCGCCCGGCGGCCGCGTCGCTGGTGGCCTGCTCGGTGGCGGCGGTCAGCCGTTCCCGGATCCTCGCAGCGTAGGCGACCAGGAACGACTGCCGGTAGGCCTTGGTCCGGGAGGCACCGTCCAGGTGCTGCCGGCTGCCGGCCTTGTGCATCGCGGCCGTGGCCTGCACCAGCAGCGAGGTGTACAGCAGCTCGACCCCGTCGAGGTCCGCGTCGAAGCCGACGATCGTGCAGAAGCCGAACTCCTTGGCCCACACCACCCGGCAGCGGTTGGCCGCGGCGACCGCGTCCAGCAGCATCGTCTTGGGGCCCTCGTACGGGTTGTCGACCCCGATCCGCAGCGCCGCCGGGGCGTTGCCGGCCTGCGTGTCGACGGCGAGCAGGGTCTCGTCGATGCTGTGCTGGGCCATCAGCTGCTGGGCTTTGGCGGTCAGCGCCTCGGCCTCCTCGGGGTACTCGGTCGACTCGGCCTTGGCCAGCAGCGCCCGGATCCGCGACAGCATCCTGGGCTCGCCCGCCACCCGCCCGGAGGCCCGCCGCTCCACCCGTGGGGCCTGCCCCGGTGCCGGGCCGACCGGGGTGACCGGCGGCAGGTGCCCCCAGACCCGCAGCAGTTCCAGTACGGCGGTGGCCAGCGCGAACCGGTCCAGCCGGTGCCGCTGCGCGAAGCCGGCCAGGTAGCGCTCGTCGCTCTCCCACCACACGTCGGCCGCCAGCTCACGCAGCTGCTCGTGCCAGCGCCGGTCCAGCGCGGCGGCGGGGTGGCGCCGGCCCTCGGCGGCGATCAGGTCGACCGCCAGCGCCCGGTGCACCGGCTTCAGCTCCCGCCGTACCACCCGGGCCAGATCGGCCGGCCGCCAGCCGCTCGTCCAGCAGCGCCCGATCGCGCCGTCGGCGTACGCCAGCAGGGCCCGGCTGACCGCCGCCCACTGCCCGGCGGAGGCGGCCAGCATCGACGCCCCGGTGTCCAGCGCCAGGTCGAGCCGCTCGGCGGGGGCCGCCACCACCTGGTGCACGGCCTGTTCCAGCAGCCCGCCGACGGCCTGGTCCGGCCCGGTGTCCTGCTGACTGCGCCTGCTGCCCACGATGACTCTGCTTTCGCTGCGTACGGGTGTCCGGGGCGGTCGGCCCTCCCGCCCATGATGCCGGAGCGCGCAGGGCACCGTGGCCCGTGGCCCTCCCGGCCGCGGCGCCGCCCGCTCGACTCCGTGCCCGTCCACGCTCCGCCCCCGTCCACATTCCGACCCCGGGCTCGCTCAGACCCCGCGTGTTCGTATCGCGTCGGCGGTCAGAGCCGCAGTGCCTGCCAGCCCCGGGTGATCTGCTCGTCCACGCTCGGGCGCTCCGGCCCGCCCGCCCGCAGGTACTCCACCAGCGCGCCGGCGCACGCCTGCCGGTCGCCCGGCTCACGGCTGAGCGCGCGCTCCACCGCGAGGGCGAGCGTCGCGTCGGCGGCCCGCACCGCGAGCATCGCCTCCGGCGCGGGCCCGAGTTCGACGATCTTGCGGATCACCGCCATGGTGTTCTGCGCCGCGAACGGGCTGCTGCCGTGCGCCGCGGCCACCACACAGCAGCCCCAGGCCCAGAGGTCGGCGGCCGGCCCGACCGGCTCGTCGCCGAACTGCTCGGGCGCCATGTAGGTCAGCGTGCCGGGCCCACCGCCGGCCATGGTGAGCCGGGTGCGGTCGACCATCGTGGCGATGCCGAAGTCGAGCAGCTTGGGGCCGTCGCTGGTCAGCATGATGTTGGCCGGCTTGAGGTCGCGGTGCACCAGGGAGCTGCGGTGGACCGCGTCCAGCGCCACGGCCAGGGCGAGCGCCAGCGAGCGCAGCGCCTCGGGGGAGCGGATCGGGCCGTGCTCGCGCAGGTGGGCGTCCAGCGGACGGCCGTCCAGCAGCTCCATCGCGATGTACGGCACGTCCTCGGCCGTCCCGGTGTCGAGCACCCGGGCGGTGTGCGCGCCGGGCACCCGCTCCAGCATCTCGGCCTCCCGGCGGAAGCGCTCCAGTAGGACGGGCTCGTCGAGCAGCTCCGGCCGCAGGGTCTTCAGCGCGACCTGGGTCGCCGAGCCCTGGCGGCACGCCAGGTACACCGTGCCCATGCCGCCGGCGCCGATCGTCCCGAGCAGCCGGTAGGAGCCGATCGTGCGCGGGTCGGTGCCGCGCAGCGGGCGGCAGGCGATCGCCGGGGCGTCGGGCGTGGTCGCGCCGCCGCGGGGGCGGGCGACGGTGGTCCGCTCGGCTGAGCCGTCGGCCATCACCACCGTCACCGGCTCGGCCTCGGCCGCGGCCCGCGCCCCGGCGGAAGCGGCGGCGGCATCAGCGGCGGCAGCAGCCCGTTCGGCGGCCTCGCGGGCCTCCTTCTGCTCCCGCAGCGCCCGCGACCGCGCGATCACCTCCCGGGCGATCTCCGCGTCCCTGGCCTCCCGCAGGGCCTGCGCCTGCGCGGCCGCCCGCGCCGCGAGGGCGGTGGCCGCCGCCTCCTTGGCGGCTCTGGCGGCCCTGGCGGCCCTGGCCTCGCGCACCGCCCGGGTCTTGGCGGCGCCCGCGGCGCGGGCCGAATCCCAGGCCCTGCGGGTGGCCCCGGGCGGCTGCTCGACCACCACCGGCTGCCCGATCACCGGCAGCGGCTCGCGGATCGGCAGCCCCCGGTGCAGGGTGCGCGCCCGCAGCAGCGCGACCGTCTGCCAGGCGAGCAGCAAGGCGAGCCCGGCCACCGGCAGGAGCAGCAGCACCGCGAGCAGGCGCAGGGCCAGGTGCGGCAGCAGCCGGCGGCGCAGCGCGGAGCGCTCCCAGGTGCCCGAGGGCATGTTGGAGCAGAGCAGCAGGAACCTGGTGCGGAACCAGATCCCGAGCCAGGCCAGCCCGAGCCCGCCGGCCAGCGCGACCGCCGCCGCACCGCCCGGGTCGGTGCCCTTCAGCGCGGGCAGCAGCGAGCTCACCGGCCACGGCGGGCTGAACCGGAACCGGTGGACGTCCAGGACGTCCTTGGCGTCGGTGTAGTGGTGGGTGACGGACAGGTGCAGGGCCAGGGTGATCCCGCCGACCACCAGGAGGCAGAGCAGCGGGTCCAGCGCGCTGCAGAGCCGGTGCGCGGGGTAGGCCTGCCGCAGCCCGCGCAGCGCGTACTGGCGCTGCGAGGCGTCCTTGGCGAAGCGCCGTAGGATCTCCCGGCGCCGCCCGCGGCTGACGGTGCGCAGGCGGTGGCCGCGCTGGGCGGCCCCGAGTACACCCAGCGTGAGCAGCCGGATCACCAGCACGGCGCCGAGCAGCCAGACCAGCGTGCTGCCCCAGGCCGGATTGTCCAGCCAGCCGTACTCCTGCGGACCGGTGACGCCTCGGGTCACGCCCACGTCCCCTCCCCCCGGGGCCCGCAGCGCTCAGGCCGCCGGGCTGTCGTCCTGACCGCCGTCCGCCCGGCTCGGCGGCGCGGGCGGCGCGGCATGGATGATGCGGCATGGATGATATCGACCGGCCCGGGGCCCCGAGGGGGTTCCGCGCTCTGTGCTCCGCGCTCAGCGCTCGATGGCGCTGGCCAGGATCTCGGGGAGCCGGTCGAGCAGCCGGGCCGCGGCCAGTCGCACGCCCAGGGCGGCGACCACCGCGCCGTACAGCAGGCCCAGCGGCAGCACCGGCCAGGTCGGGCCGTCGGCCAGGCCGGCCCAGACGAGGCAGCCGCCGACCGGCAGGCTGAGCACCAGCACGCCGATCATCGAGCCGAAGGTGTTGAGCATGGTGAGTCCGCTCTGGCCGGGGGCGGCCGAGCGCATCGGGTTGCCGTCGGCCGGCATGCTGTACGGCGCGATCACGCTGAACACCGCGCCGAGCCCGATACCGCAGCCCAGCGCGGACAGCGCCAGGCCGAGCGCGGGCGCGAGTTCGGCCCACTGGCCCGTGACGGTGCCCAGCACCAGGCCGAGCAGCACGGTGATCGGCAGGGCGTAGAGCAGGACGGCGTACGCGCGTCCGCGCAGTTCGGCGCGGGCGTCGGCGGGCGTGGCGAGCGTCGCGCAGACCATCCAGAACGCGGAGCCGTCCATCCCGAACAGGTTGATCATCTGAAGCCCGAGGAACATCCCGGCCATCACCACCAGGTACACGGTGGCCCAGCCCTGGACCACCGACAGCACGGTGAGCACCAGCGTCATCCCGATGCTGGTGAACACGGCGGCCTTGGCGCGCGGCTCCCGCCAGGCGTACCGCAGGTGGCGCTGCATCACCGCGCCGGCCCGTCCGGCGGGCAGGAAGCCCCAGGTCCGAGAGGTGGCGACGCCGGGTGAGACGTCCAGGGTGGAGGCGTCGGCCGTGACCATCAGCTGCTGGAGGCTGGCGAGCCACCAGCGCAGCAGCAGCGCCAGCAGGGCGGCCGTGGCGGCGAGCTGGAGCGCGGCGAGGCCGTACCGGCCGTCCCCGGCGGTGCGGGCGGCGTCCAGCGCGCTGATCGGCGGTATCCAGCGCGCCACGGAGGCGAACGGGGCGAGCGGGGCGAGGTCCAGTTCGGAGCCGGGTTTGCCGAGGACGCTCTGGGTGGTGATATTGCCGACCTGGATCAGCAGGGCGAACAGCAGCCCGCCGAAGATGGCGAAGTCCTTGCCGCGCCGGCTGGAGAGCAGCCGGGCGTTGCCGGCGGCGACCGAGCGGGAGAGTGCCACCAGGCAGAGCACGGTGAGCGGCACCCCGGCCACCGCGACCACCGCCGAGGCGGCGCCGTGTGCGCCGGCCATGGCCGCGCCGCTCAGCAGCACCAGGGAGATCACCGGGCCGGGCCCGATCAGGGCGGCCAGCAGTGAGCCGCGCAGCATCGGCCAGGGGCGCAGCGGCAGCATGGTGAGCCGGGTCGGGTCGGCGCTCTCGTCGCTGGCGAAGAGGAAGAGCGGCAGGGCGGCCCAGCCGATGGTGAGCGCGGTGGCGAGCACCACGGCCGCGTCGCCCGCGTCGCCGAGGGCGTGGCCGTCCAGCATGGCGAAGGCCAGCGCGAGGGCGCCGGCGAACAGCAGCCCGAGCACCGTGCCGGTGACGTACAGGGCGGTGCGGCCGGGGCTGCGGCGCAGTCCGTTGCGCAGCAGCCTGAGCTTGAGCGAGACCAGGGCGCCGACGACCACCCGGTTCTCGGGTACGGCCTGGCTCACCTGCCACCCCCGAGCCAGCCCAGGGCCTGGCCGTCGTCCTCGCGGACGCCGATCAGCTCCAGGAAGGCGGCGTGCAGCGAGTTCCCGCCGCGGACGGTGTCCAGCGGGCCGTGGGCGATCACCTGACCGGCGTTCACCACCGCGACCCAGTCACAGAGCTGCTCGACGAGTTCCATCACATGGCTGGAGAAGACCACCGTGGAGCCGGCGGCCGCGTAGCGCTTGAGCACGCCCCGGATGGTCTGCGCGGAGACGGGGTCGACGCCCTCGAAGGGCTCGTCGAGGAAGAGCACATCGGGGTTGTGCAGCAGTGCGGCGGCGAGGCCGATCTTCTTGCGCATGCCGGTGGAGTAGTCGGCGACCAGCTTGTCCGCGTCGGTCAGCAGGTCCAGCACGGTCAGCAGGTCCTCGGCCCGGCGGTCGACCTCGGCACCGGGCAGGCCGCGCAGCCGGCCGTTGTACTGCAGCAGTTCGCGTCCGCTGAGCCGCTCGAACATCCGCAGCCCCTCGGGGAGGATGCCGATCCTCGCCTTGACGGCCACCGGGTCGCTCCAGACGTCGGCGCCGTGGACCAGCACCGTGCCCTCGTCGGGGCGCAGCAGTCCGGTGGCCATGGAGAGCGTGGTGGTCTTGCCGGCGCCGTTGGGGCCGACCAGGCCGATGAAGGCGCCGGCCGGCAGCTCCAGGTTCAGCCCGGCGACGGCGGCCTGCCGGCCGAAGCGCTTCCACAGGTTGCGGATGCTGACGGCCGCGGCGGCCGGCGAGGGGTCGGTGGCCGCGGCGGGGTCGGTGGACGGGGGCGGCGGGGTGGGCGCCTGCATGGGGGCCTTCTCTGCTGGTGGCGGTACTGATGGCGGTGGTGGCGACGGTGCCTGTCGGGCCGGGTCGGGCGACAGCCTGTTCCAGCCTCCCACCGCCCGCGCGGGCTGTCCCAACCTTTTCGATCTTGGGCGTGTCCGGGGCAAACGGGTGAGCGCGCAGGGATCAGTGCGCGCTGGTCGCCGGAATCGGCAACTACTCACCGTCCCCCTTCGTCCTGCACTATGAGAGCAGCGAGCACGCGCGGCGTGCCGGGGTGTCGGGAGGTGGCCGGATGGCCGTACAGCCGTGGGGTCAGCCTGGCTCGGGCTACGGGAAGCCGCAATTGCGGGTGCCGGCGCACCCGTACGCCCAGCCCTGGCAGCCAGCCCAGACGCCGCAGGCCGCGATGCGGGCGGCGCACACGGACCGGGACCGCACGGTGGACGTCCTGAAGGCCGCCTACGCGGAGGGGCGGCTGTCGGCCGAGGAGTACTCGCAGCGCTTCGACGCGGCGAACCAGGCGCAGACGTACGGTCAGCTGGCTCAGATCGTCGCCGACCTGCCGTCCGGTCCGATGGTCGCGCCGATGGGCGCCGCGGTGCCGGTGGTGCCGCCGACCTTCCTGCCGCCGCCGGCGTTCCGGCCCCCCGCGCAGCCGACCAACGGGATGGCGGTCGCCTCCCTGGTGTTCGGCCTGCTGGCGGTGCCGAGCTTCGGGGTACTGGGCATCCCGGCGGTGGTCTGCGGGCATGTCGCCAAGTCGCAGATCCGCGAGCGCGGTGACGAGGGCGACGGGCTCGCCACCGTGGGGGTCGCGTTCGGCCTGCTGTCGGTCGTGGGCTGGGCACTGCTGGGGTTCCTGGTCATCATGGCCGGCGCCTGACGGCCGGGCTCACGCGACGGGCACGCGGCGGGTTCACGGGCCCGCTCCGGCTGTCGGGCCGGCTGGCCGACCGGTAGCATGTGTGGTAGAGACGTCCGCCCTCCGGGTGACACCGGGCGGTCGCCTGAGGGACACCCGGGCGATACCAAGGCATACGCCACGACCTGCGGCGTTGCATTTGTTTTGACCGCGCCCGATGCGCTAGGTACGCTCTGACCTTGTGCCTGGGGTGTCCCCGGGTCCTTGTGCGTGCATGCACACCGGCCGCCGCGCCACGCCGAAGCGCTCTCCAGCGCCTCGCGCGCGTGAGCGCCGTCGCTGCACATCAGCTCATGGGATTCCGCGATTCCTCCGCCTCGCGAGTCGGCTGCGAAGCCGGTACGACAAGGCTGGAAGAAGCCCAACACACCCGACCGCGTGGGTCGACCACGGGGCCGTGTGCGTTGGGAACACCGCAGGTTAGATCTACCAAGCGATGGCACACAGAAAACGGAGAAACGGTGCCTACGATCCAGCAGCTGGTCCGAAAGGGCCGGCAGGACAAGGTCGAGAAGAACAAGACTCCCGCGCTCAAGGGCTCGCCCCAGCGTCGTGGGGTTTGCACGCGTGTGTACACGACCACCCCGAAGAAGCCGAACTCGGCTCTCCGTAAGGTCGCCCGTGTGCGCCTCACCAGCGGGATCGAGGTCACCGCTTACATTCCGGGCGAGGGCCACAACCTGCAGGAGCACTCCATCGTGCTCGTGCGTGGCGGTCGTGTGAAGGACCTGCCGGGTGTGCGTTACAAGATCATCCGCGGCTCGCTCGACACCCAGGGTGTCAAGAACCGCAAGCAGGCCCGCAGCCGCTACGGCGCCAAGAAGGAGAAGTAAGAATGCCTCGTAAGGGCCCCGCCCCGAAGCGCCCGGTCATCATCGACCCGGTTTACGGCTCCCCTGTGGTGACGTCGCTCGTCAACAAGATCCTGCTGCACGGCAAGCGCTCCACCGCCGAGCGGATCGTCTACGGCGCCCTCGAGGGCGTCCGTGAGAAGACCGGTGCCGACCCCGTCGTGACGCTCAAGCGCGCGCTGGAGAACGTCAAGCCGGCTCTTGAGGTCAAGTCCCGCCGTGTCGGTGGCGCCACCTACCAGGTTCCGGTCGAGGTCCGTCCGGGCCGCGCCGCCACCCTGGCGCTGCGCTGGATGGTCGGCTACTCCCGCGCCCGTCGCGAGAAGACCATGACCGAGCGCCTGATGAACGAGATCCTCGACGCCAGCAACGGCCTGGGCGCTTCCGTGAAGCGTCGCGAGGACACCCACAAGATGGCCGAGTCCAACAAGGCCTTCGCGCACTACCGCTGGTAGTCCGAACCCCGTCACTAGACAGAGAGAGAACGAGCCACCATGGCTGCAACCTCCCTTGACCTCGCCAAGGTCCGCAACATCGGGATCATGGCGCACATCGACGCGGGCAAGACCACCACCACCGAGCGGATCCTGTTCTACACCGGTGTCTCGTACAAGATCGGTGAGGTCCACGATGGCGCTGCCACCATGGACTGGATGGAGCAGGAGCAGGAGCGCGGCATCACGATCACGTCGGCCGCGACGACCTGTCACTGGACGGTCGACGGCGTCGACAACACGATCAACATCATCGACACCCCGGGTCACGTCGACTTCACCGTCGAGGTGGAGCGTTCGCTGCGCGTCCTCGACGGTGCCGTCACGGTGTTCGACGGTGTCGCCGGTGTCGAGCCCCAGTCCGAGACCGTGTGGCGGCAGGCTGACCGCTACGGCGTCCCGCGCATCTGCTTCATCAACAAGCTGGACCGCACGGGCGCGAACTTCTTCTTCTGCGTCGACACCATCGTGGAGCGCCTCGGCGCCACCCCGCTGGTGATGCAGCTCCCGATCGGCGCCGAGGGCGACTTCGCCGGCGTTGTCGACCTGGTGCGCATGAAGGCGCTGGTCTGGTCCGCCGAGGCCGCCAAGGGCGAGATGTACGACATCGTCGACATCCCGGCCGAGCTTCAGGAGCAGGCCGCCGAGTACCGCGAGCAGCTGCTCGACACCGTGTCGAACGTCAGCGACGAGGTGATGGAACTCGCCATGGAGGGCGAGGACGTCCCCGAGGAGATGCTGGTCGCCGCGATCCGCAAGGGCACGCTGAACTCGGACTTCACGCCGATCTTCTGCGGTACCGCGTTCAAGAACAAGGGCGTTCAGCCCCTGCTCGACGCGGTCGTCAAGTACCTGCCGTCGCCGCTGGACATCGAGTCCATCGAGGGCACCAAGCCCGGCGACGACACGGTCAAGATCTCCCGCAAGGCCTCGGACGACGAGCCGCTCGCCGCGCTGGCGTTCAAGATCATGTCCGACCCGCACCTGGGCAAGCTCACCTTCGTCCGGATCTACTCCGGGCGCCTTGAGGCCGGCACCGCCGTCCTCAACGCGGTGAAGGGCCGCAAGGAGCGCATCGGCAAGATCTACCGCATGCACGCCAACAAGCGTGAGGAGATCGACTCGGTGGGCGCCGGCGACATCGTCGCCGTCATGGGTCTCAAGCAGACCACCACCGGCGAGACCCTGAGCGACGAGAAGAACCCGGTCATCCTGGAGTCCATGGACTTCCCGGCCCCGGTCATCCGCGTCGCGATCGAGCCGAAGTCGAAGGGTGACCAGGAGCGTCTGGGCACCGCGATTCAGCGGCTGGCCGAGGAGGACCCGTCCTTCCAGGTCAACACCGACGAAGAGACCGGCCAGACCATCATCGCGGGTATGGGCGAGCTGCACCTCGAGGTGCTGGTCGACCGTATGAAGCGTGAGTTCAAGGTCGAGGCCAACGTCGGCAAGCCGCAGGTCGCGTACCGCGAGACGATCCGCAAGGCCGTCGAGCGCATCGACTACACGCACAAGAAGCAGACCGGTGGCTCCGGCCAGTTCGCGAAGATCCAGATCGCGATCGAGCCGATCGAGTCCGGCGAGGGCTACGAGTTCGTGAACAAGGTCACCGGTGGCCGCGTTCCGAAGGAGTACATCCCCTCGGTCGACGCCGGTTGCCAGGAGGCCATGGAGTTCGGCGTGCTCGCCGGCTACGCCCTCCAGGGTGTCCGCGTGACGCTGCTCGACGGTGCCTCGCACGACGTCGACTCCTCCGAGCTGGCGTTCAAGATCGCCGGTTCGATGGCCTTCAAGGAAGGCGCCAAGAAGGCCTCCCCGGCCCTCCTGGAGCCGATGATGGCCGTCGAGGTCACCACGCCCGAGGACTACATGGGCGATGTGATCGGCGACATCAACTCTCGCCGTGGCCAGATCCGGTCCATGGACGAGCGTCACGGTGCCCGCGTCGTCACGGCGCTGGTGCCGCTCTCCGAGATGTTCGGCTACGTCGGTGACCTGCGCAGCAAGACCTCTGGTCGCGCGAGCTACTCGATGCAGTTCGACTCGTACGCCGAGGTTCCGCGGAACGTGGCGGACGACATCATCGCCAAGGCCAAGGGCGAGTAAGGACCGGCGCCAGCCGAGTCCTCACCCGAGATCGCCGCTCATCCCGACATTCGGGATGTTCGCGACCCCTTAGGCTATTAGGAGGCAAACCTGGGGGAATCCACCCGGATTCCCCCAGGCCCTCCGGCCCCCACCCGCGGGACGGCATGGAGCACACCCCAGTGCTCCGTACCCAACCCGATCAAAGACCAACTGACGTCAGCACGGCGTACAGAACTGTCCTCAGGAGGACTGCAGTGGCGAAGGCGAAGTTCGAGCGGACGAAGCCCCACGTCAACATCGGCACCATCGGTCACATTGACCACGGTAAGACGACCCTTACCGCGGCCATCACCAAGGTGCTGCACGACGCGTACCCCGACATCAACCCCTTCACGCCGTTCGACCAGATCGACAAGGCGCCGGAGGAGCGGCAGCGCGGTATCACCATCTCGATCGCGCACGTCGAGTACCAGACCGAGGCGCGTCACTACGCCCACGTCGACTGCCCGGGTCACGCGGACTACATCAAGAACATGATCACCGGTGCGGCCCAGATGGACGGTGCGATCCTCGTCGTCGCCGCCACCGACGGCCCGATGCCGCAGACCAAGGAGCACGTCCTCCTGGCCCGCCAGGTCGGCGTTCCCTACATCGTCGTCGCCCTGAACAAGTCGGACATGGTGGACGACGAGGAGATCCTGGAGCTCGTCGAGCTCGAGGTTCGTGAGCTCCTCTCCGAGTACGAGTTCCCGGGCGACGACCTGCCGGTCGTGCGCGTCTCGGCGCTCAAGGCGCTCGAGGGCGACAAGGAGTGGGGCGAGAAGCTCCTCGGCCTCATGCACGCGGTCGACGAGGCCATCCCGACCCCGGCCCGCGCCACCGAGCTCCCGTTCCTGATGCCGATCGAGGACGTCTTCACGATCACCGGTCGTGGCACCGTCGTCACCGGTCGTATCGAGCGTGGCATCCTCAAGGTCAACGAGACTGTCGACATCATCGGCATCAAGGAGACCAAGACCACCACCACGGTCACCGGCATCGAGATGTTCCGCAAGCTGCTCGACGAGGGCCAGGCCGGTGAGAACGTCGGTCTGCTCCTCCGTGGCATCAAGCGCGAGGACGTCGAGCGCGGCCAGGTCATCATCAAGCCGGGTTCGGTCACCCCGCACACCGAGTTCGAGGCCCAGTCCTACATCCTGTCGAAGGACGAGGGTGGCCGTCACACCCCCTTCTTCAACAACTACCGCCCGCAGTTCTACTTCCGTACCACGGACGTGACCGGCGTCGTGACCCTCCCCGAGGGCACCGAGATGGTCATGCCGGGCGACAACACCGCCATGACGGTCGTGCTGATCCAGCCGATCGCCATGGAGGAGGGCCTGAAGTTCGCCATCCGTGAGGGTGGCCGCACCGTCGGCGCCGGCCAGGTCACCAAGATCCTCAAGTAATCGAGGCTCTTGACCTGCCTGCCCACAGGCATCGGAGGGGCACCGGAGTACCGCAGGGTACTCCGGTGCCCCTCCGGCGTTCCGGGGGACGAACCTGCCCGGAGGATTCCCGGACCACGCGAGCCCCCGTTGTGCGGCGCAGCTGACAGGGCCGGGGCGAAGGGCGTCGGGCCACCCGTTAGAATTCCCCCACTATGCGCGCGGGCCCGGCGGGCGGGAGCGGACCAGCCCCCCTCCGTCGCCTGCTTCGGACGCGCACGTGTTGGCTCAAGTCCCCGGTGCGAGAACCGTGCCTGGCGGGAGCCCCTGGAGACGAGGGTCAAGGTCGGTTGATGAACCCGGTGACCATGCGATGAAGAATCCGATCGCCAAGATCCTCGGAGCGCTGCCTCCCGGGGTGCGGCTGGTGATCAGCGGCACGGTGGTGCTCGGCGCCTCCGCGTACGTGTACATGGCTCTGGTCGGCTACAGCCTCGGTACCGAGGGTGCGGCCCGGGTGACGATGCTCTGGACGGTCGTGATGTCCGTCGGGTGGGGCCTGTTCCAGCCCGTCGAACTTGAGCTGACCCGGATCGTGGCGGCCCGCAGGGTGGCGGGACACGGCTCGTTGCCGGCGGTCCGCAGGATGCTGCTGCTGGCGTTGGGCGTGCTCGGCGCCGCGATGCTCGTACTGGCCGTGGCGGCCAGGCCGTTGGCGGACCACCTGTTCAAGGGTGACCTCACCCTGGTGGTGGGCCTGGGCGGGGCGCTGGCCGGACTGGCCATCAGTTCGGTCTCCCGCGGCGCGCTCGCGGGCCTGGGCAACTTCGGGGCGTACGGCCTCCAGCTCGCGGTCGACGGCGGCCTGCGGATCGCACTCGCCGCGCTGGTCGCCGTCCTCGGGATCCACTCCGCGCTGGCCTTCGGTCTGATCCTGGTGGTCGCGCCGCTGATCGCCGCGCTGGTCGGGCTGCGTTCGATCCTGGCCGACCGGGTGCCCGGCCCGGCGGTGGCCTGGCGGGAGCTGACGCAGGGACTCGGCCTGCTGATCGCCTCGGTGATGCTGTCCCAGCTGGTGGTGAACGCCACCGCGGTCAGCGTGCGGCTGTTCTCCCCGCGCTCCTCACTGGCCTCGGACGCGCTGGTCTTCGCACTCGCCCAGGCGGTCGTGCTGGCCCGGGTGCCGCTCTTCGCCTACAGCGCCATCCAGGCCTCGCTGGTCTCCTCGCTCTCGGGCGCGGCCGCGGCCGGCGACCACGGCGAGTTCCGCAAGGTCTTCACCCGTACCACCGCCATCGTGACGGCGATGTGCGTCGGCGGCGGGCTGCCGGTCATCGTCCTCGGCAGCTGGCTGAACCCGCTGCTCTTCAACGCCGAGGACCTGCTGAATCCACTGGACTTCACCTGGCTGGTGGTCGGTACCCTCTGCTACGTGCTGGCAACGGTCTTCGGACAGGCCCTCATGTCGCTGGAACAGCATCGTCGGCAGCTGTTCGGCTGGGCGCTGGGTTCCGTAGCATTGGTCTGTGTCACGCTTGCTCCCGGTGACATCGGTACACGCGCCGAGCTCGGCTACCTCGTCGGCTCGGCCGTCAGTGCTGCCGTGATGCTGTGGTCGCTGTACCGGTCCCTGCCGAGCCGCCCCTCCTCCGCGCAGGCCGATGAGACGTCCGCCGACGGGCAGCACCGGCCGGTGGCACTGCGCACTTCCTGATGGCACGGGACGTCAGCGCAGACGTGGTACCCCCGGCCTTGCCCCGCACCGACAGACCGACTGAGGCACGAAAGAACGTGCCCTTCCCAGAGCATGGAGCCCCCGTGTCCCAGTACGACAATGTCTGGCTGGTGATCCCGGCCTACAACGAAGGCCAGGTGATCGCCGAGGTGGTGGAAGGGGCGAGAAAGACCTTCCCGAACATCGTGGTGGTGGACGACGGCTGCTCCGACGACACGGCCCAGCACGTCCTGACCACCGGCGCGCACCTCGTCCGGCACCCGGTGAACCTGGGTCAGGGGGCGGCGCTGCAGACCGGCATCGCGTACGCGCTGGCGCAGCCCGACGCGCAGTACTTCGCCACCTTCGACGCGGACGGGCAGCACCAGACCCACGACGTCGAGAAGATGGTCGCCCTGCTGCGGGCCGACGAGGCCGACGTCGTGCTGGGCTCGCGCTTCATCGAGCAGACCGGCCAGGTGCCGTGGATCAAGCGCGTGGTGCTGCGGACGGCCGCGGCGGTCTCCCCGACCGCGCGCAAGCTCAAGCTGACGGACGCGCACAACGGCCTGCGGGTGCTCAACCGTGAGGCCGCCTCGCGGGTGCGGATCACGATGAACGGCATGGCGCACGCCTCGGAGATCGTCTCCTTCCTGGCCGGCTCCGACCTGCGGGTCGCCGAGGTGCCGGTCGACATCCTCTACACCGAGTACTCACGCGCCAAGGGTCAGTCCCTGATCAACGGCGTCAACATCCTCTTCGACATCTCGCTGCGGGAGCGTGGCCGCCGATGAACCACATCTGGATTCAGCTGATCCTCGTCCTCGGTGCGGTCATTGTGGCCTTCACCTTCATCCGGCGCTGGGACGCCGCCAACACCCGGGCCTGGAAGCGCATCGCGTTCTCCCTGTTCGTGGTGGCGAACATCGTGGCGGTGCTCTGGCCGAGCGGTGTCACCTGGCTCGCGGTCAGGCTCGGCGTGGGCCGTGGCACCGACCTGGTGCTCTACCTGATGGTGATCGCGATGGCCTTCCTGGCCCTCAACACCTACCTGCGCTTCCGCTCGCTGGAGAAGAAGCTGACCGATCTGGCCCGAACTGTCGCCATTAATGAGGGTTCTCGACTGAACGGCGAGCGCTTTGATGCCGATTCCGAGGTGCTTGGCTCCTCGGTTTCGGCGAAGATCTGAGGTATGTCGAATTCGATATCTGGCAAACCTGTTGCCGGCCCGACAGCCCGGACACTCACTGCGGCAGCTCTCGCCGCAGGGCCGGGCGATCGACTGGGGGGGATGGGAGCCGTCTTAGGCGGCTCCCGGGCACGCCGGGGCCGCCGCAGGCCCCGTACCTCCAGTCGCTGGACCCGAGCCGCCGCTGAGATTCTGGTGAGCGTGGCCACCGCCCTCGGGTTCACCGTCCTCAGCCGAAGCGTCGACGTGAACCCGATGGTGCGGGTCGGTCAGGTCAGCGGGCTCGCGCACCTCCAGCTCTACGCCGCCCTGCTGGGGCTGCCACCGTTGGCCTGGCTGCTGTACGCCGCCTACCGCGGCAGCCAGGGCCGCTTCTGGCTGGCCCAGCGCCTCACCTGTGCCGCCGTCGCCGGCCTGGCGACCGGGGTGGTGGCCGGCGGCGTCACCGTGGCACTGCACGGCACTCCCTGGGCCTTGGGGGGCCAGGGCAGTGACCCGGCGAATCTTCAGGCCATGGCGCAGGACATCATCGACGGCCGCGGACTGCCCGTGCTCTATCCGCCGGGCTTCCCGGCCGTCCTCGCGTTCTGGGCCGAGCACGTGCGCGGCGGCCAGCCCGGTTTCGCGCTGAAGGACCTTCAGCTCGTCTTCAGCGCCCTGGTGGGGCCGATGAGCTACCTCGCCTGGCGGTTGGTCCTGCGGCCGGTCTGGGCGCTGATGATCGCGATCCCGGCGGCGCTGGTCTTCCTCGACCCGATCCGCCCCTACAGCCACGTCGTGATGATCGTTCTGCTGCCGCTGCTCGCCGCCTTCCTGGGCGTCCTGCGGACGGCGCCCAACCGGAGGCTCTCCGCCGTCCTGCTGCTGGGAGCGTCGTTCGGCGTGGCCTTCGGGCTGATGATCCTCTGGTACGTCGGCTGGTTCGTCTGGGCCGGTCCGGGCGCCCTGGTGCTGATCGCCTGCACCGTCCCGTGGCGCCGCGGCGGGTTCGCGCTGCGGCGCGCGGGGCTGTTCGCCGGTGTGGCCGGCCTGTGCACGGCCGTGGTCGGCTCGCCGGTGCTCTGGCCGATGCTGAACTCCGGCACCGGCACCGTGGACCGCTATGCCTACCCGGGTGCCTTCTCCGACCCGGCCTACGTGTTCGGCTGGCTCAACGACCGGCCGGGCGCCGCGACCATCGACAACTGGCCGGTTCCGGGGGAGCTGGCGGGACAGACCGGCTTCGTCCTGCTGCTGCTGCTCGGGGTGGCCCTCGGGGTGGGGCTGGGGGTGCGCTACCTGCCCGTGCGGGCCACGCTGGCCGCTCTGGTGAGTGCCTGGCTGCTGCGGTTCTGGTACGCGTCGAGGATGGAGCACGACCAGGCGGTCATGCTCTATCCGCGCACCACCTGGATGATCATGTACTGCCTGATGATCCTTGCCGTCTTCGGGGTGATGCTGACGGTCCGGCGCGGAAGCGGCTGGCTCAACGTGGCGCTCGCCTCGGCCGAGGGCGTCAGGGCGAAGCTGCCGGTCCGTGGCGTACGCCAGGCCGTGGCGGGGGCGATCTGCGCCATCGCGCTGTTCGCGACGATGGGGGCCAGCTGGTCCGCCAACCGCTACATGCCCGAACTCGACCCGACCATGAACTCGCTGGGGATCGACTCGTACCACGCGCACCAGCTGCAACGGGCCGACGGCAGCTGCTCGCCCTACGCGCCCGAGGGCAAGTGCACCCCGGGACGGGTTCTGCACGCGAGCCCGCCGGGTACCGGGCAGGAGGATCCGCAGCTCTGGTGCGCCGCCGTGCCGGGCCCGCAGTGGCCCACCACCTGCGGGCGGCCCGCACCCTGGGCCAAGTAGGACGGGCGGGCGCCGCACAGGGCGGCCCTCCGGGCGGCGTCCGCAACTCCGCGGTCGGAGATCCATGTTGTGCGTGAAATATGATAGTGAGCAAACGCCGGCGGATGGATGCCCCAGGGTGGGGGCGCGGGACGGAATCCCGCGCTGTCCATGGCCGGCGCACAGCGATATTCGGGTGGGGCAAATCATGGCGAATCGGATATTCGACATGGGGGTGCCGCCTGGGCCCGGTCGGGCCGCCGCTCGGGCACCCGACGCGGCTGGCGTGCGGGAAGCCCCGCGTGCCAGACTCTCCGGGCGGTCCAACTGGGAGTGCAAGCCGTGAAGTTGGGCGGAGCGCGACCCGAATCCACCGGGTATTGCCGAAGTGAACCGACAAAGGGAGCGTTGGGTGCAGCCGCTGATTGGCGCCGTTGATGTGCCGGAGGGGGCGTCCGATTCCCCCGCTGGAATCGCGGGAAAGGCAGAGTCGAGCAGGCCGGCCGGCCGCCCCGCGGCGAAGTTCGGATCACTGGAAGCCATGACCACGCGCACGTGGTTCTGGCCCGCCGTCCTGGTCTTCGGATACCTGGCCCAGGTCGTCTTCCGCGTGGTCCACGTGCTGCACCGCGCGTACCCCTCGGTCCACGCGGACGAGACCTCCTACCTGGTCCTCGCGCGCATCCTGGCCGGGCGCCCCGCCACCGAGATGCCCAATGAGACGGTCATCCCCGGCGGCTACTCGCTGCTGATCTCCCCGGCCCTGCGGCTGGCCGACAATCCCGTCACCGCCTACCACCTGGTGCTCGGGATCAACGCGCTGCTGAACGCGCTGGTCTTCCCGCTGGTCTTCGTGGCGCTGCGCCGGCTCGAGATCCCGCGCCCGCTCTCGGGCGCCCTCGCCTTCGCCGTCGCCCTGATGCCGCCGGTGATCTTCTACTCCCAGTTCGCCATGGCGGACGCGGTGTTCCAGGTCCTGGTGCTGTGCTGGCTGATCTGCATGCACGGCTGGCTGTCCGAGGGTCCGCTGCGCCGGCGCTACGCCTTCGGTGTGGGCACCGGCCTCGCCGTCGGTTACGCGATGGCCACCCACGACCGCGGCGGTGTGATGGTCGCCATCACCGCGGTGGCGTTCCTGGCGGTGCTGATCCTCAACTGGGCACCGCGCCGCACCACCCTCGCCGCGTTCGCCGCGCTGGCCGTCGGCGTCGGCTTCGCCAAGCTGCTGTCCTCGTACCTGACCTCCCAGTTCGCGGCGAAGCCGAGCGAGAACGGCAACGCCGTCCTGGACGGCCTGAAGAACCCCGAGATCCTCGGGCGCACGATCACCCGGGTGTTCGGCCAGTTCTGGTACCTGATGACCTCCTCCTGGGGCATCGGTGCGATGGGTGTCGCGCTCTGCGTGTTCGCGCTGTTCAGCTCGCGGATCGACCGGGCCGGGCGGGTCGTCTCGTTCTGCATGCTGGCGATGATGGCCGGCGTCGCGCTCGCCTCCGCCGCCGCGCTGGGTGACGACCCCCGGATCGACAACTGGGTGTACGCCCGCTACCTGTCCCCGCTGGTGCCCGGCTTCTTCCTGATCGGAGCGGCCGCCCTCTACCGCTTCCGCCGCCGTAACCTGCTGTACCTGACGGCCGGCGGCGTCGCGCTGATGGTGCTGTGCGCCGAGATCGTCATCCAGTACGCGGGCAAGGAGCTCTACCGCCAGGCGATCATCCCCTGGGCCATGCCGGACGCGCTGTTCCTGGCCGTGGACTGGGGCGTGCTGCACATCTGGCGGACGATGATCGGCGCGGGCATCGTCCTGGCGGGCTGCGTACTGATGCGGCTGACCGGTGGCCGCAAGGTCATGGCCTCGGTGGCCGCGGTGCTGGTCCTGCTCGCGGGCTTCGCGACGAACTCGGTCAGCACGCGGGTCGCCGAGCCGTACGTGAAGTGGCGCAAGAACCTGGCCACCGGGTTCACGCATGAGGCCGGTATCCGCAAGGGTGACGAGGTACTCATGGACTGGCACGTCGACTGGGGCCTGCGGATGGCGCAGGACTACGAGGTCTACTGGAGCCGGACCACCACCATGGACCTCTACAACGGCAAGCAGCCGCTCCCCGCCGGCGCCGATGTGGCGGTGCTGGAGCTGCCGGGCGGCGACGCGGCGGCCGCGGCGTCCAGCTGGCCCCAGCCCCCCAAGGGCTGGGTGCTGGACCGGGTCAGCACGCAGAACCGCTGGGTCGTCTGGCGTCACCAGGGCTGACCGGCCGAGGGCTGGTCCACCGGGTGTCGCCCGGGCCTGCGGGCCCGGGCGGCACCGAAGCGTGTAGCAACATGATCAGGAGGAACGGCGGCGTCATGAGTGTCGACTTCGTCATCCCGTACTACGGCGACCCCGAGTACCTGTTTGCCACCATCGACAGCATCCGGGCCCAGAACCGGCAGGACTGGCGGCTGACCATCGTCGACGACGGCTACCCGGGCAACCGGGCCGCCGAGTACATCGACGGCCTCGCCGACGACCGCATCCGGTACATGCGCAACGAGGAGCGGCTGGGCCCGAACGGCAACACCTACAAGTGCTCGCAACTGGCCGAGCGCGAGTTCGTCTGCATGATGGGCGCCGACGACCTGCTGGAGCCGGACTACCTGGACGTCGTGCTGGAGCGCCTGGAGGCGGTTCCCGACGCGATCGCCGTCCAGCCCGGGGTGCGGGTGATGGACAGCGACGGCACGCTGGTGCCCTCGGTGGGCATGGGCGACAAGGTCAAGCGCGTCATCAGCGCCTCCGCCCGCAAGGCCGGGATGATCAGCGGCGAGGACGCGGTCAAGAGCCTGCTGGGCGGTAACTGGCTGTACACGCCCTCCCTCACCTACCGCCGGTCCGCGCTGTCGAAGATCCCCTACCGGGCGGACATCGACGCCATCCACGACCTGGCGTTCATGGTGGACATGCTGATGGAGGGCGGCACCCTGCTGGTCGACCCCCGCGAGGTGTTCCGCTACCGCCGCCACCAGGCGAGCGACTCCGCGCAGCGGGCCAAGGACGGCAAGCGCTTCGACGAGGAGTCCCGCTACTACTCGCTGATCTCCGCAGAACTGCGCGCCAAGGGCTGGAACTCCGCCGCCCGCGCCGCGGACCTGCACTTCTCCTCGCGCCTGCACGCCCTGATGCTGGCTGCCGGCCGACTGGGCGCGGGCGACTTCTCGCACGCCGGATCGATGGTCGGACGCGCACTGCGTACCAAGTGACAGTCCGGACGCCGATTGGCGTCCGGACTGCTCCATGTGGCAGTATGTCCAAGTTGCTCGGTTGAGTGCCGATGCTGCGCGCCTCCCGCCGGGAGGACCGGAAGCGAGTCCCATGTACTCGTCGTTCCCGTGATGGCCGTTCATGTGTTCACGTGATCTATGTGAATGCAGTGGTGTGAAGTCGACACCGCGGCAGCTGCGGGGCGGACGTACGGGAATCTTCCGGGAAGCGTGGGCGGGGCCTCGATCCGGCACCTGGTGGGTGCAATGCCTCACCGACTCCGTGGAATCCGCAGAAGGGCAACCTTCTGTCGGAATTTTTACAAGCGCAAGGGCGACACGCCCGACCGCGTGGGTCGGAAGGTAGCCATCCGGAGGCGCCACCGGACCAAGCCACCCGGCTGACTCCGGCAGTAGAAGCAGCAGACGACACAAAGGACTACTGAGTAGCCATGGCGGGACAGAAGATCCGCATCCGGCTCAAGGCCTACGACCACGAGGTGATTGACTCCTCGGCGAAGAAGATCGTCGAGACCGTCATTCGCACTGGTGCGCAGGTCGCGGGCCCGGTGCCGCTGCCCACTGAGAAGAACGTGTACTGCGTCATCCGCTCGCCGCACAAGTACAAGGACTCGCGCGAGCACTTCGAGATGCGCACTCACAAGCGTCTGATCGACATCCTCGACCCGACCCCGAAGACCGTTGACTCGCTGATGCGCCTCGACCTTCCGGCCGGCGTCGACATCGAGATCAAGCTCTGAGAGGCGCGACGAAGATGGCAAAGCAGATTAAGGGCATCCTGGGCGAGAAGCTCGGCATGACCCAGGTCTGGGACGAGAACAACCGGATCGTTCCGGTGACCGTCGTCAAGGCCGGGCCCAATGTCGTGACCCAGGTCCACACCGCTGACAGCGCTGCCGGCTACAACGCCGTGCAGATCGGCTTCGGCGAGATCGACCCCCGCAAGGTGAACAAGCCCCTCGCGGGCCACTTCGCCAAGGCCGGCGTGACCCCGCGTCGCCACCTGGTCGAGCTCCGCACCGCGGATGCTTCCGAGTACACCCTCGGCCAGGAGATCACCGCGGAGCTGTTCGAGGCCGGTGTCAAGGTCGACGTGACCGGCACCTCCAAGGGCAAGGGCTTCGCCGGTGTCATGAAGCGCCACAACTTCCGGGGCCTCGGCGCCGGTCACGGTGTGCAGCGCAAGCACCGCTCGCCCGGCTCGATCGGTGGCTGCGCCACCCCGGGTCGCGTGTTCAAGGGCATGAGGATGGCCGGCCGGATGGGCCACGAGCGCGTGACCACCCAGAACCTGACCATCCATGCCGTTGACGCGGAGAAGGGGCTGCTCCTGATCAAGGGCGCAATCCCGGGCCCGAACGGCGGCCTCGTCCTCGTCCGCACTGCGGCGAAGGGGCTGTGAGGATATGAGCACCATTGACATCCTGTCGCCCTCGGGCGACAAGACCGGAAGCCTCGAGCTGCCGGCCGAGATCTTCGACGCCAAGGTCAGCGTTCCGCTGATGCACCAGGTCGTCGTGGCGCAGCTCGCTGCGGCCCGTCAGGGCACCCACAAGGTCAAGTCCCGTGGCGAGGTTCGCGGTGGCGGTCGCAAGCCGTACCGCCAGAAGGGCACCGGCCGCGCCCGTCAGGGCTCGACCCGCGCTCCGCAGTTCGTCGGCGGTGGCGTCGTGCACGGTCCCGTGCCGCGCGACTACTCGCAGCGGACCCCGAAGAAGATGATCGCCGCCGCTCTGCGCGGTGCGCTCACCGACCGGGCCCGCCACAACCGCATCCACGTCATCACCGACGTGATCGCGGCCGAGGCGCCGTCGACCAAGGCCGCCAAGGGTCTGTTCGGCAAGATCACCGAGCGTAAGAACATCCTCCTCGTCGTCGAGCGTGCCGACGAGCTGGGTCTCAAGAGCGCCCGCAACCTGCCGAACGTGCACATCCTGGACGCGGGTCAGCTGAACACCTACGACGTGCTCGTCTCCGACGATGTGGTCTTCACCCAGGCTGCTTTCGAGCGTTTCGTGGCGGGTCCCGCCGCGTCCGCCAAGGCTGTGGCTGCTGAGGGCGAGCTCGAAGGGAGCGCCGCCTGATGGCTGCAGAGATCACGAGCAAGACGTTCACGGACCCCCGTGACGTCCTGGTGAAGCCGGTCATCTCGGAGAAGAGCTACTCGCTCCTCGACGAGAACAAGTACACGTTCGTCGTGTCGCCGGGTGCCAACAAGACCCAGATCAAGCAGGCCGTCGAGGCGGTCTTCTCGGTCAAGGTCGAGTCCGTCAACACGCTCAACCGTCAGGGCAAGCGCAAGCGCTCCAAGACGGGCTTTGGCAAGCGCAAGGACACCAAGCGCGCCATCGTGACGCTGGCTGAGGGCAACCGCATCGACATCTTCGGTGGTCCGGTCTCCTAACGGAGATCGTGATCGTCGATAAGGACGAGGACGAGAGAGCCAAATGGGCATCCGCAAGTACAAGCCGACTACGCCGGGCCGTCGTGGCTCCAGCGTGGCCGACTTCGTAGAGATCACGCGGTCCACGCCGGAGAAGTCGCTGGTTCGCCCCCTGCACAGCAAGGGCGGCCGTAACAACGCCGGTCGTATCACCGCTCGCCACCAGGGTGGCGGACACAAGCGCGCCTACCGCGTGATCGACTTCCGTCGTCACGACAAGGACGGCGTGCCGGCCAAGGTCGCGCACATCGAGTACGACCCCAACCGCACCGCGCGCATCGCGCTCCTGCACTACGTGGACGGCGAGAAGCGCTACATCATCGCCCCCCGTGGTGTCAGCCAGGGTGACCGGATCGAGAACGGCCCCGCGGCCGACATCAAGCCGGGCAACAACCTGCCGCTGCGCAACATCCCGGTCGGTACCACCATCCACGCGGTGGAGCTGCGTCCCGGTGGCGGTGCCAAGCTGGCCCGCTCCGCCGGTGCCGGCATCCAGCTGCTGGCGCGTGAGGGCAAGATGGCGCACCTGCGCATGCCCTCCGGTGAGATCCGCCTGGTGGACGCGCGCTGCCGCGCGACCGTCGGCGAGGTCGGCAACGCCGAGCAGTCGAACATCAACTGGGGCAAGGCCGGCCGTATGCGCTGGAAGGGCGTTCGCCCGACCGTGCGTGGTGTGGCCATGAACCCGATCGACCACCCGCACGGTGGTGGTGAGGGTAAGACCTCCGGTGGTCGCCACCCGGTCTCGCCGTGGGGCCAGAAGGAGGGTCGCACTCGTAGCCCGAAGAAGGCTTCGAACGCCCTCATCGTGCGCCGCCGCAAGACCAACAAGAAGCGCTAGGAGCAGGTCAGATGCCGCGCAGTCTCAAGAAGGGCCCCTTCATCGACGGCCACCTTCTCAAGAAGGTGGACGCGCAGAACGAGGCGGGTACCCAGAACGTCATCAAGACCTGGTCCCGTCGCTCCGTGATCTTCCCGGCCATGCTTGGCCACACGATCGCGGTTCACGATGGCCGTAAGCACGTCCCGGTGTTCGTCACCGAGTCGATGGTCGGCCACAAGCTCGGCGAGTTCGCGCCGACGCGTACCTTCCGCGGTCACGTCAAGGACGACCGCAAGTCGAAGCGTCGCTAGTCGCCAGCGAGATTACCGACTCAATGACTTACACCAGCAAGGGGACAACCATGGAAGCCAGGGCCCAGGCGCGGTACATCCGCGTCACGCCCATGAAGGCCCGCCGCGTGGTGGACCTCATCCGTGGCCTGAACGCCACGGAGGCCCAGGCGGTCCTGCGTTTCGCTCCGCAGGCCGCGACCGTGCCGGTCGGCAAGGTGCTCGACAGCGCCATTGCCAACGCCGTGCACAACTACAACCACAACAACGTGGACGACCTCGTCATCAGCGAGGCGTACGTTGACGAGGGTCCGACCCTGAAGCGGTTCCGTCCGCGTGCCCAGGGCCGTGCCTACCGGATCCGCAAGCGGACCAGCCACATCACCGTGGTCGTCAGCAGCAAGGAAGGGACCCGGTAATGGGCCAGAAGGTTAACCCGCACGGGTTCCGCCTCGGCATCAGCACGGACTTCAAGTCCCGCTGGTACGCCGACAAGCTGTACAAGGACTACGTCAAGGAAGACGTTGCCATTCGTCGCATGATGACGAAGGGCATGGAGCGCGCCGGCATCTCGAAGGTTGAGATCGAGCGCACCCGCGACCGCGTCCGCGTCGACATCCACACCGCCCGCCCCGGCATCGTCATCGGTCGCCGTGGCACCGAGGCCGACCGCATCCGCGGCGACCTCGAGAAGCTGACCGGCAAGCAGGTCCAGCTGAACATCCTCGAGGTCAAGAACCCCGAGCTGGACGCCCAGCTCGTGGCTCAGGGCGTCGCGGAGCAGCTGTCCTCCCGCGTGTCGTTCCGCCGTGCCATGCGCAAGTCGATGCAGGGCACGATGAAGTCCGGCGCCAAGGGCATCAAGGTCCAGTGCTCCGGTCGTCTCGGCGGCGCCGAGATGAGCCGTTCGGAGTTCTACCGCGAGGGTCGTGTGCCGCTGCACACCCTTCGCGCGAACGTCGACTACGGCTTCTTCGAGGCCAAGACGACCTTCGGCCGTATCGGCGTGAAGGTCTGGATCTACAAGGGCGACGTCAAGAACATCGCCGAGGTCCGCGCTGAGAACGCTGCTGCCCGCTCGGGCAACCGTCCGGCCCGCAACGACGCCCGCCCCGCGCGCGGTGGCGAGCGTGGCGGCCGTGGCGGCGAGCGTGGCGGCGCCCGTGGCGCCCGTCGTCCCCAGAACACCGAGGCTCCGGCCGCGGCTGTGACGGAGACGCCGGCTGCCGAGAGCACCGGAACGGAGGCCTGACCCTCATGCTGATCCCCCGTCGGGTCAAGCACCGCAAGCAGCACCACCCCAAGCGCCGTGGCGCGGCCAAGGGTGGCACCGAGCTCGCCTTCGGCGAGTACGGCATCCAGGCCGTCACCCCGGCCTACGTGACGAACCGGCAGATCGAGTCCGCTCGTATCGCCGTCACCCGTCACATCAAGCGTGGCGGCAAGGTCTGGATCAACATCTACCCGGACCGTCCGCTCACCAAGAAGCCGGCCGAGACCCGCATGGGTTCCGGTAAGGGTTCGCCCGAGTGGTGGATCGCGAACGTGCACCCGGGTCGGGTCATGTTCGAGCTGTCGTACCCCAACGAGAAGGTGGCTCGTGAGGCGCTGACCCGCGCAGCTCACAAGCTCCCGATGAAGTGCCGGATCATCCGGCGCGAGGCAGGTGAGAGCTGATGTCGGCCGGCACCAAGGCTGCAGAGCTTCGTGAGCTCGACAACGATGGTCTCGTTGGCAAGCTCCGCGAGGCCAAGGAGGAGCTGTTCAACCTCCGCTTCCAGGCGGCGACCGGGCAGCTCGACAACCACGGACGGCTCAAGCTCGTTCGTAAGGACATCGCGCGTATTTACACCCTGATGCGCGAGCGCGAGCTGGGCATCGAGACGGTGGAGAACGCCTGATGACTGAGAACACCACTGAGACCGAGGCCCGCGGCTTCCGTAAGACCCGTGAGGGTCTGGTCGTCAGCGACAAGATGGACAAGACCGTCGTCGTCGCCGTCGAGGACCGCGTCAAGCACGCGCTGTACGGCAAGGTCATCCGCCGTACGAACAAGCTGAAGGCGCACGACGAGGCCAACGCCTGCGGCATCGGCGACCGGGTCCTCCTCGCGGAGACCCGTCCGCTGTCCGCGACGAAGCGCTGGCGCGTCGTCGAGATCCTCGAGAAGGCCAAGTAACGAAGTTGTCCGGGTACGGCCGTATGTGCAGCAGGCTCCTCGCGAGCGCTGGTGTGAGCAGCGGCCGGCCCGCCAGCTCTCGTTGACGATCAGGAGAAAGCAGTGATCCAGCAGGAGTCGCGACTGCGTGTCGCCGACAACACGGGCGCGAAGGAAATCCTTTGCATCCGCGTTCTCGGTGGCTCCGGTCGCCGCTACGCCGGCATCGGGGACGTCATCGTCGCCACCGTCAAGGACGCGATCCCCGGTGGCAGCGTGAAGAAGGGTGACGTCGTCAAGTGCGTCATCGTTCGCACCGTGAAGTCGCGCCGTCGCCCCGACGGTTCGTACATCCGGTTCGACGAGAACGCCGCCGTCGTGCTCAAGAACACCGATGGTGACCCCCGTGGCACCCGCATCTTCGGCCCGGTGGGCCGCGAGCTGCGTGACAAGAAGTTCATGAAGATCATCTCGCTTGCGCCGGAGGTGCTCTAACCCATGGCGAACAGCATGAAGATCAAGAAGGGTGACCTGGTTCAGGTCATCACCGGTAAGGACCGCGGCAAGCAGGGCAAGGTCATTCAGGCCATGCCCGCCGAGAACAAGGTCCTCGTCGAGGGTGTGAACCGGGTCAAGAAGCACACCAAGCCCGGCCAGGGCACTCAGGGTGGCATTGTCACCGTCGAGGCCCCGGTGCACGTTTCCAACGTGCAGCTGGTCGTCGAGAAGGACGGCAAGAAGGTCGTCACTCGCGTTGGTTACCGCTTCGATGACGAGGGCAACAAGATCCGCGTTGCCAAGCGAACCGGTGAGGACATCTGATGTCTGAGACGACTGTTGAGAAGGTGACCCCCCGTCTCAAGGAGCGTTACAACTCCGAGATCAAGGGTCAGCTGCAGGAGCAGTTCTCGTACGAGAACGTCATGCTGACGCCCGGCCTGGTCAAGGTCGTCGTCAACATGGGTGTCGGCGAGGCCGCCCGTGACAGCAAGCTGATCGAGGGCGCCATCCGCGACCTCACCGCCATCACCGGCCAGAAGCCGGCGGTGACGAAGGCTCGCAAGTCCATCGCGCAGTTCAAGCTGCGTGAGGGCCAGCCGATCGGCACCCACGTCACCCTCCGTGGTGACCGCATGTGGGAGTTCCTGGACCGTCTGGTGACGCTGGCCCTGCCGCGTATCCGTGACTTCCGTGGTCTCTCCCCGAAGCAGTTCGACGGCCGTGGCAACTACACCTTCGGTCTGACCGAGCAGGTTATGTTCCACGAGATCGACCAGGACAAGGTCGACCGTCAGCGCGGTATGGACATCACCGTCGTGACCACCGCTCAGACCGACGACGAGGGCCGGGCGCTCCTGCGCGCTCTGGGCTTCCCGTTCAAGGAGGCGTGAGCCACATGGCGAAGAAGTCCCTCATCGCGAAGGCCGAGCGTAAGCCGAAGTTCGGCGTCCGGGCCTACACCCGGTGCCAGCGCTGCGGCCGTCCGCACTCGGTGTACCGCAAGTTCGGCCTGTGCCGTGTGTGCCTCCGTGAGATGGCCCACCGCGGCGAGCTGCCGGGCGTGACCAAGAGCTCCTGGTAGTCCAGGACCTCGCGGTAACGCCACAGCGAGACACAGTGGTGCCCGACCCCACACGCCCCACTTTTGGGGTCCCGTACGGAATCCCGTAAGGTAGTGGGGTCGGGCCCCCTGTCACGGTCGCTCCGTAGCATCCGTGACCTCTTCCGAGGGCTCGCACCCAGTCTTACTACGTCATAGGTCCCCTGCGTCTGTGCCCCGTACTCCTCGGAGTACGGGGGACCTGGCGCGGAGAAACCATGGCGAGAGAGGCCTGAGGCCATCATGACCATGACCGACCCCATCGCAGACATGCTCACGCGTCTGCGTAACGCGAACTCGGCGTACCACGACACCGTGGCGATGCCGGCCAGCAAGATCAAGGCGCACGTCGCCGAGATCCTGCAGCAGGAGGGTTACATCTCCTCCTGGAAGGTTGAGGAGCCGCAGGAGAACGAGGTCGGCAAGAAGCTGACCATCGAGCTCAAGTTCGGTCCCAACCGTGAGCGCTCGATCGCTGGCATCAAGCGGATCAGCAAGCCGGGCCTGCGGGTCTACGCAAAGTCCACCAACCTGCCGAAGGTTCTCGGCGGCCTGGGCGTGGCGATCATCTCCACGTCCTCCGGCCTCCTGACCGACAAGCAGGCCGCCAAGAAGGGCGTAGGCGGAGAAGTTCTCGCCTACGTCTGGTAATTCGGGAAACGGAGGTACAGCAATGTCGCGCATTGGACGGCTGCCCATCCCGGTTCCCGCCGGCGTGGACGTCACCATCGATGGCCAGGCGGTCTCGGTGAAGGGCCCCAAGGGCTCCCTCACCCACGTTGTCGCCGCGCCGATCGAGATCGGCAAGGGCGAGGACGGCACCCTGCTCGTCACCCGCCCCAACGACGAGCGTCAGTCGAAGGCCCTGCACGGCCTTTCCCGCACGCTGGTGGCGAACATGATCACCGGCGTGACCGCGGGCTACCGCAAGTCGCTGGAGATCAGCGGTGTTGGTTACCGAGTCGCAGCGAAGGGCTCCAGCATGGAGTTCCAGCTCGGCTACAGCCACCCGATCCTGATCGAGGCCCCGGAGGGCATCTCCTTCGTGGTCGAGTCGCCCACCAAGTTCCACGTGGACGGGATCGACAAGCAGCTGGTCGGCGAGGTTTCGGCCAAGATCCGCAAGCTGCGTAAGCCCGACCCGTACAAGGCCAAGGGCGTCAAGTACGCGGGCGAGGTCATCCGCCGCAAGGTCGGAAAGAGCGGTAAGTAAGCCATGAGTCTTTCTGTCAAGATCGGCAAGGGCAACGCCTACAAGCCCTCCGCCCGCAAGCGCCGCGCCATCCGCGTTCGCAAGCGCGTCACCGGCACCGAGGTTCGTCCTCGTCTGGTCGTGACCCGCTCGAACCGTCACATGGTCGCCCAGGTCATCGACGACGCCAAGGGTCACACCCTGGCGTCGGCGTCCACCCTCGACGTTTCCATCAAGGGCGTCGAGGGCGACAAGACCGAGCTGGCCAAGAAGGTCGGGAGCCTGGTCGCCGAGCGCGCCAAGGCCGCCGGCATCGAGTCGGTCGTCTTCGACCGCGCGGGCAACCGGTACGCAGGCCGCATCGCCGCTCTGGCCGATGCTGCCCGTGAGGCCGGGCTCGACTTCTAAGCCGCTCGTCGGCTCAGTCGACGGACGTAATCGAGAGAGGTAATTCCAATGGCTGGACCCCAGCGCCGCGGTAGCGGCGCCGGCGGCGGCACCGGCGGTGGCGAGCGGCGTGACCGTAAGCGCGACGGCGGCGCCCCCGTCGTCGAGAAGAGCGCTTACGTCGAGCGTGTCGTCGCGATCAACCGTGTCGCCAAGGTTGTCAAGGGTGGTCGTCGTTTCAGCTTCACCGCGCTGGTCGTGGTGGGCGACGGTGACGGCACCGTAGGTGTCGGTTACGGGAAGGCGAAGGAGGTTCCGGCCGCCATCGCCAAGGGTGTTGAGGAGGCCAAGAAGAACTTCTTCAAGGTCCCCCGTATCCAGGGCACCATCCCTCACCCGATCCAGGGCGAGAAGGCTGCCGGCGTCGTGCTCCTGAAGCCGGCTGCCCCCGGTACCGGTGTTATCGCCGGTGGCCCGGTGCGTGCCGTCCTGGAGTGCGCCGGCATCCACGACATCCTGTCGAAGTCGCTCGGCTCGGACAACGCGATCAACATCGTGCACGCCACCGTGGCTGCTCTGAAGGGCCTCGTGCGCCCCGAGGAGATCGCCGCCCGTCGTGGCCTGCCGCTGGAGGACGTGGCTCCCGCCGCTCTGCTGCGGGCGCGTGCTGCTGGGGTGAGCGCCTGATGGCTCGCCTCAAGATCACGCAGACCAAGTCCTACATCGGTAGCAAGCAGAACCACCGTGACACCCTTCGTTCGCTTGGTCTCAAGCGGATGAACGACGTGGTCGTGAAGGAGGACCGTCCCGAGATCCGCGGGATGGCCCAGACCGTCCGCCACCTCGTCACGGTCGAGGAGGTTGACTGACATGGCGGACTCTCCGCTGAAGGTCCACAACCTGCGTCCTGCCCCGGGTGCCAAGACCGCCAAGACCCGTGTCGGTCGTGGTGAGGCATCCAAGGGTAAGACCGCTGGTCGTGGTACCAAGGGCACCAAGGCCCGCTACCAGGTTCCGCAGCGCTTCGAGGGTGGCCAGATGCCCCTCCACATGCGCCTGCCGAAGCTGAAGGGCTTCAAGAACCCGTTCAAGATCACCTTCCAGGTGGTCAACCTCGACAAGCTGGCCGAGCTCTACCCGCAGGGTGGAGAGGTCACCGTCGAGGACCTGGTCGCCAAGGGCGCGGTTCGCAAGAACTCGCTCGTCAAGGTGCTCGGCACCGGCGACATCTCGGTCGCGCTGCAGGTTTCGGTTGACGCCGTTTCCGGCTCCGCCGCCGAGAAGATCACCGCCGCCGGCGGCACCGTCACCGAGCTCATCTGAGCTTGCTGACATTGCGAGCCCCGTACTTCCCGAGAGGGAGGTACGGGGCTCGTTCATTTCGGGCCCGTTCTTTGTGTGGCAAAACCGGGCATCCCGTACCCCGTGAGTGGGGGAGAGGCGGCTCACGCTTCTTAGGAATGGCCGCGCACTGTTAGAGTCCGTGGAGTTCCCTTGTAGGCTGCGCGTAGGCTCGCCTGTGCCGTCTGTAGGGAGCCGGACCGCAAAACTCCCCATTCAGGACCGACCCTCCCGCCGACGACGTGCGGGAGGCGCAGGAGGCACCGTGCTCAGTGCGTTCGCGCGGGCGTTTCAGACGCCCGACCTGCGCAAGAAGCTGCTGTTCACGCTGGGCATCATGGTGCTGTTCCGGCTGGGTGCGCACATCCCCGTCCCCGGGGTCAGCTTCAAGGCGGTCAACGCCTGCCTCAACCAGAAGGACACGACGGGCCTCTTCGGCCTCGTCAACCTCTTCAGCGGTGGCGCGCTGCTCCAGCTGACGATCTTCGCGCTCGGCATCATGCCGTACATCACGGCCAGCATCATCCTCCAGCTCCTCACCGTCGTGATCCCGCGGCTCGAGGCGCTGAAGAAGGAGGGTCAGGCCGGTACGGCGAAGATCACGCAGTACACCCGTTACCTGACCATCGCGCTCGCCGTGCTCCAGGGCACCGGCATCGTCGCGACGGCCTCCAACGGCGCGCTGTTCGCCGGCTGCCCGCAGGCCAACCAGATCGTGCCGGACACCTCGGTGTTCCGGATCGCGCTGATGGTCCTCACGATGACCGCCGGCACCACCGTGGTGATGTGGCTCGGTGAGCTGATCACCGACCGCGGTATCGGCAACGGCATGTCCATCCTGATCTTCACCTCCATCGCGGCCGGCTTCCCCGGCTCGATGTGGGCGATCAAGAAGTCCGGCACCATCGGTGGCGGCTGGGTGGAGTTCCTCTCCGTCGTCGCGGTCGGCATCCTCGTTGTGATGCTCGTCATCTTCGTCGAGCAGGCCCAGCGCCGGATCCCGGTCCAGTACGCGAAGCGGATGATCGGCCGGCGCGCCTTCGGCGGCACCTCGACGTACATCCCGCTCAAGGTGAACCAGGCCGGTGTCATCCCGGTCATCTTCGCCTCGTCGCTGCTGTACATCCCGGCCCTGGTGGTGCAGCTGACCAGCAGCCAGGCCGGCTGGGCGGTGTGGATCCGGGACAACTTCGTCAAGGGCGACCACCCGATCTACATGGCCACGTACTTCCTGTTGATCGTCTTCTTCGCCTTCTTCTACGTCGCCATCTCCTTCAACCCCGAAGAAGTTGCCGACAATATGAAGAAGTATGGTGGGTTCATCCCGGGTATCCGGGCCGGCCGCCCGACGGCCGAGTACCTGAACTACGTGCTCACCCGCATCACGTGGCCGGGCTCGCTCTACCTGGGTGTGATCGCGCTGATCCCGATGATCGCCCTGGTCGCCTTCGGACAGCAGACAAACTTCCCGTTCGGCGGCACCAGCGTCCTCATCGTCGTCGGCGTCGGACTCGAAACTGTTAAGCAGATCGAGAGCCAGCTCCAGCAGCGCAATTACGAAGGGTTCCTCCGCTGATGCGTATCGTCCTCGTCGGACCTCCCGGGGCCGGGAAGGGTACTCAGGCGCACCTGCTCGCCAAGACCCTGTCCATTCCCCACATCTCCACCGGCGACCTGTTCCGCGCCAACATCGGCCAGCGCACCCAGCTGGGGCTCGAGGCCAAGGCGTACATGGACGCGGGTCGGCTGGTGCCGGATGAGATCACCATCGGCATGGCCAAGGACCGGATGACCCAGCCGGACGCCGGCAAGGGCTTCCTGCTCGACGGCTTCCCGCGCAATCTGGTGCAGGCCAAGGCGCTCGACGAGATCCTCGCCGAGTGGGGCATCGCCCTCGACGGCGTGCTCGACCTGGAGGTCCCCGAGGACGAGGTCGTCAAGCGGATCGCCGGACGCCGGCTCTGCCGCAACGACGGGGGCCACGTGTTCCACGTGGACTACAACCCGCCGAAGGCGGAGGGCGTCTGCGACGAGTGCGGCGGCGAGCTGTACCAGCGCTCGGACGACACCGAGGACAAGGTGCGGACCCGGCTGGAGGTCTACCACACCGAGACCGAGCCGATCATCGACTACTACGTCCAGCAGGGTCTGGTCGCGACCATCCCCGCGCTCGGCAAGGTCGACGAGGTCACCCAGCGCGCGATCGAGGCGCTGAAGCGGGACAGCTGAGATTCACGGCAGACGTACGGCCGCGGTGCCCCTGGCGGGGCGGCGCGGCCGTACGGCGTCGTACGGTGGTATGAGTGCACGGCCGTCCGGCAAGGACCGGGCGGCAAACCAAGGAAGGCGTGACCAGATGGTGGAGATCAAGACCCCCGAGCAGATCGCGAAGATGCGGGTGGCCGGGCTGGTCGTCGCCGAGGCGCTCAAGGCCTGCCGTGAGGCGGTGGCGCCGGGGGTGAGCACCCAGGACCTCAACGACATCGCGGCCAAGGTGATCGCGGACAACGGCGCGACCTCCAACTTCCGCGCCCACCACGGTGGTCTCTGGTTCCCCGGGGTGATCTGCGCCTCGGTCAACAACGAGGTCGTGCACGGCATCCCCGGTGAGCGGGTGCTGCTGGAGGGCGACATCATCTCCATCGACTGCGGCGCGATCGTGGACGGCTGGCACGGCGACGCCGCGATCACCGTCGCGGTGGGCGAGGTCCGGCCCGAGGTCGAGATGCTCAGCAAGGTCACCGAGGGCTCGATGTGGGCGGGTATCGCCCAGATGAAGAAGAACAACCGTCTGGTCGACGTCTCCAAGGCGATCGAGGGCTTCATCCGCCGCCAGCCGCTGCCGCCCAAGGGCAAGTGGGGCATCACCGAGGGCTACGGCGGCCACGGCATCGGCACCGCGATGCACATGGAGCCGCACGTGCTGAACTACGTCGAGCGCGGCCGCGGCAAGGGCCCGAAGCTGGTGCCCGGCACGGTGCTGGCGATCGAGCCGATGGTCTCGCTGGGCACCCCGCACACCTCCGTCCTGGAGGACGACTGGACGGTCGTCACCAACGACGGCACCTGGGCCTCGCACTGGGAGCACTCGGTGGCCGTCACCGAGCAGGGCCCGCTGGTGCTGACCGCCTTCGACGGCGGCAAGGCGGAGCTCGCCAGGCTCGGCGTCACGGCCGCGCCGGACCCGCTGGGCTGACCTGCGGCTCCGTCCGGAAGCAGCGAAGGGCCTGGAAGATCGATCTTCCAGGCCCTTTGTCATGTTTTGCCGCGGGCCCGGCATTCGATAGGCTTCCGGGCTTCACCAGTACGAGGACCACATCAGTACGAGGAACAAGGGGACAGCGGTGCTCAAGGGCTTCCGGGACTTCATGATGCGCGGCAACGTCATCGACATGGCGGTCGGTGTCGTGATCGGTGCCGCGTTCACGGGTGTGGTGACCGGCTTCGTGTCGGCCTTCCTGACCCCGCTGGTCGGTGTGGTGGTCGGCGCGGCCGGCGACTTCAGCACCTACAAGTTCAGCGTCGGCGGGGTGACCTTCCCCTACGGCCAGTTCCTCAACGTGCTGATCGCCTTCTTCATGACCGCCGCGGTGCTGTACTTCTGCGTGGTGCTGCCGGTGACCAAGGCCACCGCGCGCTACCTGCCGAAGAAGCCCAAGGTCGTCAAGCGCCCCTGCCCCGAGTGCCTGACCGAGATACCGCAGGCCGCCCGGCGCTGCTCGGCCTGCACCGCGCACGTCGAGCCGATCGTCGTGGTCGCCCAGTGGTGACCCCGGTTTTGGCCGTACGCGTGAGGCTGGCGTAGGATGGACCGTCGGCTCACTCGTAGCGTGCTTTAGCACGCCCTCTTCCCTCCGGGGTCGGGGTGAACCCAGGTTCGCACGAGCGTGCCGCATACGGTAGCCGGTCCCGGAAGGTGGATCTCGCAGTTCATGGCAAAGAAGCAAGGCGCCATTGAGATCGAGGGCACCGTGATCGAGTCTCTCCCGAACGCCATGTTCAAGGTTGAGCTGCAGAACGGTCACAAGGTCCTCGCGCACATCAGCGGCAAGATGCGGATGCACTACATCCGTATCCTCCCGGACGACCGGGTCGTGGTGGAGCTCAGCCCCTACGACCTGACGCGCGGCCGGATCGTCTACCGCTACAAGTAAGCAAACGTCAGATCTAGACCCGGAGAACCTGAAACATGAAGGTCAAGCCGAGCGTCAAGAAGATCTGCGACAAGTGCAAGGTGATCCGCCGCCACGGCCGGGTCATGGTGATCTGCGACAACCTGCGCCACAAGCAGCGCCAGGGCTGATCCTTCCCAGCATTTCTCGTAGTACTTCGCGCGACGCGAACAACGTCATAAGCGGGCTGCCCGATCCGTCCTGAGACGGACTGCCACCCCCGGTCAGAGGCCGGGGCTCCATCGTCGAGAGGCGAAGGAGTAGGCGGCACGTAAGACCTCTGAAGAAACACAGGAGCCATGAATGGCACGCCTCGCCGGCGTTGATCTCCCCCGCGAGAAGCGGATCGAGATCGCCCTCACGTACGTCTACGGCATCGGCCGTACCCGCGCCCAGCAGTCGCTGGCCGAGACCGGTGTCAACCCGGACGTCCGCGTTCGCGACATCTCCGAGGAAGACCTCGTCAAGCTCGCGCAGTGGATCGACGCCAACTACACGGTCGAGGGTGACCTCCGCCGTGAGGTGGCCGCCGACATCCGCCGCAAGGTCGAGATCGGCTGCTACGAGGGTCTGCGTCACCGCCGCGGCCTGCCGGTCCGCGGTCAGCGCACCCACACCAACGCGCGTACCCGCAAGGGCCCGCGTCGCGCGATTGCCGGCAAGAAGAAGCCGGGCAAGAAGTAGTCCGCCCGTTAACCGGACATCCCTCCGGCCCGCGGGTTAGCGGACCGACCACCTCAGTAGGAGAAACAGACTTATGCCCCCCAAGGGTCGTCAGGCTGCCGGCGCCAAGAAGGTGCGCCGCAAGGAGAAGAAGAACGTCGCTCACGGGCACGCCCACATCAAGAGCACGTTCAACAACACCATCGTTTCGATCACCGACCCCTCGGGCAACGTGATCTCCTGGGCCTCTGCCGGCCACGTCGGCTTCAAGGGCTCGCGCAAGTCCACCCCGTTCGCCGCGCAGATGGCCGCCGAGGCCGCCGCCCGCCGCGCGCAGGAGCACGGCATGCGCAAGGTCGACGTCTTCGTCAAGGGTCCGGGCTCCGGCCGCGAGACCGCGATCCGTTCGCTCCAGGCCACCGGCCTGGAGGTGGGCTCGATCCAGGACGTCACCCCCACCCCGCACAACGGCTGCCGTCCGCCGAAGCGCCGCCGCGTCTGACCCGTTAGTCCCCCCTCGCCCCCGGGCGAGGGAGCTTCGGGCACGTGGTTTGCAACAAGCCTCGTACGGGGTCCCGTTTCCTACGGGACCCCGTACGCTTGGTTCCTGTCGGCATCAAATAGTGGGTGCCGAAGACAACTGGAGGATCCAGAACATGCTGATCGCTCAGCGCCCCTCGCTGACCGAAGAGGTCGTCGACGAATTCCGCTCGCGGTTCGTGATCGAGCCGCTGGAGCCGGGCTTCGGCTACACCCTCGGCAACTCCCTGCGCCGCACGCTCCTCTCCTCGATCCCCGGCGCTGCTGTCACCAGCATCCGGATCGACGGCGTCCTGCACGAGTTCACCACCGTGCCGGGTGTCAAGGAGGACGTCACCGACCTCATCCTCAACATCAAGCAGCTGGTCGTCTCCTCGGAGCACGACGAGCCTGTCGTGATGTACCTGCGCAAGCAGGGCCCGGGTGTGGTCACCGCAGCCGACATCGCGCCCCCGGCCGGTGTCGAGGTGCACAACCCCGAGCTCGTGCTCGCCACGCTCAACGGCAAGGGCAAGCTGGAGATGGAGCTGACCGTCGAGCGCGGTCGCGGCTACGTCTCCGCCGTCCAGAACAAGGCCTCCGGCCAGGAGATCGGCCGCATCCCGGTCGACTCGATCTACAGCCCCGTGCTGAAGGTCACCTACAAGGTCGAGGCCACCCGTGTCGAGCAGCGGACCGACTTCGACAAGCTGATCGTCGACGTCGAGACCAAGCCCGCCATGCGCCCCCGGGACGCCATGGCCTCGGCCGGTAAGACCCTGGTGGAGCTGTTCGGTCTCGCCCGCGAGCTGAACATCGACGCCGAGGGCATCGACATGGGCCCGTCCCCCACGGACGCCGCCCTGGCCGCCGACCTGGCGCTGCCGATCGAGGAGCTGGAGCTCACCGTTCGGTCGTACAACTGCCTCAAGCGCGAGGGCATCCACACCGTGGGTGAGCTCGTCGCCCGCTCCGAGGCCGACCTGCTCGACATCCGCAACTTCGGTGCGAAGTCGATCGACGAGGTCAAGGCGAAGCTGGCCGGCATGGGCCTGGCCCTCAAGGACAGCCCGCCCGGATTCGACCCGACCGCCGCCGCCGACGCCTTCGGCGCCGACGACCTGGACGACGCGGGTTACGCGGAGACCGAGCAGTACTGATTTTGGGCGGGGGTGGCCCCCGGGCCGCCCCTGTTCGCAAGCAGGGATCTTCGGGGGACACCCCCGGATCCCCGACTAAGCCGTCCGGGCAACCGTGCCCGGCCGCCCGTTCCGGTACCTGATACGGCCGGATTCGGAGATTGAAGGAGCTACCATGCCCCGTCCCGCGAAGGGTGCCCGCCTCGGCGGCGGCCCGCACCACGAGCCGCTGCTGCTCGCCGGCCTCTGCCGGGAGCTGTTCCAGTACGGCCGCATCACCACGACCGAGGCCAAGGCCCGTCGGATGCGCCCGCTGGCGGAGAAGCTGATCACCAAGGCCAAGGTCGGCGACATCCACAACCGTCGTATCGTCCGCAAGACGATCACCGACGTCTCCGTGCTGCACACCCTCTTCACCGAGATCGCGCCGCGCTACGAGAACCGCCCGGGTGGTTACACCCGTATCACCAAGATCGGTCCCCGTCGTGGCGACAACGCCCCGATGGCCGTGATCGAGCTGGTCGAGGCGCTGACCGTCGCGCAGACCGCTGTCGGCGAGGCCGAGGGTGCCACCAAGCGCGCCGTCAAGGAGGCCGAGCAGGCCGCCGAGACCAAGGCTGACGAGACCCCCGAGGTCGAGACCGCCTGACACCCTCGGGTGTGAGTCCGGGCCCGCTCTCCCAGTTCGCTGGGGGAGCGGGCCCGTTCCTCGTTCTTCGCCGTAGCAGCAGCAGGAGTAGCAGTGGTCAAGGAATGCCACGAGCAGGCCGGACAGCAGGAGGGGCCCGCCGAGGGCACCGTCCGGATCCGGCTGGACCTCGCGTACCAGGGTGCGGAGTTCTCCGGCTGGGCGCGTCAGCCCGGGCGCCGGACGGTCCAGGGCGAGATCGAGAGCGCGCTGCGGATCGTCACCCGCAGCGAGGAGACGTACGACCTCACCGTGGCCGGGCGCACCGACGCCGGCGTGCACGCGCGCGGCCAGGTCGCGCACGTCGACCTGCCGGTGGAGCTGTGGGCCGCGCACGGCGAGAAGCTGCTGCGCCGGCTGGCCGGCCGGCTGCCGGGGGACGTCCGGATCTACTCGCTCACCGAGGCGCCGGCCGGCTTCGACGCGCGGTTCGCCGCGATCTGGCGCCGCTACGCCTACCGGGTCGCCGACCACCCCGGCGGGGTGGACCCGCTGCTGCGCGGCCATGTGCTGTGGCACGACCGGCCGCTGGACATCGACCGGATGAACGAGGCGGCCGAGCTGCTGCTGGGCGAGCACGACTTCGCCGCGTACTGCAAGAAGCGCGAGGGCGCGACGACCATCCGCACTCTGCTCGACCTGTACTGGGAGCGGGTCCCGGCCGACAGCCACACCGCCGGAGTGGCCGGCTCGCTGGCGGTGGCGACGGTGCGGGCGGACGCCTTCTGCCACAACATGGTGCGCGCCCTGGTCGGCGCGATGCTGCTGGTGGGCGACGGGCACCGGCCGGTGGAGTTCCCCGGCCAGGTGCTGGCGGGCGGGGTGCGCAACTCCGCGGTCAACGTCATCCGGCCGTACGGGCTCACCCTGGAGGAGGTCGGTTACCCCGCCGACGACCAGCTGGCGGAGCGCAACCGGGCCGCCCGGCGGATGCGCACCCTGCCCGGGCAGAGCCCCGTCGGGTAATCCGTTTGGGACCTGGGCCCTCGGCTTGGCAAAATCCCGACTATGGGACACGTCGAGATTTCGCACCTTGAGTACTACCTGCCGGACGGGCGGGTGCTGTTCGACGACGCGTCCTTCCGGGTGGGGGAGGGCGCGGCGGTCGCCCTGGTGGGCGCCAACGGTGCCGGCAAGACCACGCTGCTGCGCATGATCGCCGGTGACATCCAGCCGCACGGCGGCTCGGTGACGGTCAGCGGCGGCCTGGGCGTGATGCGCCAGTTCGTCGGCACCACCGGCCGCGAGGACCAGCGCGAGACGCCGGGCGCGCTGCCCGCCGACGCCTCCGTACGCGACCTGCTGGTCTCCGTCGCGCCGGCCAGGATCGCGGTGGCCGCCCGGGCGGTGGACGCCGCCGAGCTGGCGATGATGGCGCAGGATGACGAGAAGACCCAGATGGCGTACGCGCAGGCGCTCTCCGACTGGGCCGACGCCGACGGCTACGACTACGAGACCGACTGGGACGTCTGCACCATGGCGGCCCTGGGGATGCCCTTCGACCGCGCGCAGTTCCGCGGACTGAACACGCTCTCCGGCGGTGAGCAGAAGCGGCTGGTACTGGAGGCGCTGCTGCGCGGCCCGGACGAGGTGCTGCTGCTGGACGAGCCGGACAACTACCTGGACGTGCCGGGCAAGCGCTGGCTGGAGGAGGCCATCTCGGCCAGCTCCAAGACCGTGCTGTTCATCTCGCACGACCGTGAGCTGCTCTCCCGCTGCGCCGACAAGATCATCAGCGTCGAGGCCGGTTTCGGTGGCGGCGGCAGCAGCGTCTGGGTGCACGGCGGCGGCTTCGACTCCTTCCACGAGGCCCGCAAGGAGCGCTTCGCGCGCTTCGAGGAGCTGGGCCGGCGCTGGGACGAGGAGCACGCCAAGCTGAAGAAGCTGGTGGTCACCCTGCGCCAGGCGGCCTCCGTCAGCCACGCCCTCGCCACCCGCTACGCCGCCGCGCAGACCCGGCTGAAGAAGTTCGAGGAGGCAGGCCGGCCGGAGGAGCCGCCGCGTGAGCAGTCGATCACCATGCGGCTCAAGGGCGGCCGGACGGGCGTGCGGGCCGTCACGCTGGAGAAGCTGGAGCTCACCGGCCTGATGAAGCCCTTCGACCTGGAGGTCTTCTACGGCGAGCGGGTCGCGGTGCTCGGCTCCAACGGCTCGGGGAAGTCGCACTTCCTGCGGATGCTCGCGGGGGACGAGAGCGTCGCCCACACCGGCAGCTGGAAGCTCGGCGCCCGGGTCGTGCCCGGCCACTTCCGCCAGACCCACGCGCACCCCGAGCTGTTCGGGCGGACGGTCCGCTCGATCATCGAGGAGGAGCACGCGCTCAGCCGCAGTGCCGCGATGGGCGTGCTGCGCCGCTACGAGCTGGACCGGCAGGAGGAGCAGAAGTTCGAGTCGCTCTCCGGCGGCCAGCAGGCCAGGCTGATGATCCTCAAGCTGGAGCTCTCCGGGGTCACCGCGCTGCTGCTGGACGAGCCCACGGACAACCTGGACCTGGAGAGCGCCGAGGCGCTCCAGGAGGGCCTGGAGGCCTTCGACGGCACCGTCCTGTGCGTGACGCACGACCGCTGGTTCGCCCGTACCTTCGACCGGTTCCTGGTGTTCGGCTCGGACGGCCGGGTGTACGAGGCACCCGAGCCGGTCTGGGACGAGACGCGGGTCGTTCGGGAGCGATGAGAGGCGGCCGGAGGCGGGTCGCGGAGCGCGGTCGGCGGGCCGTTTTTGACCCGTACGGACCTGGCCGGTAGGCTGGGCGCTTGTTGTGCGTATTGGCTCGCTCCATCTCACGTGAGAGGTCGGTACGCCGGAGACACCAGACCAATGACCAGCGGCTCCCCCTTGAATTGCGTCCAAGCGGGACCAGGCTGATCGCTTCGTCCAGGTGCTCCTGTCAGGACTCACTCACTGAAAAGCGAAGGCTACGACCGTGCGTACGTACAGCCCCAAGCCCGGCGACGTCCAGCGTCAGTGGCACGTCATCGACGCGACCGACGTCGTGCTCGGCCGCCTGGCCTCCCAGGCCGCCAACCTCCTCCGGGGCAAGCACAAGGCGATCTACGCGCCGCACGTTGACACTGGTGACTTCGTCATCATCATCAACGCGGACAAGGTGCACCTGTCTGGGAACAAGAAGACCCAGAAGCTGGCCTACCGCCACAGCGGCTTCCCGGGCGGTCTCCGCTCGGTCCGCTACGACGACCTCCTGGACAAGAACCCGGAGAAGGCCGTCGAGAAGGCCATCAAGGGCATGGTCCCGAAGAACAGCCTGGGCCGCCAGATGCTCTCGAAGCTGAAGGTCTACTCGGGCGACCAGCACCCGCACGCTGCCCAGCAGCCGGTGCCGTTCGAGATCACCCAGGTCGCGCAGCAGTAAGTCCGGCCACCAAAACCCCATCCCAATTAGCAGGAGCTGAGGAACACCGTGGCCGAGACCACTGAAACCCTTGAGGTCGAGTTCGACGAGACCGTCGTCGCCGACGAGTTCACCTCCGAGGAGAGCTACACCTCCGAGTCGCTGGCCGGCCGCTTCGGCGAGGCCATCCCGGGCGCCGGCCTCGGCCGTCGCAAGGAGGCGATCGCCCGCGTGCGCATCGTCCCCGGCACCGGCGTCTGGAAGATCAACGGCCGCACCCTGGAGAACTACTTCCCCAACAAGGTGCACCAGCAGACCGTCAACGAGCCCTTCAAGCTGCTTGAGCTCGACGGTCGCTACGACGTTGTCGCCCGCATCTCGGGTGGCGGCGTCTCCGGTCAGGCCTACGCGCTGCGCCTCGGCGTCGCCCGTGCCCTGAACGAGGCCGACGTGGACAACAACCGCGCTGCCCTGAAGAAGGCCGGCTTCCTGATGCGTGACGCGCGTGCCGTCGAGCGCAAGAAGGCCGGTCTCAAGAAGGCCCGCAAGGCGCCGCAGTACAGCAAGCGCTAGTCGCGCCCCGGGGGGTGCGTACCGCCCTGGTGGCGTGCACCCCCCGGTTGCGCTCATACGCCCCGGAGTACCCCGTGTACTCCGGGGCGTCGTGCTCCCCGGCCGTTGCGCGGCGGCGGGGAATCGATCAGATTTACTGCCAGCAGCGGCAATGGAGGACGGGACAGTGGGACGACTCTTCGGTACGGACGGCGTACGCGGTGTGGCCAACGAGGGCCTGACGGCCGAGCTGGCGCTGGGACTTTCGGTGGCGGCTGCCCACGTGCTGGGTGACGCCGGCGCGTTCGAAGGGCACCGGCCGGTGGCCGTGGTCGGCCGCGACCCCCGCGCCTCCGGCGAGTTCCTGGAGGCGGCGGTCATCGCCGGTCTGGCGAGCGCGGGCGTCGACGTCCTGCGGGTCGGTGTGCTCCCCACCCCCGCCGTGGCGTACCTCACCGGCGCGCTGGGCGCGGACTTCGGTGTGATGCTCTCGGCCAGCCACAACGCCATGCCGGACAACGGCATCAAGTTCCTCGCCCGCGGCGGCCACAAGCTGGACGACCGGATCGAGGACGCCATCGAGGCGCACTACCGGACGTACTCGCTGGGCAGCGACGCCTGGAAGCGTCCGACCGGTGAGGCCGTCGGCCGGGTCCGCGAGTACACCGAGGGCTTCGACAAGTACGTCGCCCACCTGATCGGCGTGCTGCCCAACCGCCTGGACGGCATCAAGGTCGTCATCGACGGCGCGCACGGCGCGGCCGCCCGCGTCGCCCCCGAGGCCTTCGCCCGGGCCGGCGCCGAGGTCGTCTACACCCTGGGCGCCGAGCCGACCGGCCTCAACATCAACGACGGCGTCGGCTCCACCCACCTGGACAAGCTGCGCGCCGCGATGACCGAGCACCGGGCCGACCTCGGCATCGCGCTCGACGGTGACGCCGACCGCTGCCTGGCCGCCGACGCGGACGGCAACGAGGTCGACGGGGACCAGATCATCGCGATCCTCGCCGTCGCCATGAAGGAGGCCGGCACCCTGCGTGGCAACACCGCCGTCGCCACCGTGATGTCCAACCTCGGCTTCAAGCTGGCCATGGAGCGCGAGGGCATCGACCTGGTGCAGACGGCGGTCGGTGACCGCTACGTGCTGGAGGCGATGAAGGAGCACGGCTACGCGCTGGGCGGCGAGCAGTCCGGCCACGTGATCCTGCTGGACCACGCCACCACCGGCGACGGCACGCTGACCGGCCTGATGCTGGGGGCCCGCCTGGCCGCCACCAAGCAGCCGCTGGCCGACCTGGCCGCCGTGATGACCCGGTTGCCGCAGCTGCTGATCAACGTCAAGGGCGTCGACAAGAGCCGCGTGAGCACCTGCGCCGAGCTGGCCGAGGCCGTCGCCGAGGCGGAGGCCGAGCTGGGCGCGACCGGGCGGGTGCTGCTGCGCCCCTCCGGTACCGAGCCGCTGGTGCGGGTCATGGTCGAGGCCGCGGACCAGGTGCAGGCGAAGGCCGTCGCCGAGCGGCTCGCCAAGGCGGTGCTCACCCACCTCGGCTGAGCATCGGCCTGATCGGGCGCCTGGGTGCAGGCTTGAGTACGCGTCAGGGCCCCCGCTTCGGCGGGGGCCCTGACGCGTACTCGGGTCGGCGCTAGAGCTTGCGCAGCAGCGCGCGGCGGACCTTGTGGTCGCCGCCCTTCTGCAGGACGAGGGTGGCCCGGCCCCGGGTGGGCAGCACGTTCTCCAGCAGGTTGGGCTTGTTGATGGTGCGCCAGACCTGGCGGCCGTACTCCAGCGCCTCTTCCTCCGGCACCTCGGTGAAGCGGCGGAAGTAGGAGTTCGGGTCCAGGAAGGCGGTGTCCCGCAGCTTCTTGAAGCGGGACAGGTACCAGCTCTCGATGTCGTCGGTGCGCGCGTCGACGTAGATCGAGAAGTCGAAGTAGTCGGCCACCGCCAGCCGGGTGCGGCCGTCGTGGCCGGGCAGGGCCGGCTGGAGGACGTTCAGGCCCTCGACGATCAGGATGTCCGGGCGCTCGACGGTCAGGCGCTCCTCCGGCACGATGTCGTACACGAGGTGCGAGTAGACCGGGGCGGAGACGCGGTCCTTGCCCGCCTTCACGTCCGCGACGAAGCGCATCAGCGCCCGGCGGTCGTAGGACTCCGGGAAGCCCTTGCGGGCCATCAGGCCGCGACGGCGCAGCTCGGCGTTGGGGAGCAGGAAGCCGTCGGTGGTGACCAGCTCGACCCGGGGGTGCTCGGGCCAGCGGGCCAGCAGCGCCTGGAGCAGCCGCGCGGTGGTCGACTTGCCGACCGCCACCGACCCGGCCACGCCGATCACGAACGGGGTGCGGGTGCGCTCGGTGTCCGGGGTGTCCAGGAAGGTGCCGACCGCGCCGCGCAGCTCGTGGGTGGCGTGGATGTAGAGGTTCAGCAGCCGGGACAGCGGGAGGTAGACGTCCTCGACCTCGTTGAGGTCCAGGGCGGTGCCCAGGCCGCGCAGCCGTTCGACCTCCTCGGCGGTCAGCGGCAGCGGGGTGCGCTCGCGCAGGGCGCTCCACTCCGCCCGGCTCAGGTCCACGTACGGCGACGGGGAGGGGCCCGGCGAGGCGGCGGCGCCCCGCGTACAGAGTTCGGTCAGCACATGCCCATTGTGGGCCGTGCGCAGCGTTACGGCCGTTGTAATGTCTGTCACGCATCGATTCGGGGAGCGGGGAATCGCGGGGCAAAGCGGCCCTTATGCTGGCACGCATGTGCGGAATTGTTGGATATGTGGGCGCTCAGCCCGCCCTTGACGTAGTAATCGCAGGCCTGCAGCGCCTGGAGTACCGGGGCTACGACTCCGCCGGGGTCGCGGTGCAGACCCTGGACTCCGACGGGCAGTGGAGCCTGGCCACCGACAAGCGGGCCGGCAAGCTCGCGAACCTGCAGAAGTCGCTCGCCGAGACCCCCCTCCCCGGCGGCACCACCGGTATCGGCCACACCCGCTGGGCCACCCACGGCGGCCCGACGGACGCCAACGCCCACCCCCACCTGGACGACGCGGCGCGGGTGGCCGTGGTCCACAACGGCATCATCGAGAACTTCGCGCAGCTGCGCGCGGAGATCGCCGAGCGGGGCCACACGCTGCGCTCGGAGACGGACACCGAGGTCGTCGCGCACCTGCTGGGCGAGGCGTACCAGGGTGACCTGGCGGAGGCCATGCGCGTGGTCTGCCGTCGCCTGGACGGTGCGTTCACGCTGGTCGCGGTGCACGCGGACGCCCCGGACGTGGTCGTCGGCGCCCGCCGCAACTCGCCGCTGGTGGTCGGGCGCGGCGAGGGCGAGAACTTCCTCGCCTCCGACGTCGCCGCGTTCATCGCGCACACCCGCGAGGCGATCGAGCTCGGCCAGGACCAGGTCGTCGAGCTGCGCCACGACGGTGTGACGGTGACCAACTTCGACGGCACCCCGGCCGACGTGCGCGAGTACCACGTGGACTGGGACGCCTCGGCCGCCGAGAAGGGCGGCTACGACTACTTCATGCTCAAGGAGATCGCCGAGCAGCCGAAGGCCGTCGCCGACACCCTCCTCGGCCGGATCGGTACCGACGGCCGGCTCACCCTCGACGAGCTGCGGATCTCCGACTCGGACCTGCGCACGGTCGACAAGGTCGTCATCGTCGCCTGCGGCACGGCGTTCCACGCCGGCATGATCGCCAAGTACGCGATCGAGCACTGGACCCGCATCCCCTGCGAGGTCGAGGTCGCGTCCGAGTTCCGCTACCGGGACCCGATCCTGGACGAGCGGACGCTGGTCATCGCCATCTCGCAGTCCGGCGAGACCATGGACACCCTGATGGCGCTGCGGCACGCGCGTGAGCAGGGCGCCAAGGTGCTGGCGATCTGCAACACCAACGGCTCGACGATCCCGCGCGAGTCGGACGCGGTGCTGTACACGCACGCCGGCCCCGAGGTCGCGGTTGCGTCCACCAAGGCGTTCCTGACCCAGCTGGTGGCCTGCTACCTGGTCGCGCTCTACCTGGGCCAGGTGCGCGGCACCAAGTGGGGCGACGAGATCTTCGCCGTCATCAAGGAGCTCGGCGACGCGCCCCAGGCCATCGAGCAGGTGCTGGAGACCATGGAGCCGGTGCGGGAGCTGGCGCGCTCGCTGGCCGACGCCAAGTCCGTGCTGTTCCTCGGCCGGCACGTGGGCTTCCCGGTCGCCCTGGAGGGTGCGCTCAAGCTCAAGGAGCTGGCGTACATGCACGCCGAGGGCTTCGCGGCGGGCGAGCTCAAGCACGGGCCGATCGCGCTGATCGAGGAGGGGCTGCCGGTCGTGGTGGTCGTGCCCTCGCCGCGCGGGCGTTCGATCCTGCACGACAAGATCGTCTCCAACATCCAGGAGATCCGGGCGCGCGGTGCGCGGACGATCGTGATCGCGGAGGAGGGCGACGAGGCCGTCACCCCGTACGCCGACCACCTGATCCGCATCCCGGCCACCCCGACGCTGCTCCAGCCGCTGGTGTCGACCGTGCCGCTGCAGGTCTTCGCCTGTGAGCTGGCCACGGCCAAGGGGCACGAGGTGGACCAGCCGCGCAACCTGGCGAAGTCCGTCACCGTCGAGTAGCCGGCGGCCGGTGCCCGACTGGCGCCCCTGCGGTGGCTGCGCCCTACCGCAGGGGCGCCGTGTCGAGCGTGAAGGAGAACGGCGCCGGCAGGTCGAGCGGCTTGCCGAAGGCGACCTGGGTGTGGGCGGTGTAGTCCCTGCCCTCCGGGTCCGTGAAGAGCTTGACGACCCCGTCGGTGCGGTGGACCAGCAGGTAGCAGGGAATGCCGGCGGCGGCGTAGCCGAGGCGCTTGGCCTCGCGGTCCTTGGTGGGGTTGGTGGAGGTGACCTCGAAGACCAGTAGAACCCCCGCTGTGCCGGCCCAGGGCTCCGCCGTCTCGAGGTGGCCAACCGCGCTGATCGTGCCGTCGGGGATGAACCGCCCCCTGGGCGTGATCAGGCCCTTGTTGCCCGCGAGGTCCAACTCGATCGCGGCTTTTCGCATGAACTGCCGGTTGAGCAGGGCGAACGCCGTCTCGTGCGATCCGTCCTGCGGTGCGGTCACGACGATCTCCCCTTCGATGAGCTCGGCCTTGAACCCGGCCGGTGTGTCCAGCTCCAGGAACGCGTTGAGGAGGTCGTCCTCGTTCAGGGGTGCTCGACTGCTGGCATGGCGGCCATGGCCCTTCTCCCTCCTGTTGGTCCTTGCCGTGCCAGACGGTAGGGGTGCGGACCGACAGCGGCGGGGGTTCGTAGCGGTGCTCACTCGAAAGTGTGCCGTAAGGTCCCCGGCAGCGGGCGACTGTCGCGGAGGAGTGTCAAGGGTGATCATCGGGGTCGGGATCGACGTGGCCGAGATCGAGCGGTTCGGGGCCGCCCTGGAGCGTACGCCGGGGATGGCCGAGCGGTTGTTCACCGAGGCGGAGCTGCTGCTGCCGTCCGGGCAGCGGCGTGGCACCGCCTCCCTCGCCGCGCGGTTCGCGGCCAAGGAGGCGCTGGCCAAGGCGCTGGGCGCGCCCGGCGGGCTGCACTGGACGGACGCCGAGGTGCACACCGAGCCGTCCGGGCGGCCGGTGCTGCGGGTGAGCGGAACGGTCGCGGCGCGCGCCGCCGAACTGGGCGTCCGCTCGTGGCACGTGTCGCTCAGTCACGATGCGGGCGTAGCGTCGGCGGTAGTCATCGCCGAAGGCTGAGCCCACGGGAGGCCCCTCATGCGCCGCGCTCATCGTGTCGAACAGGTCCGGGCGGCGGAGGCCGCGCTGCTGGCCCGGCTGCCCGAGGGCACGCTGATGCAGCGCGCGGCGGCCGGCCTGGCCGCCACCTGCGCCCGGCTGCTGATCCGCCGTCGGGGCCGGGTGTACGGCGCCCGGGTGGTGGTGCTCGCCGGCAGCGGGGACAACGGGGGTGACGCGCTGTACGCCGGCGCCCTGCTGGCGCGGCGCGGCGCCGCCGTGACGGCCGTGCTGCTCGCGCCCGAGCGGGCCCACGCCGGCGGCCTGGCGGCGCTGCGGGCGGCCTGCGGCCGGGTGGTGGTGGAACAGGAAGTCGGCGTGGCCGACTTCTCGTGCGCGGATCTGGTGCTGGACGGCATCGTCGGTATCGGTGGCCGGGGCGGGCTGCGGCCCGAGGCGCAGCCGTACGCGGCGGCCGAGCGGCGGGCGGTGGTGGTCGCGGTCGACGTGCCGAGCGGTGTGGACGCCGACACCGGGGAGGTGCCGGGCGCGGCGCTGCGGGCCGACGTCACGGTGACGTTCGGGACGTACAAGCCCGGTCTGCTGATCGACCCGGGGGCCTCGTACGCGGGTGCCGTCCAGCTGGTCGGGATCGGGCTGGAGCTGCCGGCGGAGGACGTGTGGTGCCTCCAGCACGAGGACCTGGCCTCCCTGCTGCCGGTGCCGGACGTCGAGAGCGACAAGTACCGGCGCGGGGTGGTGGGCGTGGCGGCCGGCTCGGCGCGCTACCCCGGTGCGGCGCTGCTCGCGGTGGCGGGGGCGCTGCGGGGCGGCGCGGGCGCGGTGCGGTACGTGGGGACGGCGGCCGAGGAGGTGGTCCGGCGCTTCCCCGAGGTACTGGTCACCGAGGCGGGGCCGGCCGGGGCCGGGCGGGTCCAGGCCTGGGTGGTCGGCCCGGGCGGGGGAGAGGGCGCCGAGCAGGCGCTGCGGGAGGCGCTGGCGAGTGACGTGCCGGTCCTGGTGGACGCGGACGGGCTGACCGAGCTGGCCCGGCTGGGCCCGTCGGGCCTGGCCGGGCGCAGTGCGCCGACGCTGCTCACCCCGCATGCCGGCGAGGCGGCGCGGCTGCTCGCGGGCGCCGGCGCCGCGGCGCCGCAGGACGCCGGCCGGCCGGCGGCCGCCAGACTGCGCACGGCGCGGGAGCTGGCGGCGCTGTACCGGGCGACGGTGCTGCTCAAGGGCTCGACCACGGTCGTGGCGGAGCCGGGCGGCGCCGCCGGGGTCAACCCGACCGGGACGTCCTGGCTGGCCACGGCGGGCAGTGGTGACGTGCTGTCCGGCCTGGCCGGATCGCTGCTGGCGGCGGGCCTGCCCCCGCTGGACGCCGCCTGCGCCGCCGCCTACCTGCACGGCCTGGCCGGGCGCCGCGCCGCCGCCGAGGGCACCCCGCTGACGGCGTTGGACGTGGCGCACGCGCTGCCGGCGGCCTGGCTGGACGTGTGCGGGCAGCAGGGCTGAGCGTGGCCGAGCAGGGCTGAGGGACGGAGTGTGCGCTGAGCCGGCTCGGCCGGGCCCCGGCCGGGACCGGGCGCGCGACGCCCCGGTCCCGGGCCGCCCGGCCGGCGCACGAGCAGTCGGCCGGGGCCGACTTCCGGTGCGGCGTCCCCGGCGCCGAAGGGGTGCGCGGGGGGCGCGCCGAAGGGGTGTTCAGCGGGGAGCGCGCGCGGTCTGGGAGACTGACCCCGATGACAACTGCGAAGACGACCGGCACGGCCACACTCACCGATGGCGTACGCGCCGAGGCGACCATCGACCTGGCCGCCCTGCGTGCCAACGTGGTGGCGCTGCGGCAGCGGATCAACGGCCCCGCTGTGATGGCCACGGTCAAATCGGACGCCTACGGCCACGGCGCCCTGCGGTGTGCCCGCGAGGCGGTGGCCGCCGGGGCGACCTGGCTCGGCACCGCGATGCCCGAGGAGGCCCTCGCGCTGCGCGCCGGCGGCATCGGCCCGGAGCAGGCCCGGATCCTGTGCTGGCTGTGGACCCCGGGCGGCCCCTGGCAGCAGGCGCTGCACGCGGACGTCGACATCTCGATCAGCGGCCGGTGGGCGCTGGACGAACTGCTGGAGGCCGTCCGGGCGACCGGGCGGCCGGCCAGGGTGCATCTCAAGGCCGACACCGGGCTCGGGCGCAACGGCTGCCAGCCGCACGACTGGGCCGACCTGGTCGCCGCCGCGCTGCGCGCCGAGGCGGCGGGGATGCTGCGGGTGGTCGGCCTCTGGTCGCACTTCGCTGCTGCGGACGAGCCAGGCCACCCGTCCATCCAGGCCCAGCTGGACAGCTTCGCGGCCGCCGTCGCCTCCGCCGAGAGCGCGGGGGTGCGCGCCGAGGTGCGCCACCTGGCGAACTCGCCGGCGACGCTGCTGCTGCCGCAGTCGCACTACGACCTGGTGCGTACGGGCCTGGCGATGTACGGCCTGTCGCCGGTGCCCGAGGTCGGCGGCCCCGCGGACTTCGGGCTGCGCCCGGTGATGTCGCTGACGACCAGGCTGGCGCTGGTCAAGGAGGTCCCCGGCGGGCACGGCGTCAGTTACGGCCACCACTACACCACGCCCGGTACGACCACCCTGGGCCTCGTCCCGGTCGGGTACGCCGACGGCGTTCCCCGGCACGCCAGCAACGCCGGGCCGGTGCAGATCGCGGGCAAGTGGCGGACGGTGGCGGGCCGGGTCGCGATGGACCAGTTCGTGGTCGACCTCGGCGGGGACACGCCGGAGGTCGGTGAGGAGGTGCTGGTGTTCGGCACCGGCGAGCGCGGCGAGCCCACCGCCGAGGACTGGGCGCGGGCCGCGGGCACCATCGCGTACGAGATCGTCACCCGGATCGGCGGCCGGGTGCCGCGCCGGTACGTCGGCGGCACGGCGCAGTGAGCGAGGAGTCCGGCGCCAATCCGATCGCGGCGGTGGCGCGGGCCGCCGAGAGCGCTTCGGCGGGTGTCAGCCGGGCGGGCCTGATCGGGATCTCGGTCGGCGTGGTCGCGGCGGGCGCCGCCGCCGGCGTGGCGATCGAGCGGCTGACGATGGGCCGGGCGATGCGCCGCCGGGCCCGCGAGGAACTGGACGCCAGCGCGCCGTACGGTTCGCTGCGCGGGCGCCCGCGCACCGTCCCGGCCCCGGACGGCACCGAGCTGTACGTGGAGCTTGACGGCACGGACTGGCCCGGCCCGGTGCAGGTGCACCCGGAGGAGAACGGCGGCCCGGGCCCCCGGCGCGGCTGGTTCGTGCGCCGGCGCCAGGAGCCGGGGCCGGTCGACCGCAGTGCGCTGCCCGGCGTGCTCGGCGGGTCCGGGGCGCTGGTCAGGGCCGGCAGCCGCCTGGGCTTCGGGATGGCGGCGGCGACGGCGGACCAGCCGCTGACGGTGGTGTTCTGCCACGGGTACTGCCTCAACCAGGACAGCTGGCACTTCCAGCGCGCCGCGCTGCGCGAGGGCATGCGGCTGGTCTTCTGGGACCAGCGCAGCCACGGCCGCTCGGAGCGCTCCCGCTCGTACCTGGCCGGTGAGCCCGCGAGCATCGACCAGTTGGGCGCGGACCTGAAGGCCGTGATCGACGCCGTCGCACCGCAGGGCCCGCTGGTGCTGGTGGGCCACTCGATGGGCGGCATGACGGTGATGGCGCTGGCCGACCAGCACCCCGAGCTGTTCCGGGAGCGGGTCGCCGGGGTCGCGCTGATAGGCACCCTGGCGGGGGACTGGGACACCGTCACCCTCGGCCTGCCCGTCGTCGGCGCCAGGCTGTTCAAGCGGGTGGCACCCGGAGTGGTGAAGCTGCTGGGCCGTCAGGTGGAGCTGGTGGAGGCGACCAGGAGGTTCGGCGCGGACTTCGCCGCCGTCTTCTACCGGAGGTTCTCCTTCGGCAGCAAGGACGTCGACCCGGGCGTGGCCCGCTTCGCCGAGCAGCTGCTGGACGCCACCCCGATCGACGTGGTGGCCGAGTTCTACCCGGCGTTCGGGGCGCACGAGAAGCGGGCGGCGCTGGCCGCGCTGCGGGGCATCCCGGCCCTGGTGCTGGCCGGGACGCGGGACCTGCTCACCCCGCCGCAGCACAGTGAGGTGATGGCCCGGGAGCTGCCCGGCGCCGAGCTGCTGCTGGTCGAGAACGCCGGGCACCTGGTGATGCTGGAGCGCCCCGAGCTGGTGGACGAGCGGCTGGCGGCTCTGCTGCGCCGGGCCGCGGAGTACCGGGGCGCCGCCCCGCTGCCGGCCGGCGTACTGGAGCTGGCGCAGCCGCCGGACTGACCGGGGGCGCATCCGCCGCTGCCCGCCGCACCTGCGGCATCCCTCGCTGCCCGGGCCCCGGGTGCGGGCCCGGGCAGCGGCGTCCTGGTGTCAGGCGCCGGTGGTGCCGCCCTTGCGGCGGCGCAGCACGACGAGCGTGCCGACGCCGGCGGCCAGGACGGCGGCGCCGGCGATCGCGAGGCCGGTGCTGTCGTCGCCGCCACCGGTGGTGGCGAGGTTGGCGCCGCCGGAGGGGCGGGTGGCGGCCTTCGCCTTGGCCTTGGCGACGGTGGCGGCGGAGGCCTTGGGCCGGCCGAGCTCGGCCGACGTGAGGGCGGCGGCGGGGACGGCGCCGCCGCCCTGGCCGGTGGCGGGTGCGGCCGTGCCGGAGGTGACCGGCGCGGGGGCGGCCGGGGTGGTGGGCCGGGCGCTCGCGGTGGCGGACGCGCTCGCGGACGGCGTGCCGGTGAGCGAGGCGCTGGGGCCGGCGGTGGCGGTGGCCGTCGGGGTGACCGTGGCCGAGGCGGACGGCGAGGCCGACCCGGGGTGGCTGGGGGTCGCCGAGGCGGGGGTGGTGGCGGTCGCGCTCGCGCTCGTGGTCGCGGACGGGCTCGCCGTGCTGCCACCCGGGGCGACGATCTTGAAGCGGGCGTCGGCGCTGCCGACCGAGTACCGTTCGGACGCCAGCGAGTCCAGGTCGATCCAGCTGGTGAGGAACTCGACGTCCGCGGTGTCCGCCTTGGCGTCCGCGGTGAGGGCGAACTTCAGCGGGATCGCCAGCGACTCGCCGGCCGGGATGTAGAGCCAGGAGTCCTCGGTCGACTGCCCCGCGGCGTCGACCGGGCCGAGCACCATCGGCGCGCCCGGCTGGTCGGCGATCGCCGAGATGGCGACGGCGTCGTGCCAGGCGTTGGTGTCGACGTCCTGGTACCGGACCCGCTGCTGCTCGGGCAGCAGGTCGGTGTGGTCCGCGCGGACCCGCAGGAACGGGAGGAAGATCAGGTCCAGGCCGGTGGTGTTGCTGAACACTGCCGAGAAGGTGACGGCCGGCTCACCGGCGGTGATCTGGGCCGGGAAGCCCTTGACGGAGAGCGTCGGGGCGCTGGTGCGGGCGTCCGCCGGGGCGGCCACGGCGGGGTGGCCGAGCGCCGGGGTGGCGAGGGCGGCCGGGGTGGCGGCGGCCAGGGCGGAGGCCGAGACCACGGTGACGGCGGCGGATATCGCGAGACCGCGACGGAGCTTCATGACAGACCTCACGGAAGTGGCCGGGCAGGGGGGAGGGCCCGGCAGTACAGGGGACCGGCGGGCTCATCGCGGCCCGCCCGAGGGGGCGGCCGGTGAAGCCCGACGATCTTCAGGAGCAGGACGGTAGCGGAGGGCACGGACACCTCCCGAGCGGGGGTGGAGGCGGTCGGCCCCGGCCACGGGTCGATACCGTCCGATAGCCGGGCGAAAGGCGGCCCGGCGCACGCGGGCACGCCGATGTGGCACCGTAGCGGAGGCAGCCGGCAGGCGGCGCCGCACGGATCGAAGGGCAGCACACACGCATGGGCACGCACGCCACTCTGACCGTCCCCACGCCCGAGCGGATGAGCCGGCTCGGCCGGGAGCTCGCGGCCATGCTGCGTCCGGGGGACCTGGTGCTGCTCTCCGGTGAGCTCGGGGCGGGCAAGACCACGCTGACCCGCGGGCTGGGGGAGGGCCTGGGCGTGCGCGGCGCCGTCACCTCGCCGACGTTCGTGATCGCCCGGGTGCATCCCTCACTGGTCGGCGGCCCGGCACTGGTGCACGTGGACGCGTACCGGCTGGGCGGCGGGCTGGACGAGATGGAGGACCTCGACCTGGACGTCTCGCTGCCCGAGTCGGTGGTCGTGGTCGAGTGGGGCGAGGGCAAGGTCGAGGAGCTGTCCGAGGCCCGGCTGGAGGTGCGGATCGAGCGCGCCCTGGGCGGCAGCGCGCCCGAGGACGACCTGGACCCCAGGCGGGTCGTGCTGACCGGGCTCGGTGCGCGCTGGGACGGGGTGGATCTGACGGCGCTGGCGGGGGGCTGAGGTTTCCGACAGGGTGTCGGGAACGTGTTGCGGCCGGGTGGCCGGGCGTGATGGGATGGGTGCTGCGGTTAGGTCTGCCTAACTAGGGAGGCGCCATGTCGAGCACCACCCCCGCCCCCGGGCGCGCGCCGCGCGACCGGGTCGGCGAGCCGGCCCGTACGGCCCCGGGGGTCCCGATGCGGGCCCTGCTGGCCGCGTGCGCGGCGGCCGAGGCGGTGTCCACCCCGCCCGAGCGCCTGCCGTCGGTGCCGGTGCCGGTGCCGGTGCCCGCCTCGCAGCCGCAGCCGCCCGCCGGGCGGGAGAGCCCGCGCGCCGCCTAGCGCAGTCGGCTCCACCCCCGCTTCGCGTACGGGCCACGCCCCACCGCGGGCCGGGCCGACACCGCGGGCGAGGCCGACAGTGCCAGCGAGGCCGACAGCGCGGGCTACGGCACCACGACGACCTTGGTCCCGTTCGGGGCGAAGTCCCAGAGCAGCTGCCCGTCCTGCCGGCTCCCGCGGATCGCGCCGGTCTTGGTCTTGGGGTCGGGCGGCGTGGTCGAGCCGTCCAGCGCCGCGCTGAAGCCGAAGACGGTGCCGTTCAGCTGGGCGAAGAGCACCACGTGCTCGATCTGCTTGCTGTCCGTGCCGGTGCCCTGCGCCCGGCGGTTGTAGACCGGGTAGTTGCCCGGCGTCGGCTCCAGCGTGCCGGGGGTGACCGCGAAGTTCGCCTGGACCTGTGGGTCCTTCTTCGGGTCGACCAGCCAGACGTGGTGGGTGCCGAGCGAGTACACCACCCGCAGGCCGCTGCCGGAGTTCGCGGGCAGCGCGGGGGCGGTCGGGGTGGCCGAGGCGGAGGGTGTGGCGGTCGCGGTCTGCCCGGTGGGGGTGACGCTCGCGACGGGCCGCGGGCCGCCCGCGCGGTTCTCGGCGCCGTTGGCCTGGAAGGCCAGCAGGCTCACCACCGCCAGGGCTCCCAGGGTCAGCCCGGTGACCACCACTCCAGGACCCATCTTCGCCACGTGTGCTCCCACCGCCGTCCGGAACCGTCGGCCCCAATCGTGCCAGGTCCGCCGGGTGGCTCCGCACCGATCCGGACGTGTGTTCCGAACCGGCACAACTTGTCGATCCCGCGGACCCTCTAACCTGGACCCGTGCTGCTGCTCGCGTTCGACACCGCTACCCCCGCCGTCACGGCCGCCGTCCACGACGGTACGGCCGTCCTCGCCGAGACCTACCAGCTCGACGCCAGACGGCACGGCGAACTGCTGCTGCCCTCGATCGAACAGGTGCTGCGGGAGGCCGGCGTCGACAAGCACCGGCTCACCGGCATCGCCGTCGGCGTCGGCCCCGGCCCCTACACCGGCCTGCGGGTCGGCCTGGTCACCGCCGCCGCGCTCGGCCACGCGCTGGACGTGCCCGTGCACGGCGTCTGCTCGCTCGACGCGATCGCCCACCAGGCCCGCGCCGAGGGCCTCGGCGGCCCGTTCACCGTGGCCACCGACGCCCGCCGCAAGGAGGTCTACTGGGCCGCGTACGACGCCGAGGGCGTCCGGGTCGAGGGCCCCGCCGTGGACCGCCCCGCCGAGCTGACGCCCCAGGCGCAGGCCGTCGGCGCCGGCGCGCTGCTCTACCCCGACGCCTTCCCCGGCGCCCACGGCCCCGAGCACGTCTCGGCCGGCGCGCTGGCCGCCTTCGCCGCCGCGGAGCTCGCCGCCGGCCGCGAGCTGATGCCGAACCTCCCCCTGTACCTGCGCCGCCCCGACGCCCAGGTGCCCGCCGGGTACAAGGCGGTGCTCCCGGCGTGAGCGAGCCGAGCGCGCCCACCGCGGGGCCGGCCACGGCGGCGACCCTGCGGCCGATGCGCTGGTGGGACATCGAACCGGTGATGGAGTTGGAGCTGCGGCTCTTCCCCGAGGACGCCTGGTCCACCGGCATGTACTGGTCCGAACTCGCCGAGACCCACCTCGGCGGCACCCGGCACTACACCGTCGCCACCACCGCCGACGGCACCGTCGCCGGCTACGCCGGGCTGATGGTGGTGGCGGGCGAAGGCGACGTGCAGACCATCGCCGTCGACGAGCGCCACCAGGGCGGCGGCCTCGGCGCCGCCCTGCTGACGGACCTGATCCAGGAGGCCGCCCGGCGCGGCTGCGCCGAACTCCTGCTGGAGGTGCGGGTCGACAACCCGCGCGCGCAGCGCCTGTACGAGCGCTTCGGCTTCCAGCCGGTCGGGATCCGGCGCGGGTACTACCAGCCCGCCAACGTCGACGCGCTGGTGATGCGCCTCGACGACCCGCAGCAAGACGTGAGGCAGTACGAAGTGAAGGGCACCCGCAATGGCTGACGAACCGCTCGTCCTCGGCATCGAGACCTCCTGCGACGAGACCGGCGTCGGCATCGTGCGCGGCACCACGCTGCTCGCCGACGCGGTCGCCTCCAGCGTCAACGACCACGCCCGCTTCGGCGGCGTGGTGCCCGAGATCGCCAGCCGGGCGCACCTGGAGGCGATGGTCCCGACCATTCGGCGGGCGCTGGACACCGCCGGGGTGAAGGCCACCGACCTGGACGGCATCGCCGTCACGGCGGGCCCCGGCCTGGCCGGCGCGCTGCTGGTCGGGGTCAGCGCGGCCAAGGCGTACGCCTGGGCCCTGGACAAGCCGCTGTACGGGGTCAACCACCTGGCCTCGCACATCTGCGTGGACCAGCTGGAGCACGGCCGGCTGCCCTCGCCGACGATGGCCCTGCTGGTCTCCGGCGGCCACTCCTCGCTGCTGCTCAGCGAGGACATCACCAGCGACGTCCGCCCGCTCGGCGCCACCATCGACGACGCGGCCGGCGAGGCCTTCGACAAGGTCGCCCGGGTGCTCGGACTGGGCTTCCCCGGCGGCCCGGTGGTCGACCGCAGGGCCCGCGAGGGCGACCCGAAGGCGATCGCCTTCCCGCGCGGGCTGACCGGCCCCAAGGACCCGGAGTACGACTTCTCCTTCTCCGGTCTGAAGACCGCCGTCGCCCGCTGGGTGGAGGCCAAGCGGCGGGCCGGTGAGGACGTGCCGGTCGCCGACGTCGCGGCCTCCTTCCAGGAGGCCGTCACCGACGTGCTGACCCGAAAGGCCGTCAAGGCCTGCCGGGACAACGGCGTCGACCACCTGATGATCGGCGGCGGCGTGGCGGCCAACTCCCGGCTGCGCGAGATGGCGCAGCAGCGCTGCGACAAGGCGGGCATCCGGCTGCGCGTCCCGCGGCCGGGTCTGTGCACCGACAACGGCGCGATGGTCGCCGCGCTCGGCTCCGAGATGGTCTGGCGCGACCGTGCGCCGTCGGCCTTCGACCTGTCCGCCGACTCCTCGCTGCCCGTCACCGAGGTGCACGTGCCGGCGGCCGCGCCCGAGCACGGCGATGTGCACGGCCAGGCGCTGGCGGCGCTGCGGGCCCAGGGCGGGCGGGGGTGACCACCGCCGCGATGTGGGAGGCCAGGGCGGCGGCCGGCCGCGGCGCCGAGCTGCTGGCCTGGGTGCACGCGGGCGCGTTGCCCGCGCTGCGCGGTGCGGCGGGCCTGGAGCGCACCGAGGTGTTCACCGCCACGGGTGACCGGGTGCTGCTGATCACCTGGTGGAGCGGCGACCCGGGCCCGGTCGCCGACCCGCCGGCCGAGCTGCTCGGCCGGCCGGTGCACCGCTGGGCCTTCGCCAGCGAGCACGTCGAGTAGCCCACGCGGCCGGCCGGGCGGTGGCCTGTTCCCGCCCGTCCCCGTGGCTCTCCGGGCGCCGTCGGGTGCCCTGCTGCGCCTGCGCACGGCCCGGGCGCCGCAACCGCAGGAGGGGCCGATAGCGTGCTCCCCGGGGAGAGTCGACTGGATGGACCGGGGAGCGCGGGGCGTTGAAGACGTACGGGTGGGGCAGGGCGCGGGCGGGCGTACTCGGGGGGACGGCTCTGCTACTGGCCGTCAGCGGCTGCGGCGGTGAGGCGCCCGCGCACCGGGCCGCTCCGGAACGGGCCGCGGCCTCCGCGCAGGGCACGCCGGCCGCCGCACCCGGGGTGCGGCAGCCGTCCGCGGACGCCTCGGCGCCGACCGCGGCGCCGGGCGGCGGGGCGGGCGCCTGGGCGAAGTGGAAGCTCCAGCCGCTGCCGGCGGCCCCCGCCGCGCCCGCCGACAAGCCGGTCAAGCTGACCCGCTCGGGCCCCGTCCCGGTCTTCAGCGAGATATCGACCGGCGACAAGGTCGTCTTCATCACCATCGACGACGGCGCCGAGAAGGACCCGCGCTTCGTCGAGATGCTCACCGACCTGAAGGTCCCGGTCTCGATGTTCCTGACCCGCGACATCGTCAAGGACGACTACGGCTACTTCAAGCCACTCCAGGCGCTCGGCAACCACATCCACAACCACACCGTGGACCATCCGGCGATGAGCACCAAGCCGGCCGACGTGCAGAAGAACGAGGTCTGCGCGGCGCAGTCCGCGCTCACCCAGCAGTACGGCGCCGCGCCGCTGCTCTTCCGCCCGCCGTACGGCGACGGCGCGCACACCCCCGTGCTCAACACGGCGGTGCAGCAGTGCGGTCCGCGCGCGATCGTGCTCTGGCGCGAGTCGATGCAGATCCACGACATGCAGTACCAGGCGGCGGACAAGAAGCTGAAGCCCGGTGACATAGTCCTCGCGCACTTCCGGGGCCCGAAGGACCTGAAGGGCGAGACGATGACCGAGATGTTCGGCGAGCTGCTGGCCCGGATCCAGGAACAGGGCTTCGCGGTGGCCCGGCTGGAGGACTACATCCAGCCACCGGCCTAGTCCGTGGGCCGGAGCGTGGGGTTGGCCGCAGGTGATCCGATCATCATCACGTGGGAGTCGCCGACCCGGCTCAGGATGACGGTCGCGGTGTTCGGGCCCTCGGGCCTGAGCTTGTGCCGCAGCTCCTCCGGCGTCATGGCGATCCCGCGCTTCTTGATCACCACGGTGCCCACCTTGCGCTCGCGCAGCAGCGCCTTGAGCTTCTTGACGTTGAACGGCAGCACATCGGTGATCTCGTAGGCGTGCGCGTACGGCGTCTGGACGAGCCGGTCGGCGGTGATGTACGCGATCATCGGGTCGATCAGCGTGCCGCCGACCTGCTCGGCGACCTCGGCGACCAGGTGCGCCCGGATCACCGCGCCGTCCGGCTCGTAGAGGTAGCGCCCGATCGGCCCGGCCGGCGGGTCGGGCAGGTGACCACCGGTCAGGGTGCGGTCGTGCGGCAGCAGTGTCGCGCGGTGCCGGTGTCCGGCCTTCGTCCCGAACCAGAGCACCGCCTCCTTGACGTCGCCGTGGTCGGAGACCCACTCCGCCTCCGCGTCCGGCGGCACCAGCTCGTGCGGGATGCCCGGGGCGATCTTCAGCGCGCCGATCGGGGTGCGCCGGCCGGCCTCGATCGCCCAGGAGAGCGGCGGTGAGTACGCCTGGGGGTCGAAGACCCGCCCGCGCGAGGTACGCCGGGCCGGGTCGGTGAAGACGGCGTCGCAGCCCGCCACGTCGACCTCGGTGACGTCCGCGCAGCGCACCTCGATCAGCTCGGTCAGGCCCAGGGCGGCCGCGTTGGCCTCGGCGGCGGCGCAGGCCAGCGGGTCGCGGTCGACGGCGAGGACCGCGATCCCGACCCTGGCCAGGGCGATCGCGTCCCCGCCGATCCCGCAGCAGAGGTCGGCCACCCGCCGTACGCCGAGCGCGGCGAACCGCTGCGCCCGCCAGTCGGCGACGCTGCGGCGGGTGGACTGCTCGACGCCGTTGGGCGTGAAGTACATCAGGTCGGCGTCGTCGCCGAACTTGGCCCGGGCCCGCTGCCGCAGCCGGGCCTGCGCGAACGCGGCGGAGACCAGCTCGGCGCTGTGCTCGCGGCGCAGCCGGGTGGCCAGTGCCAGCTCCTCGCCGGGGGCGAACTCGCGCAGTTCGGCGAGGAGGGTCTGCCCTTCGGGGCTCAGCAGGTCCTGCAGGTTCTCGGTCTCCACCCGCCCATTCTCCCCGCTCCGGCGCGGGCTCAGAGGTACTTGAGCGCCATGCCCAGCACGAACGGCAGCATGATGCTCGCGGCCGGCACGACCCGGTACCCGGCCCTGGCGAACAGCGCGGCGACCACGACCGGCACCGCGAGCGTGAGCACCGGGCCGATCACCAGCGTGAGCATCGCCGGCACGCCCTGGTCGGCCTCCGCGAAGCCGAACAGGCCCATGACCGTCAGGAAGGCCAGCCCGCCCGCGCAGAGCGCCTGGGCCGGCAGCAGGCCGAGCGTCAGCAGGATGTCCCGGCGCAGCGTGGGGCCGATCCGTGCGGGGCGCCCGGTGGTCGCGGTGGCGGCAGTCATACGAGCAGTCTGCGGGCGGGCGCTGGGCTCGTACATGAGTACGGCTACTCAGATCCCCCGGCCACGCCGTTGGCACTCTGGTTGACTGAGTGCTAACACCGGCCTATGGTCGTTCCTGGCACTCCCCACCGGGAGAGTGCTAACGCGATGAAGCGTGTCTGACCCCCGCGACGGCAGGCCCGCAGATCGCCCCTACCTGTTAGACAACCCCGTAATCTCCGAAGGGGAGCTCGGACGTGACCACCAGCAGCAAGGTTGCCATCAAGCCGCTCGAGGACCGCATCGTGGTCCAGCCGCTCGACGCCGAGACCACCACGGCCTCCGGCCTGGTTATCCCGGACACCGCCAAGGAGAAGCCCCAGGAGGGCGTCGTCCTGGCCGTCGGCCCGGGTCGCTTCGAGGACGGCCAGCGTCTTCCGCTCGACCTCGCCGTCGGCGACATCGTCCTGTACTCGAAGTACGGCGGCACCGAGGTGAAGTACAAGGGCGAGGAATACCTCGTCCTCTCGGCCCGTGACGTCCTCGCGGTCATCGAGAAGTAAGACGTACCAGCCCGCCCCGGATCCGTGTCGACACTGACAGGGGCCCGGGGCGTGGTTGTTGGCTCACGTACGCAGTAACTCCCCGGAGGAATGGGAACCATGGCGAAGATCCTGCAGTTCGACGAGGACGCCCGCCGCTCGCTGGAGCGCGGTGTCAACAAGCTGGCCGACACGGTCAAGGTGACGATCGGCCCCAAGGGTCGCAACGTCGTCATCGACAAGAAGTTCGGCGCCCCGACCATCACCAACGACGGTGTCACCATCGCCCGTGAGGTCGAGCTCGACGACCCGTACGAGAACCTCGGCGCGCAGCTCGTCAAGGAGGTCGCCACCAAGACCAACGACGTCGCGGGTGACGGCACCACCACCGCCACCGTGCTGGCCCAGGCCCTGGTCAACGAGGGTCTGCGCAACGTCGCCGCCGGTGCCGGCCCGGCAGCCCTGAAGAAGGGCATCGACAAGGCCGTCGCCGCCGTCTCCGAGCACCTGCTCGCCAGCGCCCGCGAGATCGAGGGCAAGGACGACGTCGCCGCCGTCGCGTCCCTCTCCGCGCAGGACCCGCAGGTCGGCGAGCTCATCGCCGAGGCGATCGACAAGGTCGGCAAGGACGGTGTCATCACCGTCGAGGAGTCCAACACCTTCGGCGTGGAGCTCGACTTCACCGAGGGCATGCAGTTCGACAAGGGCTACCTCTCGCCGTACTTCGTCACCGACGCGGAGCGTCAGGAGGCGGTCCTGGAGGACCCGTACATCCTGATCAACCAGGGCAAGATCTCCTCCATCCAGGAGCTGCTCCCGCTGCTGGAGAAGATCCTGCAGGGCGGTGCCTCCAAGCCGCTGCTGATCATCGCCGAGGACGTGGACGGCGAGGCGCTCTCCACCCTGGTCGTGAACAAGATCCGTGGCACCTTCAACGCGGTGGCCGTCAAGGCCCCGGGCTTCGGTGACCGCCGCAAGGCCATCCTGGGCGACCTGGCCACCCTGACCGGTGCCACCGTCATCTCCGAGGAGGTCGGCCTCAAGCTCGACCAGGCCGGTCTGGACGTGCTGGGCAGCGCCCGCCGCGTGACCATCACCAAGGACGACACCACGGTCGTCGACGGTGCCGGTGACCACGAGGCCGTGGCCGGCCGCGTCGCCCAGATCAAGGCTGAGATCGCCAACACCGACTCGGACTGGGACCGCGAGAAGCTGCAGGAGCGCCTGGCCAAGCTGGCCGGCGGCGTCTGCGTCATCAAGGTCGGCGCCGCCACCGAGGTGGAGCTCAAGGAGCGCAAGCACCGCCTGGAGGACGCCATCTCGGCGACCCGCGCGGCCGTCGAGGAGGGCATCATCGCCGGTGGCGGCGCCTCCCTCGTCCACGCCCAGAAGGTGCTGGACGGCGGCCTGGGCCTGTCGGGTGACGAGGCGACCGGTGTCGCGGTCGTCCGCAAGGCGCTCGCCGAGCCGCTGCGCTGGATCGCCCAGAACGCCGGCCTGGAGGGCTACGTCATCACCTCCAAGGTCTCCGAGCTGGAGAACGGCCAGGGCTACAACGCGGCCACCGGCGAGTACGGCGACCTGCTGAAGGCCGGCGTCATCGACCCGGTCAAGGTCACCCGCTCCGCCCTGGAGAACGCCGCCTCGATCGCCTCGCTGCTGCTCACCACCGAGACCCTCGTGGTGGAGAAGCCGGCCGACGAGGAGGCCGGCAACGGTCACTCGCACGGTGGCCACGGCCACTCGCACTGACGCCCGTTCGGTAACCGCAGGCCCGGCCCGCACCCCTCGTGGTGCGGGCCGGGCCTGCGGCGTTCTGCCCGCGGGTGCGCCGTCGGCGCGTCGTGGGGTGTCCGCGGTGCGTCCCGGTGTGGCCGCGGTACGTCCTGGTGCGTCCTGGTGCGTCCGTCCGTGGGATGCTGCGGTCGGTCCGGACCGCCGATGCCCCGCCAGATATCACAAGAATTTTGCACATGGCAAAGAATGCCTTATAACTGAGCCATGATCGAGGCTCGCCATCTCCGTGTCCTGCGCGCCGTCGCCCGCACCGGCTCCTTCTCCGCCGCCGCCCGCGAGCTGGGCTGCACCCAGCCCGCCGTCAGCCAGCAGATGAAGGCCCTGGAGAAGTCCGTGGACACCCCGTTGGTGGTCCGGGCCGGGCGCGGCATGCAGCTCAGCGAGGCCGGGCGGGTGCTGCTCAAGCACGCCACCGGGATCCTGGCCGGGCTCTCCGCGGCCGAGGAGGAGGTGGCGGCGATCGCGGGTCTGCGGGCCGGGCGGGTGCGGCTGGTGTCCTTCCCGACCGCGAGTTCCACCCTGGTGCCGCCGGCGGTCGCCCGGCTGCGGGGCACCCATCCGGGGGTCCGCGTGTCGCTGGTCGAGGCGGAGCCGCCGGAGTCGCTGGCGATGCTGCGCGGTGGCGAGTGCGAGGTCGCGCTGGCCTTCCGCTACCCCGACTCCCCGGGTGGGCGCCCGGAACCGGCGCCGCACGGCACCCCGCGCGAGGCGCGGGCGGAGGCGGTGCTGGAGGCCGCGGCCTCGGCGGCCGCGAACGACTGGTCGGACCTGGTGGTCAGGCCGCTGCTGGACGACCCGCTGATCGGCCTGCTGCCCACCGGGCACCCGCTGGCCGGGCGGGACGAGAGCCGGCCGGTGGATCTGGCCGAACTGGCCGGGGAACAGTGGATCGCGGGCTGCCCGCAGTGCCGGGGTCACCTGGTGGAGCTCTGCGCGGGCGCGGGCTTCGAGCCGCGGATCGACTTCGCGACGGACGACTACCCGGCGGTGCTGGGCCTGGTCGCCGCGGGGCTCGGGGTGGCGGTGCTGCCGGGGCTGGCGCTGGAGTCGGCGCGCCACGACGGTGTGTCGGCGGTGCCGGTGCGCGCCGCCTCGGGCGGGCCGGCGCTGCGGCAGGTGGTCGCGCTCACCCTGCCGGACCTGGCCGGGGTGCCGGCGGTGGCGCTGATGCTGGACCGGCTGGCAGGGGCGGCGCAGAGCCGCTGACACGCCGTCATCCGGCCCGGGGACGGCCGACCGGGGTGCCACTGGAGAAACGTTTCTCCACAGCGGCTGAAGCCGGGTGTGTCAGCGCTGGACGCCCGTCGGCATGGTGAGGGGCACCTCGACCAGCCGGTTGCGCGAGCGGCCCATCATCTCTTCACGCTCGTCCTCGGTCAGCCCGCCCCAGACACCGTACGGTTCGCGCACCGCCAGCGCGTGCGCGGCGCACTCGGTGCGGACCGGGCAGCGCATGCAGACCTCCTTGGCACTCGCCTCACGCGAACTCCGCGCGGCCCCGCGCTCGCCCTCCGGGTGGAAGAAGAGCGAGCTGTCCACGCCGCGGCAGGCGGCGGAGAGCTGCCAGTCCCAGAGGTCCGCGTTGGGGCCGGGGAGGCGGGAGAAATCTGCCATGGCTCATTCCCTTCAAGGGCTCGTCCGTGCCTCGCCGACCTGGGCTCGACTCGGCGAGGCTTCGATGCGCTGGTGTGGACACCTGGAAATATGACTTAAGGCAACCTCATGGACAAGTCACCCACAGAGTGGCACAACAGTCAATGACCGTACAAAAGCTATAAAAACGGGCAAAGAGGGCATGAGGTTTGGCGTGCGCGGGCGTGGCAATCGGGTGGCCGGCGGGGCGCGCGGCCGGGCATCGGCGTACGCGTCGCACGCGGACGGCGCGCGAGCTGCACAAAAGTGCGGCGTGTGCACCGCGATGCGGCTGATCCGTAATGGGTTGGCCACGTACAGTGGTGGAGATGGCCCTGAAGGCCGTAACTCATTCGAGTGACGGTCGTTGGATGTGCGGAGGCGGTTAGCGGGCGCCGGACGTCGGGAACGATCGCGGGGAGATGGCGATCTGCACGGAGTCTGTCGCCAATCGGCCGTGTCGGAGAGATTCGTACCAGCCAGGAGGCTCAACGTGACGCGGATCAGCTGCGGAGGACGGTCATGACTTCCGTTCTCGTTTGCGACGATTCCCCGCTCGCCCGCGAGGCGCTTCGCCGCGCCGTCGCGACCGTACCCGGCGTCGACCGGGTCACCACCGCGACGAACGGGGAGGAGGTCCTGCGCCGCTGGGTGGCCGACCGCTCCGATCTCGTCCTGATGGACGTCCGGATGCCCGGCCTCGGCGGGGTCGAGACAGTACGGCGGCTGCTGTCCGCCGACCCGGGCGCCCGGATCATCATGCTCACCGTCGCCGAGGATCTGGACGGCGTCGCCCTCGCGGTGGCCGCCGGGGCGCGGGGCTACCTGCACAAGGACGCCTCGCGCGCCGAACTGCGGGCCACCGTCACCCAGGCCCTCGCCGACCCGACCTGGCGGCTGGCCCCGCGCCGGCTGCGCAGCCCCGACATGGGAGCGGCTCCCACGCTGACGGCGCGTGAGATCCAGGTCCTGGAGGGGATGAGCCACGGCCGGAGCAATGCCGAGATCGGCCGCGAGCTGTTCCTCTCCGAGGACACCGTGAAGACGCACGCCAGGCGGCTCTTCAAGAAGCTCGGCGCCTCGGACCGCGCGCACGCGGTGGCCCTCGGGTTCCGCTGGGGCCTGGTCCGCTGACCAGTGGCCGGCCGGCCGCCCGGGGCACCCTCCCCGCGATTGCCCTCGCGCAGGCGTGTGACGTTACGGTCCCGAGGTTGCACCATGGAGGAGTGGAGCACCTCGGGGACGAGCGGACAGGCACTGCGGCGCACGACGCAGCCGCAGGACACTCGGCGGACAGCGGGGCGGGAGGCGGCACTGTGCGGACGTCGGCGGGCCAGGGCATGCCGGTACCCAAAGTGGCGGCGCATAACGTTCCGGTGCACAACTCCGGACGCGGTGCCGCGTTTTCCGCCTCGACGAGGCACCATGGACCGATGCGCGACGACGTTGCCGCCGCCCTCGGCGAGGCGGACCCAGAGGAGGCGGAGCCCTCCGGCCCGGGTCGGGAGTCGTCGTACGCGGACGCCGCCGCCGATCCCCTGGCCGATTCCCCGTCCGATCTCCCCTCCGATTCGGCCCACGACGGCCCGGAACGTGCGCCGGTGCTCGGCACCGGCGGATCGCCGCTGGTGGGCGAGCTGGTGATGGCCGCCGTACGCGGCGAGGGTCCGGCGATCGACGCCCTGCTGGCCTATGTGCACCCCCTGGCACTGCGGTACTGCCGCGGCCGGCTGGTCCGGCTGCCCGGCGGGGCGCGGCACCACGTCGACGACGTGGCCCAGGAGGTCTGTGTCGCCGTGCTCTGCGCCCTGCCCCGCTATCGGGACACCGGCCGCCCGTTCGAGGCCTTCGTCTACGGCATCGCCGCGCACAAGATCGCCGACCTCCAGCGGGCCGCGATGCGCGGGCCCGGCTCGACGGTGATCCCGCCGGACGACATGCCGGAGCTGCCCGACGACGCGCTCGGCCCGGAGGAGCGGGCGCTGCTCAGCAGCGACGCCGCCTGGGCGAAGGAGTTGCTCTCCAACCTGCCCGCCCGTCAGCGTGAGCTGGTGCTGCTGCGGGTGGCCGCCGGGCTGTCGGCGGAGGAGACCGGCGAGGTGCTGGGGATGTCGCCCGGCGCCGTCCGGGTCGCCCAGCACCGGGCGCTCAGCCGGCTGCGCGCGCTGGCGGAGGAGTCCTCCTAGGGCTTGCCCGGCCCGTCCCGCCGGAGCACGACCCGGTGGGTACGCGTCGTGCGCCCGGCGGACGCCGCACGGTCCGTCGAGGGGCCCCGCCCCGGCGGGTTCACCCGGTCGTCCGACCGGTCGTCCCGGCACGTACGGGCCCTGGAATCGCCCATGCCCGGCCGGTGTTGTCAAGGGGGCGCGAGCGACATTCCCGGTGCCAGTACCATGGGGTATCGGCGCCTGGGCAGGTCGCCAAAGTTTCGTCGGTGCGGGTGAGGTTCCCTTGGAGGTTCCTCCAGGGCGCCGGGCGCTGCGACGGCCTGAGCCTGTGCCGGTGAGCGCGCGGGTGGACGAGGCCGTACCTCGGCAGCTCGTCCTCCCCCAGTGAGCGAACGCGCCCCCACCCTCAGCTGGGCGCGTGCAGATCGATTCGGCCGGCCACGGAAGGTACTCCCCGCCATGTCATACAACGCCGCAGGCGTACCCGAGAAGTTCGCGATGCTCGGGCTCACGTACGACGACGTCCTGCTGCTGCCCGGGGCCTCCGAGGTGCTGCCGAACCAGGTCGACACCTCCTCGCGGGTCTCGCGCAACGTCCGGGTGAACATCCCGCTGCTGTCCGCGGCGATGGACAAGGTCACCGAGTCGCGGATGGCGATCGCGATGGCCCGCCAGGGCGGCGTCGGCGTCCTGCACCGCAACCTCTCGATCGAGGACCAGGTCAACCAGGTCGACCTGGTCAAGCGCTCCGAGTCCGGCATGGTGACCGACCCGATCACCGTCGGCCCGGAGACCACCCTGGGCGAGGCCGACGCGCTCTGCGCCAAGTTCCGGATCAGCGGCGTGCCGATCGCGGACGAGGACGGCAAGCTGCTGGGCATCGTGACCAACCGCGACATGGCCTTCGAGTCCGACCGGGCCCGCAAGGTCCGCGAGATCATGACCCCGATGCCGCTGATCACCGGCAAGGTCGGCATCAGCGGGGAGGACGCGATCGGCCTGCTGCGCCGGCACAAGATCGAGAAGCTGCCGCTGGTCGACGACGAGGGCCGGATCAAGGGCCTGATCACCGTCAAGGACTTCGTCAAGGCGGAGAAGTACCCGAACGCCGCCAAGGACGCCGAGGGCCGGCTGCTGGTCGGCGCGGCCGTCGGTGCCAGCGCCGAGGCCTTCGACCGGGCCCAGGCGCTCGTCGCCGCCGGCGTGGACTTCCTGGTGGTCGACACCTCGCACGGGCACAGCAGCAACGCGCTGGCCTGGATCTCCAAGATTCGCGCCGCGGTGGGCGTGGACGTCATCGGCGGCAACGTGGCGACCCGCGACGGCGCCCAGGCGCTGATCGACGCGGGCGTGGACGGCGTCAAGGTCGGTGTCGGCCCGGGCTCGATCTGCACCACCCGCGTGGTCGCCGGCATCGGCGTTCCGCAGGTCACCGCGATCTACGAGGCCGCCGTGGCGTGCCAGGCGGCCGGCGTGCCGGTGATCGGCGACGGCGGCCTGCAGTACTCCGGTGACATCGGCAAGGCGCTGGCCGCCGGCGCCGACACCGTGATGCTCGGCAGCCTGCTGGCCGGCTGCGAGGAGTCCCCGGGCGAGCTGCTGTTCATCAACGGCAAGCAGTTCAAGTCCTACCGCGGCATGGGCTCGCTGGGCGCCATGCAGTCGCGCGGCCAGGGCCGCTCGTACTCCAAGGACCGCTACTTCCAGGCCGAGGTGGCCTCCGACGACAAGCTCGTCCCCGAGGGCATCGAGGGCCAGGTGCCCTACCGGGGCCCGCTGGCGGCCGTGCTGCACCAGCTGGTCGGCGGCCTGCGCCAGACCATGGGCTACGTGGGTGCCGCCACCGTCGCCGAGATGGAGACCAAGGGCCGCTTCGTGCGGATCACCTCCGCGGGCCTCAAGGAGAGCCACCCGCACGACATCCAGATGACCGTCGAGGCGCCGAACTACAGCCGCCCCTGACACCGGCTCGACCCGAGGGGCCCGCCACCGGCAGGTGGCGGGCCCCTCGCCGTTCGGCGCACGCCGTCCCGACGCGTGGCCGTCGGCGCCACGCGGGCGCGCCCGTGCGGGATACTGGGGGCGGCCGGGGTGACCCGGCGGGTATGAGCAGCAAAAAGCAGAAGGGCTCGAAGTGACTGAGATCGAGATCGGGCGAGGCAAGCGCGGCCGCCGGGCGTACTCCTTCGACGACATCGCCGTCGTCCCCAGCCGTCGTACGCGCGACCCGAAGGAGGTCTCGATCGCCTGGCAGATCGACGCCTACCGATTCGAGCTGCCGTTCCTGGCCGCCCCGATGGACAGCGTCGTCTCCCCCCAGCAGGCCATCGCGATCGGCCGGCTCGGCGGGCTGGGCGTGCTGAACCTCGAGGGCCTGTGGACCCGGTACGAGGACCCGCAGCCGCTGCTCGACGAGATCGCCGCCATCACCGACCAGGCCGCCGCCACGCGCCGCCTGCAGGAGATCTACGCGGCGCCGATCCAGGCCGGCCTGATCAAGCAGCGGATCCAGGAAGTCCGCGACTCCGGCGTGGTGACCGCCGCCGCGCTCTCACCGCAGCGCACCGCCGAGTTCTCCAAGGCCGTCGTGGACGCCGGCGTCGACGTGTTCGTCATCCGCGGCACCACGGTCTCGGCCGAGCACGTCTCGGGCGCGGCCGAGCCGCTCAACCTCAAGCAGTTCATCTACGAGCTGGACGTGCCCGTCATCGTCGGTGGCTGCGCCACCTACACCGCGGCGCTGCACCTGATGCGCACCGGCGCGGCGGGCGTGCTGGTCGGCTTCGGCGGCGGCGCGGCGCACACCACGCGCGGCGTGCTCGGCATCCAGGTCCCGATGGCGACGGCGGTGGCCGACGTGGCCGCCGCGCGCCGGGACTACATGGACGAGTCCGGCGGCCGGTACGTGCACGTCATCGCCGACGGCGGGGTCGGCTACAGCGGCGACATCGCCAAGGCCGTGGCCTGCGGCGCCGACGCCGTGATGATCGGCGCGGCGCTGGCGCGCGGCACCGACGCGCCCGGCCGGGGCTTCCACTGGGGCATGGAGGCCGTCCACGAGGAGCTGCCGCGCGGCAAGCGGATGGACCTCGGCACGGTCGGCACCACCGAGGAGATCCTCACCGGTCCCTCGCACACGCCCGACGGCACCATGAACCTTTTCGGCGCGCTGCGCCGCGCGATGGCCACCACCGGCTACTCGGAGCTCAAGGAGTTCCAGCGGGTCGAGGTGACGGTCAACCCGGCGCTGCACCACGCCTGACGCCCGTCCGCGACGACCCCCGCCGCAACTGCGGCGGGGGTCGTCGTGCGTGCGGGCCCCTCGTCCGGCGACGGGACGGGGGTCAGTCGTCGGAGCCCCAGCGCCTAGTGCTGGAGAAGCCCACGTAGAGCGCGAGACCGTAGAACAGGACGTCGTAGAAGTCACGGTCCTCCTTCCACACCCGGAAGGTCACGTCGAGCGCCGAGCCGAAGAGCTCGCCGAACGGCGCCCCGGCGATCTCGTGCAGCATCAGCGCGCCCCAGAAGAACTGGCCGAGGAAGAGCGCCAGGGCCGACAGCGCCGCGCCGGCCACCGGCAGGACCGGGTTGCGGCCGCCGAGCTTGCCCAGCGGCCAGGCGACGGCCGCGGCAAGCGCCACCGCCGCCAGGCCGAACTCACGCTCCAGGGCCTTCATGACGAACCCGTACGCCAGGGCGCCGGCCAGTGCCGCACCCAGGGCGGCCGCGACCGCGCCGGGTATGTTCGGAGACGACGGGCGGGCGGGCAGCTCCGCGTACGCGTACGGCGCCGGGGCCCCCGGCATGCCCGGTGCGACATAGCCGGCCGGGGCCTCCTGCTGCTGCGCCGGTACGGTGTAGTGCGTGGCGGCGGCCGGGCCGGACTGGCTGTCAGAGCCGGGAGCGGGTGCGGTCATGATGGAATCCCCCAGGGCGGTGTGGACGAGCGGCGTCGAACGCTAGCAGCGCCGATGTGGGCCTCGACACAGGATTTTGATCACAGGTCGGGCACAGAGCGCCGGGCAGGTACGGGGTTCGCTGTCAACCGGACCGGGGCCGGGTGGTCGCGGGGGTCCGGGACAGGGGATGATGGAGGCTTGGCGTTCGGAGCCCGACGCCGGGCCGACGCGCCGTCACCTCGACCGCCAGCAGCACATGGGGGAACGCTCCAAATGACCCAGGCGCAGGGTTCCACCGGCCGCCTTCTGGCCGGCCGCTACCGGCTGAACGCGGTGCTCGGTCGCGGCGGTATGGGTACCGTCTGGCGGGCCGAGGACGAGATGCTCGGCCGGATCGTCGCGGTCAAGGAACTGCGGATGCACGGCGGTGTCGACGAGGACGAGAAGCACCGGCTGATCGTCCGTACGCTCCGCGAGGCCAAGGCGACCGCACGGATCCGGCACACCGCGGCCGTCACCGTCTTCGACGTGGTCGAGGAGGACGAGCGGCCGTGGATCGTGATGGAGCTGGTCGAGTCCCGCTCGCTGGCCGAGGTCATCAAGGAGGACGGCCCGCTCCAGCCGGTCCGGGCCGCGGAGATCGCGCTCGACCTGCTGGGTGTGCTCGGTGCCGCGCACAGCCACGGCATCCTGCACCGTGACGTGAAGCCGTCCAACGTCCTGATCGGCGAGGACGGCCGGGTCGTGCTCACCGACTTCGGCATCGCGAGCGTGGAGGGCGACACCTCGGTGACCTCCACCGGGATGCTGGTCGGCGCGCCCTCCTACATATCCCCCGAGCGCGCCCGCGGGCACAAGCCCGGGCCGCCGGCCGACCTGTGGTCGCTGGGCGGCACGCTGTACGCGATGGTGGAGGGCAAGCCGCCGTACGACCGGGGCTCGGCGCTCGCGACGCTCACCGCGGTGATGACCGAGGACCTGGGCACGCCGCTGAACGCCGGGCCGCTGCGGCCGGTGATCGAGGGGCTGCTGGAGAAGGACCCGGCACAGCGGCTGGACGCCTCGGCGACCCGCTCGATGCTGAAGCGGATCGTCGCGGACGCCACCGGCCGGGCCGAGGCGACCACCCAGCAGGCGGTGCCGGTGGCGCCGGCGGCGAAGCAGGAGCCGGCGGCCGAGCAGGCACCGGCGGCGAAGGACGCGGGGAAGCCGGCCTCGACCGGGCAGACCTCGGACAGCCCGGTGGCGGCGGCGCAGGAGCCGGCCAAGGGCGCCAAGGGCGCTGACGAGGGCTCGGCGGGCGGCGCCAAGCGCCCGGGCGGGCTGCTCGGGACGGTGCGGGTCGGCAGCCGGGCCAGGGACGAGGGCACGGCCGCGCCGGCGGCGCCGGCGGCCACCGTGCCCGCCGAGGCGACGGGCGGCCCGGTGGCCGCGCCGAGGGCCGGGGAGTGGTCCCGGGGCGAGACGCTGCCGCTCGGCGGCCGGCGCCGCAAGGCGGTGCTGGTGGCCGCGGTCGTGCTGGTGCTGGTGCTGATCGCCGGAGCGGTGGCCCTGGTGAAGGCGTTCAGCGGGTCGAACGCGGCGGCCGGCCGGACGGGTTCGGGCTCGGTGACGACGGCCTCCGAGAACTCGGCCGCCGGGGCGTCGGCGGCGACCTCGTCCGGCGCCTCCGGCGCGGCCGGCACGGGTGCGGCGACCACGGGTGCCACGGCGAGCTCAGGAACCTCGGCGGGCCCGGGGCAGACCGCCTCCGAGAGCCCCTCGCCGAGCACGGCGCAGACCCCGTCGCAGGGCGCCGCGCCGACCCCGGGGCAGAGCACCGCGACCACGCCCGCCGCCACCCCGACCCAGGCCACCACCCCGGCCGCGCCGCCGACCACCGCCGTCAAGGCCGGCTACCACGAGTACCGCGACCCGTCCGGCTTCTCGATCGTCCTGCCGGACTGGCTGAAGGAGTCGGCCTCGACGAGCAACCGCCGCACCTTCAAGGCCAACGGCAGCACCCTGGTGATCGAGTGGACCACCAGCCCGGGCAAGAGCGCCCTGGCGGACTGGCAGAGCTCCGAGCCCGGCCTGATGGCGCAGGTCACCAACTACCAGCGGGTCGCTCTCCAGGCGGTCACCTACCGCCAGTGGACGAACGCCGCGGACTGGGAGTGGATCTCCGGCGCCAACCCGCGTACGCACTCGCTCAACCGCGGCTTCGTCACCGGCGAGGCCAAGTACGGCTACGCCATCTACTGGACCGTCCCGGTCGACGACTGGAGCGGCGCGGCGAGCACCGAGGCCCGGCAGACCAGCTACGACACCTTCCAGCCGGCGCCCTGACTCCGCCTGCCGGGGGCCTGCCGGGCGTGCCCGGCCGGGGTAGGGCCTAGCCGATCAGCCGGTGCTTGGCCCGGGCGAACTCCTCGTCGGTGAGGGCGCCCGCGGTGTACAGGGCGGCCAGGCGTTCGAGCTGGTCGAGCAGGTCGCCGCCGCCGGCGGGCGCGGGGCCCGCGGCGGGGGCCGGCGCCTGGGCCGCGTTGCGTGCGGCGCGGGCGCTGACGCGGACCTGCTCGGCGAACGGCTCGGCCTTGACCACCTCGTCGAAGCGGTGGGCGCCGGTGAGCGCCACCACCTTGATCACCTCGCCGTTGATCCGGGTCCGGGTGACCGTCACGTCCGTGACGGCCTCCAGCGGAACCGGAATCGGAGGCTTCCCGTCCTTGAGGAAGAGCAGCCGCTGGTTGGTCAGTACCAGGGCGCCCTTGCGGAAGTGGTCGGGGTGACGGGCGGCGGTGGCCGCGACCGGCTGCTCGCCGGGGAGGACGGTGCTCTCCATCGTCCGTACCGCGGCCGCACGGTGGTCGCTGCTGCTGTTGCCGGCCACGTCGAAGGCCACATCGATCAGATCGGTCCAGTCCATGGGCCGAGCGTACCCAGCCGGGCACGTACGCTGGCGGGGACGAGAGGAATGCGGATGCGAGCTGGCCCGGGGCAGGTGTTGTCGGGGCGTTACCGGGTGACGGACCGTCCGCAGTCCCTGCGCGCGCTCGCGGTGGACGAGCGGACGGGCGGGGACGTCCTGCTGCGCGGCCTGGAGTTGCCCGGGCTGCTGACGCCGGGTGAGGTGGGGGAGGACCCGTCACAGGCCCAGGGGGAGCGGCTGGTCGCCAGGGTGGCCGGGGTCGCCCAGTGGGTGCCCGGGCATCCCAGGCTGCTCCAGGGACGCGGGGTGTTCGTCGACGCCGAGGTGCTGTGGACGGTGGAGGAGCACCCGGGTGGCGGTGCGCCGCTCGCGGACCTGGCGCAGGACGGGCCGGTGCCGCCGTACCGGGTCGCCGAGCTGGCGGCGGACCTCGCCGGGGCACTGCGGGCCCTGCACGAGGCGGGGCTGACCCACGGAAACGTGTCGGCCGACTCGGTGCTGGTCTGCGAGGACGGCGCCGCGCTGTTGGGCGGGCTGCTGCCCGGTGTGGCGCAGGAGGCGCTCTGCGAGGAGCTCGGCGGGCCGGGCGGGCGGCGCAGGTACGAGGTGCGGGCCGGACTGCTGGGCGCGCAGGCCGAGCGCTGGCCGATGGACGGCGGGGCGGCGGGGGACTGCTGGGCACTCGGCGTGCTGATGTTCCGGCTGCTCACCGGGCACGGCCCGTACCCGCAGGACGATCTGCCGGGCCTGCTGGCGGCGTTGCGCGAGGACCGGCGGGAGCCGGCCGAGGGCTGCGGGCCGCTGCGGCCGCTGGTGGAGCGGCTGCTCCAGGGCGATCCGGGGGCCCGGCCCACGGCGGTGCAGGTGCGGCAGGAGTTGACGCAGCTGCTGGCGGGCGCGCCGGAGCCGTACGGTCCGCCGTCGCCGGTGCTGCTGCCGGTGCCGCGGCCGGCCGGCCCGTTGGTGGTGCGTCAGCGCGGTGCCGCGCGCGTGGGGCTGAGATTCGGGGCCCCCGGCGGCAGGGCGCGCGAGGAGCCCCGGGAGCGGTCGGCGGCGCCGCGCGCCTCCCGGCGCTCCGTGGTGCCGCCCGCGCTGCTCGGGCCGCTGCTGGTCGCCGGGGTGCTGGTGGCGCTGCTGGTGGCGCTGGCGGCGGTGGTTCTGTTCGCGGGCTGACGGCTCAGGCGCCAGAGCATCGGCCTCACTCGCGACCGGGGCGGGATTCCAGGTGTGACCTGGGCCGCCTAATCTGTGCGTGAAGGATGATTCGAACAGTGGTCAGCGGCGCACCGGGCCCTCCGTCACGGTGACGGCAGGTGGATGAGGGGGAGCGGTCGCCATGAGCGTGCAGGATCGGTCGGAGGCGGCCGAGGTGGAGCGGGTCCTGGCGGGCCGCTACGAGCTCGGGGAGAGACTGGGCCGGGGCGGTATGGGCACCGTCTGGCGGGCCCGGGACCGCATGCTCGACCGCGAGGTGGCGGTCAAGGAGCTGACCGTGCGCCACCTCTCCGAGGAGGATCTGGAGATCCTGCAGTCCCGGATGAAGCGTGAGGCCAGGGCTGCCGCGCGGATCAAGCACCCCGGCGTGATCACCATCCATGACGTGCTGGAGCAGGACGGCCGCCCGTGGATCGTGATGGAGCTGGTCGACGGCCGCTCGCTCGCCGACGTGATCAGCCAGGACGGCACCCTGCTGCCCCGGGAGGCCGCCGAGGTCGGGATGCAGGTGCTGGCCGCCCTCCACCGGGGCCACCAACTGGGCGTCCTGCACCGCGACGTGAAGCCGCCCAACGTGCTGCTGGAACGCGGCACCGGCCGGGTGGTGCTGCTGGACTTCGGCATCGCCACCTTCGAGGGCTCGGCCGAGCTGACCCGCCCGGGTGACCTGGTGGGCTCGCCGGACTACCTCGCGCCGGAGCGTGCCCAGGGCGAGCGCCCGGGCCCGGCCTCCGACCTGTGGGGCCTCGGCGCGACGCTGTACGCGGCGGTGGAGGGGGAGTCGCCGTTCCGCCGTACCTCACCGCTGACCACGCTGGCCGCGGTGGTGGCCGATCCGCTGCCGGAGCCGCGCCGGGCCGGGGCGCTGGGCCCGGTGCTGGCCGCGCTGATGGCCAAGGCGCCGGAGGACCGGCCCACGGCCGACGAGGCGATGCGGATGCTGGCGGAGGTGACCGACGGTCACACCATCGGCTTCCGGCCGGCGCCGGGGAGCGCGCAGAAGGAGCCGACGCAGTCGGTGCCGGTGGTGGACCGTACCGAGCAGCCGGCCGGTGCGTCCGCCGAGGATGCGGCGCCCACCGGGCCGACCGCGCCGGCGGCTGCCCCGGTGCCCGCGCCGGCGACTGCCCCGCCGGCTGCCGCGCCGGCCGTGGCGCACCCGGCCCCGGTGGCCGCCGCCGAGACGCACGCCGTCAACGGGCGGGCGGTGCCCGGGAGGCCGGCCCGGCGGGGGCGGAAGGTGTTGTGGCTGGCCGCGATCGGCCTCGCCACCGCCCTGGTGGCGGCCGGCGCGGCGTACTTCGTGAGCCGGGGCACGCACAACGTGCCGAACCCGCAGCCCAGCGCCTCGGGCACCCCGACGGCCGGCCCCTCCGGTCCGGCCGCACCGGCAGGCTACCGCTGGGTGGACGATCCGGCGGGCTTCCGGTTCCCGCTGCCGGTGGCCTCGCCCCCGTGGCTGCGGACGGTGGACGGCAACCAGATCTTCTACAGCCCCGACAACAACGTGCACTACCTCCAGTTCGCCGTGGCGGTCGGCCAGGGTGTCCAGCCGCTCGACCACTTCGAGGAGATGGAGACCACCGTCGGCAAGCTGAAGGACTACCGCCAGATCAAGCTGACCGGCGCCCGGTTCAAGGGCCAGGAGGCGGCGGTCTGGGAGTTCACCTACGCGGCAAAGGAGGGCGGGCGCCGGCACGCGATCGAGGAGGAGTTCATCGACGAGAACGGCACCTCCTACGCGATCTACCTCTCCTGCCCGGACCGGGACGTGGACTGGAAGGAAGGCGCCAACCGCTTCACCACGGTGCTCAACCACTTCACGCCCATCCACTGAGCCACCCCCCCGGCCCACCTGCCCGGGCCCACCTGCCCGGCCGGCCCGTCGCGGGCCGGGCGGTGAAAGCTCGGTCACCGATGCTTCGCCGCGTCGGCCGGCGGTATGTCGGTCACCGACACGTCTCCCCGGTGGCGCGCCCCGCAGTACGTCGGACACAGACAGTTTTCTGTTACCGACGGGTATCGCACCGGCCGCCGAGCGCCTAGGCTTCGCCGCATGACCGACCTCACGGCAGACGCACAGGCCCTCGCCCAGGCTTCCGCACAGCCCGGGCGCAACCCCGCCGCGCCGGGCGGCGCCCGTACCGTCGCCTCGGCGGTCACCCCGGCCGTGGTCGCCCGGCTGGCCGCGGGCATCACCACCGCCGGTGATCCGGAGCTGGTGCACACCACCGCACCGCTCACCGGCGAGCGGCTGGCCACCCTGCCGCAGTCCAGCCCCGCCGACGTCGAGGTGGCGTACGAGCTGGCCCGGCGGGCGCAGAAGAACTGGGCCGCGCTGCCCGTCCGCCGGCGCGCCGCCGTCCTGCTGCGCTTCCACGACCTGCTGCTGCGCCGCCAGGACGAGATCCTCGACCTGATCCAGGCCGAGACCGGCAAGGCCAGGCTGCACGCCTTCGAGGAGGTGCTCGGCGCCGCCCTCGCCGCCCGGCACTACGGCCGCTCGGCCCAGCGCTACCTGCGCGACCGGCGCCGGGGCGGCGCCCTGCCGGTGCTGACGCACACCCTGGAGGCCCGCCGGCCCAAGGGCGTCATCGGGCAGATCTCGCCCTGGAACTACCCGCTCGAACTCTCCGTGGGCGACGCCCTGCCCGCCTTCGTGGCCGGGAACGCGGTGGTCAACAAGCCGGACACGCAGACCGCCCTCACCGCGCTCTGGGCCCGCGAGCTGCTGATCGAGGCGGGACTGCCCGCGGACCTGTGGCAGATCGTGATCGGCGACGGCCCGGTGATCGGTCCGGCCGTCGTCCGGCACGCCGACTACGTCTCCTTCACCGGCTCGACCCGCACCGGGCGCGAGGTGGCCCAGCAGGCCGCCGCCCGGCTGGTCGGTGCCTCGCTGGAGCTCGGCGGCAAGAACGCCCTGCTGGTGCTCGCCGACGCCGACCTGGACAAGGCCGCCGAGGGCGCCGTCCGCGCCTGCTTCTCCTCCGCCGGCCAGCTCTGCATCTCCATCGAGCGCCTCCTCGTCCACCGTTCGGTGGCCGACGAGTTCCTGGCCCGCTTCGCCGCGCGGACCAGCGCGCTGCGGCTGGGCGGCGGCCTGGCGTACGGCGCGGACATGGGCTCGCTGGTCTCCGAACGCCAGCTGGAGACCGTCACCCGCCATGTCGAGGAGGCCGTCAAGGCCGGGGCCCGCGTGCTGGCCGGCGGGCGGGCCAGGCCCGACCTCGGCCCGCTGTTCTTCGAACCGACCATCCTGGACGGCGTCACGCCCGAGATGGCCGTCTGCGCCGAGGAGACCTTCGGCCCGGTCGTCTCGATCTACCGCTTCGACACCGAGGACGAGGCGGTGGCCGCCGCCAACTCCACCTCCTACGGCCTGAACTCCAGCGTCTGGACCAGGGACCAGCGGCGCGGCCGGGCGATCGCGGCCCGCCTGCACACCGGCACCGTGAACATCAACGAGGCCTACGCGGCCGCGTACGGCTCGGTCGGTTCGCCGATGGGCGGGATGGGCGACTCCGGGCTGGGCCGGCGGCACGGCTCGGAGGGCATCCTGCGCTTCACCGAGGCGCAGACCATCGCCAGCCAGCGGCTGCTGCCGATCGGACCCTCGCTGGGCATGGACGACGAGAAGTTCGCCGCCCTGTTCACCACCGGCCTCAGGGCACTGAAGGCCCTGGGCTTCAAGTAGGGCGGCGGCCTCCCGCGGGCCGCCCCGAGGCTCGGACGGCCCCCTGAACCCAGGGCCCTGAGCTTCGGGCGGCCCGGCCGCACATGGTCCCGCCGCGCAGGCGCGGCACGCGGGTACGCCGCGCACGTACGCCGCGCAGGTGCGGCACGCAGGTTCGGCAAGCAGTCCCCCGTTCGGCATCCGGCATCTCGAAGGAGCAGCGGCACATGGTGGAGTCCCCCAACGGTGATGAGTACGACTACGACGTGATCGTGGTCGGCTCCGGCTTCGGCGGCTCGGTCTCCGCCCTGCGGCTGACCGAGAAGGGGTACCGGGTGGCCGTCCTGGAGGCGGGGCGCCGCTTCGCGAGGGACGAACTTCCCAAGACCTCCTGGGACATCGCCAACTACCTCTGGGCCCCGGCGCTCGGCCTCTACGGCATCCAGCGGATCCACCTGCTGGCGAACGTCCTGGTGCTCGGCGGTGCCGGCGTCGGCGGCGGCTCGCTCAACTACGCCAACACGCTGTACGTCCCGCCGAAGGCGTTCTTCGAGGACCGCCAGTGGCAGCACATCACCGACTGGCAGGCGGAGCTGGCGCCCTTCTACGACCAGGCGCAGCGGATGCTCGGCGTGCGTACCAACCCGACGGTGACCCCCTCGGACGTCCATCTCAAGGCGGCCGCCGAGCAGATGGGCGTCGGGGACACCTTCCACCTCGCGCCGGTCGGGGTGTTCTTCGGCGACGGCAAGGATTCGGACGGCACCGCCAAGGCCGCGCCGGGCGCGGAGATCGAGGACCCGTACTTCGGCGGTGCCGGGCCCCGGCGCCGGGCCTGCGTGGAGTGCGGCGAGTGCATGACGGGCTGCCGGCACGGCGCCAAGAACATGCTGACCGAGAACTACCTCTTCCTGGCCGAGCGCGGCGGCGCGGAGATCCACCCGCTGACCACCGTGGCCCGGATCCGCGAGCGCGGGGAGGGCTTCGCGGTGGACGTGCGGCGCACCGACTCCCGTTCCTCGGACCCGGTCAAGGCGGGGGCCCGGACCCTCACGGCGGCCAGGGTGGTGGTCGCGGCCGGCACCTACGGCACCCAGTCGCTGCTGCACAGGATGCGCGACCGCGGTCACCTGCCGCGGATCTCGGGCCGCCTGGGCGAGCTGACCCGGACCAACTCCGAGGCGCTGGTGGGCGCGCAGACCACCGACCGGCGCTACGGCGCCCGGGTGGACTTCACCCGGGGTGTCGCCATCACCTCCTCGATCCACCCGGACGAGAACACCCACATCGAGCCGGTCCGTTACGGCAGGGGCTCGAACGCGATGGGCCTGATGTCGATCATGCAGGTGAAGGGCGGCGGCCGCGGGCCGCGCTGGCTGCGCTACGCGCTGACGGCGGCCCGGCACCCGGTGGTCCTCGCGCAGTCGATGAACAAGCACCGCTGGTCGGAGCGGACCATCATCGGTCTGGTGATGCAGTCGCTGGACAACTCGATCACCGTCTCACTGAAGGACAAGGGCCTCGGCAAGGGCAAGCTGACCTCACGCCAGGGTCACGGCGCACCCAACCCGACCTGGATCCCGGCCGCCGAGGCGGGAGCGGTGGCGCTGGCGGCCGAGATCAACGGCTTCGCGGGCAGCACCGTCGGCGAGGTCTTCGACATCCCGATGACCGCGCACTTCCTCGGCGGCTGCCCGATCGGCGACGCCCCGGAGACGGGCGTCGTCGACCCGTACCACCGGCTGTACGGGCACCCGGGGATCAGCGTGGTGGACGGCTCGGCCGTCTCCGCCAACCTGGGCGTCAACCCCTCCCTCACCATCACCGCGCAGGCCGAGCGGGCGATGTCGATGTGGCCCAACAAGGGCGAGACGGACCCGCGTCCGGCGCAGGGCGAGGGCTATCGGCGGGTGGCCGCCGTGGTGCCGACGAGGCCCGCGGTGCCCGACGGTGCGTTCGGCGCTCTGCGGCTGCCGCTGCTCGCCGTGCCGGAGGTGCCCAAGAGGCGGGTGGAGCAGGGCGACGACCGGGCGGAGGCTCGCCCGGAGGCCTGAAACCGGGCCCCTGTTCGTCGCGTCCATGGCAGTTGACAGCCCGCGACGCCCGGTGGGATAAACGGGGCCCGGGTCAGGAGACCTGCGGGGATGGGGGATTGCTGGTATGGCCATCTGTGCATCGTGCGACGCTGCTTCGGGGGAGGGCGGGCAGCGGTGCGCGTCCTGCGGGCGGCCGCTCACGCCGCCACCGCCGCCACCACCACCGTCGGCTCCGCCCATGGCTCCGCCCGCAGCCTTGCCCACGGTCGCGCCCGGCACTCCGCCCGTGCTTCCGCCGCCGCCGGCCCGAGTGCCCACCACGCCGCCTGTGGTGGGCGGTTGGGCCGGCGGCACGCCGTACGACCCGGCGGGTGCGCAGCCCGCGGCGCTGCGCTGGACCACCGGCGCCGACTGGCGCCCGGCCCTGCGCGCGATCGTGGCACCGACGGCGGTGCTGCTGCTCGCGGCGCTGGTGACGGCTGTGCCGACCAGCTACGGAGGCGAGTTCGCGGCCCCGTTCGGCATCCGCTACGGCGCCGCGCTGGCGGCGGCACTGGCCGCCCTCGGCGCGCCCTTCGAGGCCGTCCTCGCCGGCGGAGTCCGCTCCGGCGCGAACGCCGAGTACAGCCTGCGGGTGGTGCCGATGACGGTCACCGTGCTGTGGCTGCTGGCACTCTGGCTCGGCCTGCGGGCCGGGCTCAACCGGCGGCAGGCCGCGCACGGCGGCGGGCAGCTCACCCGGCAGCAGGCCTGCGGCGAGGCGGCCCGCACCGCGTTGGTCGCCGCGGCGGTGACCCTGCTGCTCGGGCTGCTCGGCGGCGGCGACTGGCGGCCGCCGGTGCGCGGTCGGGGGACGCCGGTCGACTACGGCGACTACGACCGCCTGCTGTCCGTCTTCGGAGTCGGAGTCGACGCGGGCTGGCTGCAGTCGGCCGGCTGGGCCTTCCTGCTCGCCGGGCTGCTCGCGCTCACCGTCTACGGCACGGACGCGCTGCGCTGGGCGGCCTGGCGCAGCCGGGCGGTCCGGGGCTGGGCGGTCGCCGCGCTCACGGCCGGACGCGTGCTGGCCGTGACGGTGGGCCTCGCCGCGCTGACGGCGTTCGTCATCGTCGCGGCCCAGGGCGAGGCCAACCTGACCGTCGCCGCGCTGGCCTTCCTGCCCAACCTGGGCCTGCTGCTGCTCGGGTACGGCTCGGGCGCGACCTTCGCGGCGGGCGACGGCAGCTCCTACCGCAGCCCCTACGCCGGCTCCGGGAGCCGGTTCGAAGCGGGTGAGGACAACCTGGCGCATCTCTCGCTCTTCGACATGCAGGGCCTGACCGCCGACTGGCGCTGGGCCGCCCTGCTGGCGGTCGCCGGCGCGCTCTTCCTCGGCTGGACGGCGCACCGCCGGCAGCTGGACTCCGCGGACCGGCTCAGGCTGGCCGCCGTCTACGCGGGCGCGCTGAGCCTGCTGATGCTGATCGCGGGTGCCGCGCTGAGCAGCACCCTGCGGTACAGGGAGCACTCGGACTACTTTCCGGACTCGGTCAGCCGGGGGCCGGGGGCGGGCGGGCACACCTCGCTGGGGCTGCTGGCCCTGTCGGTGCTGCTGGCGAATGCGGTCTGGGCGGCGGCGGGTGCGCTCGGCGTGCCGCTGCTGTTCGGGCGCGGCAGCCGGCCGGCCACGACCGGGGCGGGCTTCGAGGGTGCGCCGCCCACCCCGGGCACCCAGGCTCCGGCCTCGCCGCTCGGCTCGGTGCCGACGCAGGGCGGGCCGGGGGACCTCACCGCGCCTGACGCCGTGCCGGGTGCCGTGCCCGACGTCGCGCCGCCGGCTGTGGCGGCGCCGACCGACCTGCTCGACTCGCACGGGGACGAGTCGGGCGCTGCGGAGGACCCGAGCGTCTGGCGTAAGTGAGGCGGCGCCACCGGAAGCCCGACGGGCGCCCTTCGCGCGTCCGTCGTCCGTCGCAGGAGGCGGGCGACGGAGGTGCTGCCGGAAAGGGCAAAGGGCCCCGCGGGGGAACGGGGCCCTTTGTCGCTCAGCACTCGGCGCCAGGGCTGCGCCGGTGCTGGAGTGACGGCGCCGGGGGAAGAGCGCCGTCGTGTCGAGATGGCTGTGATGTTCGCGCCGCCACCCGGCGTGGGTGGCCGGATGTGCGGCGCGCGTGCGCGGTCGTGCGCGGGTCGACGCGGGCATATCGGCCCGGCCGCCGCTCACTGAGCGTGAGGTGATAACCGTTGTCACCGTCGCTTCGCGGCGGCATCCGCACGGCTGCCCGCCGACCGCAGGACGGTCGTCGGACGAACCCCTCAACCAGCATCGTGCTGGACGTAGCCCTTACTCTGCAACCGGTTCGGCGGGTTTCGGCACAGTCCAATTTCGCCGGGCCCCGCCTGCGGACCCCGGACGAGGCCTTGCGCAAGCCCCGCGCGAAGCCCTTCGGCGGCCGTGGGCGGCCCGCCTGATGATCACGGTGAGTAGCTGATGCGGCCGGGTGCACGGCGACGCGCACGGCGGCGCTGGGCGGCGCGAAGTACGGCGTCAGTGCGCCGGTGGAACAGGCCGGGCGCAGCGGAACGGGCGAAATCGGGCCGGCGGACCGGCGGGCCGGACCGGGGGTGCGGCGGCCGGCTCCGGGCGTCCCCGGGCACCGACCGCCCCACCTCCTTGGTCCAGTCGCGGCCGGGGTCGCTGTCCCCTGCTGGCCGGCCGCATCACCCGCGCACGGTCCCACGGCGGGCCGCGCCCGGCTGAGCCGGGAGCGCGGCGGCGCCACGCGCGCCGGTGGACTGGGACGAGAGCTCCACGCGTGGTCCTGCAAGCCCGTACGGCACCACCCCGCAGCCGGGGCCGGGGCGTCGCACCTGGAGGGTGTGACGCGGTCGTACGGTCGCCAGGAACAACGATCCGCCGCCGGAACGGGTCACGGTGGCGAGGTGCGGCAACCGGGTGAAGGGGGCACGTCCGGGCAGCCCGGTAGACTCGGGGGCAGACACCCCCACCTGTCACCCGCCGCCGCCGCCCGCACGGGGCACGCGGCGCGACACCTCCCGTTCCGCTGCCGGAAGGCCGTCCGTGTCCTCTGCTACCCCCGACCACTCCGTACCGCCGGTCGACACCGTCCTGGTCGTCGACTTCGGTGCCCAGTACGCCCAGCTCATCGCCCGCCGGGTGCGTGAGGCACGGGTCTACAGCGAGATCGTGCCGAGCTCCATGCCGGTCGCCGAGATGCTCGCCAAGAACCCGAAGGCGATCATCCTCTCCGGCGGTCCGTCCTCGGTCTACGAGGAGGGCGCCCCGCGCCTGGACCGCGCGATCTTCGAGGCCGGTGTCCCGGTCTTCGGCATGTGCTACGGCTTCCAGCTGATGGCGATCACCCTCGGCGGCACCGTCGACAACTCCGGTGCCCGTGAGTACGGCCGTACGGGCCTGCACGTCAGCAAGAGCGGCTCGACGCTCTTCGAGGGCACCCCGGCCGAGCAGTCGGTGTGGATGTCGCACGGCGACGCCTGCTCCGCCGCGCCCGAGGGTTTCACCGTCACGGCCTCCACCGAGGTGGTGCCGGTCGCCGCGTTCGAGAACGACGAGCGCAAGCTGTACGGCGTCCAGTACCACCCCGAGGTGCTGCACTCCACGCACGGCCAGCAGATCCTGGAGCACTTCCTCTACCGCGGCGCCGGGATCTCCCCGAGCTGGACGACCACCAACGTGGTCGACGAGCAGGTGGCCCTGATCCGCGAGCAGATCGGCGACAAGCGCGCCATCTGCGGTCTCTCCGGTGGCGTGGACTCCGCGGTCGCCGCGGCCCTGGTCAACAAGGCCATCGGGGACCAGCTGACCTGCGTCTACGTCGACCACGGCCTGATGCGCAAGGGCGAGACCGAGCAGGTCGAGAAGGACTTCGTCGCCGCGACCGGCGTCCGGCTGAAGGTCGTCGACGCGCAGGAGCGCTTCCTGAACGCCCTCGCCGGGGTCAGCGACCCCGAGGAGAAGCGCAAGATCATCGGACGTGAGTTCATCCGCGTCTTCGAGCAGGCCCAGGCCGAGATCGTGGCCGAGGCCGGCGAGCACGGCGAGTCCGTCGAGTTCCTGGTCCAGGGCACCCTGTACCCGGACGTGGTGGAGTCCGGTGGCGGCACCGGCACCGCCAACATCAAGTCCCACCACAACGTCGGCGGCCTGCCGGAGGACCTCCAGTTCCAGCTGGTGGAGCCGCTGCGCAAGCTGTTCAAGGACGAGGTCCGGATGGTCGGCCAGGAGCTCGGCCTGCCGGAGGAGATCGTCCAGCGCCAGCCCTTCCCGGGCCCGGGCCTGGGCATCCGGATCGTCGGCGAGGTCACCAAGGAGCGTCTGGACCTGCTCCGTGAGGCCGACGCCATCGCCCGCGAGGAGCTGACCGCGGCCGGCCTGGACCGCGAGATCTGGCAGTGCCCGGTCGTGCTGCTCGCGGACGTGCGCAGTGTCGGCGTCCAGGGTGACGGCCGTACCTACGGCCACCCGATCGTGCTGCGTCCGGTGTCCTCCGAGGACGCCATGACCGCCGACTGGTCGCGGCTGCCGTACGACGTGCTGGCGAAGATCTCGACCCGGATCACCAACGAGGTCAAGGACGTCAACCGGGTGGTGCTGGACTGCACCAGCAAGCCGCCGGGCACCATTGAGTGGGAGTAACTCCCACCGGCGTTGAACGGCCGCGCCGTCGCCCCCGTACATGAGGGAGCGATGGCGCGGCCGTTCGCGGTGCCGGGGCTCCGAGGGGGGCCCTCCCACGGAAAGTGCTCGGGAACGGGCAGAATCGGACCGGACCTGTCAGGCTGGCGGGCCGCGAGGGAAGGTGGAGGCATGTCGGGAGCCAGCACGAACGCGGCCGGCGGGGAGCGGGCCGACGGGGTCGCACGGGCGAATCTGCGCCGTCAGCAGGCTTCGCGGTACGCGCTGTTGCCGCTGCGGCTGTTCCTCGGTGTGACCTTCGTGTACGCCGCGCTGGACAAGCTGTCCGACTCGCACTACCTGGCCGGTGCGGTCGATCCGGCCTCGTTCGTCTCCCAGACCCAGGCGGTCAAGGGCACCAGCCCGATCGGCTTCCTGCTCGGCCCGGCACTGGACAACCCCACCTTCTTCGCGCTCACCATCGCCTTCGGTGAGCTGGCGGTGGGCCTGGGCACGCTGTTCGGCCTCTGGGGGCGGATCGCCGCCACCGGCGGGGCGCTGATCAACCTCAGCCTCTGGCTGACCGTCAGCTGGAACGTCTCGCCGTACTACCTCGGCAACGACCTGGTGTACCTGATGGCCTGGATCCCGCTGGTCCTGGCCGGCACGCCGGAGCTCTCGCTGGACGGCTACCTCGCCAGGCGCGCCCGCCGGGACCGCTCCCGCGGGCTCCCAGAGGGGCAGGTCAGGCGCCGGGCGCTGGTCGACGGGGGCATCGCCGCGGTGGCGATCGGCGGCGCCGGGCTGCTCAGCGGCTCGCTGACGGCCACCTTCGGACGGGACAGGAGCACCAAGCGCCGGCAGACCGCGGCCCCGACCCAGCCGCCGCAGAGCACCGGCCCGGTCGTGTCGGTGGCCGCCTCGGCGGTCGCGGTCGGCGGTTCGGCCCAGGTGAAGGACCCGGCCACGGGTGACGCGATCTACATCGTCCAGCCGAAGGCCGGCCAGTACTGCGCGCTCTCCTCGGTCTGCACCCACTCCGGCTGCGCGGTGGACGCCCCGAAGAACGGGCAGATGTACTGCCCGTGCCACGGCTCCCGGTTCGACGCGGCCACCGGCGCCGTGATCAACGGCCCGGCCACCAAGCCGCTGCCCCGGTACGCCGTGACCAAGGACGGCGACAAGCTGAACCTCGGCGCCGTCCAGAGCTGAGGCGCCACCCCGCCGCTACCGATACCCGAACCCGGTATCGGCGTCGACGTCGCGGCCCGGTCGGGCCGCGGCGTCGACGTGTCACCGGTCACCGGCTGCCGTGGGACCAGCCGTCCGTGTCGTGCGTGGGGGCGCCGGGCGCGGCCGGTGGTGCGGGCGGGCTCGGGGGGCCGGGCGGGGTGGGTGCGTCGGCTGCGCCGGGTGCCGCGGCCGCGGGCCGTCGGCCGCGCCGGGCCATCGCCACCACCGCAGCGACCAGCACGGCGAAGCCCAGCACGGCGAGGGTGAGCGGGATGACCACCCGCCCGTTCACCGAGAAGTCGTTCAGCGAGGCCACCAGGTAGAGCGTGGCGATCACGGTGAACAGCCCGCCCGCGATCAGCGAGAACGGGTCGAGCCGGTGCTTCCTCACGACTGGACCACCTTGATGTCGCCGAGCCCGACCAGCAGCCTGAGGTCGAGCGTGCCCTTCGATGCCTGTCCGTTCAGCGGGTGCAGCTGGTACGTGTGCCTGGTGTTGTCGCTGATCCCCTCGATCCCGGTGATCTCGGTGCTGCCCAGCCCGTTCCGGGTCTGCAGCCTCACCTCGACGTTCGCCGGCACCTGGACGGTCAGCGTGCCCGCGCCGAGCCTGGCCTCGCTGGCGACGGTGGCGCCCGCCGGGTCCAGCCCGCGCAGGTCCAGCCGGGCGTTGCCGGCGCCGAGGTTGTACTCGTCCTCCACCGCGCTCGCGCTCGTCGCGGTCCAGACCCGGTCACCGAAGGCGGACTTCACCGTGGCCTGCGAGTTGCCGAGCCCGACCAGCGCGAGGGTGAGCAGCAGTGCGGGCACGACCAGCCAGCGCGCCCGGCCGGCCTTCGCCCCGACCAGCAGGGTCAGCCCGAGGCCGAGCAGGACGACGGCGAGCACGGTGGAGAGCAGCGCGGTCGAGCCGTGCCGGTCCACGGCCCACCACACGGTGGCGGCCGCGCCGGCCGAGAGCAGCAGCCCGAGCGAGCCCAGGTAGGTGCCCGCCTGGCGCTGCGCCGTGCTGCGGGCCGGCCGTGCAGCGGGCTCGTCGGCTTTGCGCAGCGGGTCGCCCTCCGGCAGGTCGCTCCGCTGCCACCAGGGCTGCGCCGGGGCGCCGGGCGGCGCGGTCGCGGGCCCGGCGTACGGGTTGCGCTCGGGGTGGCGGGGGTCCCAGAGGTAGCCGCTGGGGCCGGCGTGCGGGGTGTCCTGCGGGACGGTCCCGGCCTCACGGGCCCGGGCGTGCTGCTCGCGGACGGCCTCCCACGGCTGCTCGGGGTGGGGGCCGGTGACCGGCGGCTGGGGCTGGAGCCGGTCGTACGGGCCGCCGGGTCGGTGCCCGCTGCGCCGGCCGTCCCCGCGCAGCCGGTCCCGCAGGTGGTGGGTGCGGCGCTGCTCGGGGTCGTGGCGCACCGCGAGGAAGACCAGGCCGCCGAGCAGCAGCAGCGGGAACAACTGGTCGCCGTCGCCCATCGAGGAGAAGAACACCCCGGTGCCGATCACGGTCAGCAGCACCGCGCCGACCGACTGCCCGTCCACCCGCCCGGTGAGCACCCGCTGGAGCTCGGTGCGCCCGCCCTTGCCGTCCCCCTTGCCGGCCGGCTCCTCGGTCGGGACGATCAGCCAGGCCAGGCCGTAGAGGAAGAGGCCGAGGCCGCCGGAGAGGCAGAGCACGGCGACCACCACCCGGAAGACCACCGGGTCGATGTCCAGGTGTCGCCCGAGGCCGCCGCAGACGCCGGCCACCACGCGGTGGTGCTCGGAGCGGGTCAGCGGGGGGCGGTCCGGATCGGGTGGGGCGTCGGCCCCGGCTCCCGGGGTGAGGTGGTCGTCCGTCATGGCTCCATCCTGGTGGGTGGAGCGGCGCCGCCCAACCGGCCCGGCCCCTGTCCGCACCCTGACTTGTCCCTGAGACGGGCTAGGGGCCGCACCCTGATGCGTCGGGCCCCGCGCGCGTGGAACGATCGGTGGCGTGGCAGCACCCGGTACCGATCCCCATTCCCTCACTCCCGACCAGCCGCCGGCGGCGGGGGCCGCCCCCGTGCCCCCGGCCCAGGACCGTCCGCCGTACCGCAGGCTCTACCGCAGCCCGGACGGGCGGATGCTCGGCGGCGTGGCGCACGGGCTCGCGGTGCACCTCGGGCTGCCGGTCACCTGGGTGCGGGCGGCGTTCGTCCTGCTCTTCTTCGCCCAGGGGATCGGTGCGCTGCTGTACGCGGCGTTCTGGTTCGTGGTGCCGATCGGCATCGGCGAGCCGGCGCCGGGCAGCGGAGCGCAGTGGGCGTACATCAAGGGCGCCTTCGTCGCGGTGGGCCCGGGGCAGGCCGCGGGCGTCGCACCGCGCAAGGGCCGCCGCGGCCGGGTCGGACGGCTGCGTGACCTGCTCCAGCACACCTTCCAGGGCGAGCCGGCCGCTGCGGGCTCGGTGGCGCAGGCCGAACCGGCGGACACCGTCGGGGCCGGGGAGCGGGGCGCGGGCCGGGGCGCCGGCGGGCGGCAGGGCATCGGCCAGCTGGTCGCGCTGGTGCTGCTGGTGATCGGGCTCATGGTCCTGCTCAACGCGCTCGGCATCCAGACCGCCAAGCCGTACGCCTGGCCGCTGCTGGCGATCGGCGTCGGTGTGGCGCTGGTGTGGCGTCAGGCCGACGACTCGCGCTGGCAGCGCTGGTTCGGCCTGGAGGAGGGCGAGCGCAGGCGCGGCGCCTACACCCGGGTCGGCGCCGGCGTGCTGCTGGTCGCGGCGGGCATCATCGCCTTCCTCGCCCTGCAGGGCACCGGCTCCACCCTCGCCTCCGTGCTGGAGGCCTCGCTGGCGGTGCTGGCCGGGGTGCTGGTGCTGGTCGGCCCGTACGCGCTGCGGATGTGGCAGGACCTCGGCGCCGAGCGCACCGCCCGGATCCGGGCCCAGGAGCGGGCCGAGATCGCCGCCCACGTGCACGACTCCGTGCTGCACACCCTGACCCTGATCCAGCGGCGGGCAGAGGACCCCAAGGAGGTGCTCCGGCTGGCGCGCGCGCAGGAGCGCGAACTGCGGCTCTGGCTCTACCGCCCGGAGGCCGCCGCGGAGGCCGCGCCGGACACCATGGCCGAGCGCCTGCGCGAGGTCGTCGCCGAGGTCGAGGACCGGCACGGGGTGCCGGTGGAGCTGGTCTGTGTCGGCGACTGCCCGATGGACGAGCGGATCGCCGCGCAGATGCAGGCCGCGAGGGAGGCGATGGTCAACGCGGCCAAGTACGGTGGCGGGGGACCGGTCCAGGTCTACGCCGAGGTGGAGGGGCGGGTGGTGTCGGTGTTCGTGCGCGATCACGGCCCGGGCTTCGACCCCGAGACGGTGCCCGAGGACCGGATGGGAGTACGTGAGTCGATCATCGGCCGGATGAAGCGCAACGGCGGCACCGCCCGGGTGCGGCCCGCGCCGGACGGCGGCACCGAGGTCGAGCTGGAGATGGAGAGAGCAGATGACTGAGCCTGCGGGTGGGGCCGGTAGTGCGGATGCGACCGGGGCGGCGGCCGGGGGCGGGCCCGAGCGGGTCGCGCGAGTGGTCCTGGTCGACGACCACCGGATGTTCCGTACCGGCGTGCGGGCCGAGATCGGCCGTACCGAGGTGACGGGCATCGACGTGGTCGGTGAGGCGGACGACGTCGACTCGGCCGTGAAGGTGGTCGCCGAGGCCCGGCCGGACGTCGTGCTGCTCGACGTTCACCTGCCCGGCGGCGGCGGTGTGGAGGTGCTGCGCCGCTCGGCGCCGCTGATGGGCGACCCGCAGGGGGTGCGCTTCCTGGCGTTGTCCGTCTCGGACGCGGCCGAGGACGTGATCGGTGTGATCCGCGGTGGTGCGCGCGGCTACGTCACCAAGACCATCACCGGCACCGACCTGGTCAACGCGATCTTCCGGATCGCCGACGGCGACGCGGTCTTCTCACCCCGGCTGGCGGGCTTCGTGCTGGACGCCTTCGCCGCCACCGACACCCCGCCGGTGGACGAGGACCTCGACCGGCTCACGCAGCGCGAGCGAGAGGTGCTGCGCCTGATCGCGCGCGGGTACGCGTACAAGGAGATCGCCAAGCAGTTGTTCATCTCGGTGAAGACGGTGGAGAGCCATGTGTCGGCGGTGCTGCGCAAGCTCCAGCTGAGCAACCGTCACGAGCTGACGAGGTGGGCGACGGCCCGCCGGCTCGTCTGAGGAGTGCCGGGCCCGGCCCGGTCGGTGGAAGGGCTCTCCCCGTCGGGGGAGGGCCCTTTCGGCGTTCGGCCGGCGGGTCCCGTGGCTCCGGGCCCACCCTGCGCTCCGGTGGGTCCGGCTGTTCCGGTGGCTCCGGGGGTGGGCGCCGGTGGTCAGGCCGGGCGGACGGCGCCGGCGAAGGGCATCACGTCCACGCTCTCGTACCGCACCGGCGCGCCCGGGTGCGGCGCGTGGATCATCTGGCCGTCGCCGGTGTAGAGGCCGACGTGGCTGACGCCGGAGTAGAAGAACACCAGGTCCCCGGGGCGTAGTTCGCCGCGTGCGATGCGCGGGGCGGCGTCGATCTGGGCGTAGGTGGTGCGCGGCAGGCCGACGCCGGCGGCGGCCCAGGCGGCCTGGACGAGCCCGGAGCAGTCGTAGGAGTCCGGGCCGGTCGCGCCCCAGACGTAGGGCTTGCCGAGCTGCGCACGGGCGAAGGCGAGCGCCGCGGCGGCCCGGCCGGAGGCGGGGGCCTGCCCGGTGGGGCCGGTGGCAACGGTGGGGGTGGTGCCCGGGTCGAGCGCCGGCCGGCCGGCGCCGCGCGAGGCCCGGTCCGCGGCGGGCCGCTCCAGGGCCGCGCGCTCGTCGGCGCTCAGCTGGGCGAGCAGGGCCTGGGCCCTGGCCAGCCGGTCCTGGACGGTGGCCTTCTCGGCCGCGAGTTCCCGCTGGTGGCGGGCGAGGTCGTCCAGGCGCTGCTGGGCCTCGGCGGTCCGGGTGTCCAGGACCAGACGCTGGCTGCCGTACTGCTCCAGGGCCTGCCGCTCGATGGCGCCGGCCTGGTCGAGCATCCCGGCGCGCTGGAGGAACTGCTGCGGGTCGTCGGAGAGCGCGAGGCGCATCGCGGGGGAGAGCCCGGCGCTGCGGTACTGCTCGGCGGCCAGGTCACCGAGCCGGGCGCGGGTGGACTCCATCGCAGCGGTCTTGCGGGCCAGCTCGTCCTGGAGCGCGGTCACCTGCTGCTGAAGGGCGTCGGTCTGCTCCCTGGCGCCGTCGTAGCGCTGGGTGGCCTGCTCGGCCTGCCGGTACAGCTCGTCCACCTGTGCCCGGACCTGCTCGCTGCTCGGCCTCGGCTCGGCGTGCACCGCCGGGGCGAACACCCCGGCCGCGGCGGCCGCGCCGGCGACGGTGGCGACCGTGCGGCCGGCCCGCAGGCCGGCGAACAGCCCGGGCCGGGGTTTGCGGTGGGCCGCGGGTCTCCTGGGCGGGTTGTGCGATGCGTGCGACGCCATGGCGGCGTTCTCCTTTCGCTCCGGCCGCTCGCGCCGAGGCGGCCGGCTCAGGACCGGGACGCTAGCCCCGCCGTAGGGGCGGCCGTGGGCGGAGTTACGGCTCTGCCCGGATTTCTACGGAACTGGTGCTTCCGGTACCGGGTGGGAGCGGATCGGGGTGCGCAACGGCGCCGGAGCTGACCGAAGCGGCGGGCAAACCGTTCCGCCCGGGATTGTCGGTGCTGGGTCATAGACTCGGAGTGCCATGAGTAGCCTCTTTGACGACCTCCCGCTCCCCGGCTTCGACCTGCCCGACGCGAAGAAGTCCGCGGCGTCCCGGTCGAAGCAGCCCGCCGCCGCGTCCGCCTCCGCGCCGGTGGCCGCGCCCGCCGCTCCGCCCATCGACGAGGAGCCTCCGCCGTACGAGGAGGACGTCCCGTACGACGCGTACGAGGAGGCCATCCCGGCGGACCTGTTCCAGACCGACTACGCCGCCGCCACCGAGCGCGACGCCTGGCACCGCAACGGCGCCGCCCGGACGGTGGTCGACCCGGCGCAGCTGCTGGAGGGCATGAACGACCCGCAGCGCGAGGCGGTGCTGCACGCCGGCGCGCCGCTGCTGATCGTGGCCGGCGCCGGCTCGGGCAAGACCCGGGTGCTGACGCACCGGATCGCCTACCTGCTGGGCGCGCGCGCGGTGCAGCCCGGCGAGATCCTGGCGATCACCTTCACCAACAAGGCCGCCGGGGAGATGCGCGAGCGCGTCGAGCAGCTGGTCGGCCCGCGGGCCCGGGCGATGTGGGTGTCCACCTTCCACAGCGCGTGCGTGCGCATCCTGCGCCGGGAGAGCAAGCTGCTGGGCTTCACCTCCAGCTTCTCGATCTACGACTCGGCGGACTCGCAGCGGCTGATGGCCCTGGTCTGCCGAGATCTGGACCTCGACCCGAAGCAGTTCCCGCCGAAGTCCTTCACCGCGAAGATCTCCAACCTCAAGAACGAGCTGATCGACGAGGAGACGTACGCCGACCAGGCGGCGAACCCGATGGAGAAGAAGCTCGCCGAGGCGTACTTCCTCTACCAGCGGCGCCTGCGCGAGGCCAACGCGCTGGACTTCGACGACATCATCATGACGACGGTGAACCTGCTCCAGGCCTTCCCCGACGTCGCCGAGCACTACCGCAGGCGCTTCCGGCACATCCTGGTCGACGAGTACCAGGACACCAACCACGCCCAGTACATGCTGGTGCGCGAGCTGAGCGGCGGCACCGCGGCCGGCGCGGCCAAGCGCACCGTGGACGGAGACTTCGTCAACCCGGCGGCGGCCGCGCTGGCCCAGGTGCCGCCCGCCGAGCTCTGCGTGGTGGGTGACGCGGACCAGTCGATCTACGCCTTCCGCGGCGCGACGATCCGCAACATCCTCCAGTTCGAGGAGGACTACCCGAACGCCACCACCATCCTGCTGGAGCAGAACTACCGCTCCACCCAGACCATCCTCAGCGCCGCCAACGCCGTCATCGAGCGCAACACCAGCCGCCGCGAGAAGAAGCTCTGGACGGCCGGCGAGCACGGCGAGAAGGTCATCGGCTACGTCGCGGACGACGAGCACGGCGAGGCGCAGTTCGTCGCCGACGAGATCGACCGGCTGACGGACACCGGGAGCGCCCGCCCCGGCGACGTGGCGATCTTCTACCGGACGAACGCCCAGTCGCGAGTGTTCGAGGAGGTGTTCATCCGGGTCGGCCTGCCGTACAAGGTGGTCGGCGGGGTGCGCTTCTACGAGCGCAAGGAGGTCCGGGACGTCCTGGCCTACCTGCGGGTGCTCTCCAACCCCGAGGACACCGTGCCGCTGCGCCGGATCCTCAACGTCCCCAAGCGCGGCATCGGTGACCGCGCCGAGGCGATGATCGAGGCCCTGGCCGCCCGCGAGCGGATCTCCTTCGCCCAGGCGCTGCTGCGCGTCGACGAGGCGTACGGCATGGCCGCGCGCTCGGCCAACGCGGTGCGCAAGTTCAACGAGCTGCTGGCCGGGCTGCGCCAGGTGGTGGAGTCCGGTGCCGGCCCGGCCGCCGTCCTGGAGGCCGTGCTGGAGGAGACGGGGTACCTGGCCGAGTTGCAGTCCTCCACCGACCCGCAGGACGAGACCCGGGTGGAGAACCTCCAGGAGCTGGCCTCCGTCGCCCTGGAGTACGAGCAGGACCCGGGCGAGCGTCCCGACGCGGGCGAGGACGGCGCGCCGCCGGTCGGCTCACTGGCCGACTTCCTGGAGCGGGTCGCGCTGGTCGCCGACTCCGACCAGATCCCGGACGACGAGGACGGCGCGGGCGTCATCACGATGATGACCCTGCACACCGCCAAGGGCCTGGAGTTCCCGGTGGTCTTCCTCACCGGCATGGAGGACGGCATCTTCCCGCACATGCGGGCGCTCAACCAGGTCAAGGAGCTGGAGGAGGAACGCCGGCTGGCCTACGTCGGCCTGACACGGGCCAGGCAGCGGCTCTACCTGACGCGCTCGGTGCTGCGCAGCGCCTGGGGGCAGCCCTCGTACAACCCGGCCTCGCGATTCCTGGAGGAGATCCCGGAGACGCTGGTGGAGTGGAAGCGCACGGGTGCGGCGGCGCTGCCGGCCTCGCGCGGGTACTCGGGCGGGGGTCTGTCGGGGTCCCGCGGGGGCCTGTCCGGCGGTGGGTCCCGCGGGTCGGCGCGCGGTGCTGCGGCCGCCTCGCCCAAGGCGGGCTGGGGCCAGTCGGCGCGCAAGGTCACCGAGCGGGAGGTGGTCGGGCTGGCGGTCGGGGACAGGGTCACCCACGACACCTTCGGCCTCGGGACGGTGGTGGCGACCAGTGGCGTCGGTGACAAGGCGCAGGCGACGGTCGACTTCGGCTCGACGGGGCGCAAGCAGCTGCTGCTGCGGTACGCGCCGGTGGAGAAGCTCTGAGCTGAGCGCCCGGGCCGCCTCGGCCCGGCGCGACTCGCCCGCCCGCCCGCCCGCGCTGTGCCGGTGCGGGTGGGCCGGGTGGGCCGGACGGGCTCAGGCTGCGTCAGGCGCTGCGGGTCCCGGCGTGCGGTCGGTCCGGGGCAGTGTGCGGTCCGTTCCCGGGGCGGCTCCCAGGGCGGCTGCTCAGCGTGGATTCTCAGCGTGGATTCTCAGCGTGGGCGCGCTCCGGGTGGGCGTTCGGGGCGGGTTCTCAGCGCGGGTCGAGGCCCTGGCCGAGCAGCCAGGCCAGCGGGTCGACGGGGGCGCCGCCGTCCGGCCGGATCTCGAAGTGCAGGTGCGCGCCGGTGCTGTTGCCGCTGGTGCCGGAGTAGGCGATCACGTCCCCGGCCTTCACCGGGCCCTTGCGGATCTTGTACGAGCGCAGATGGCAGTACCAGGACTCCACGCCGTCCGGCGACTTCACAATCGCCATGTAGCCGTACGCCGAGTTCCACTGCGTGCGCACGGTGCCGTCCGTGGCGGCCAGCACCGGGGTCCCGCCCTGGACGGGGAAGTCGATGCCGGTGTGCCGGGCCGTCCAGTGGGTGCCGGCCTGCCCGAAGGTCGCGCTGAGCCCGTGTGCCGCGACCGGCAGCGACACCTTGGGCCGCTCCACCGGCTTGGGCGCCTCGGTGGGCTCGGTGGGCTCCTCCGCCGACAGGGCGGGCCTGGTCTCGCCGCGGGCGGCGCGTCCGGCCTCGTCACCCGCCGAGGGTACGGGCAGCTCGGCCGGCACCGTGACGGGGGCAGCCGCGGTGGCGGCCTCGGTGACCGGCGCGGGATCGGCGACCGTCTGGCGGCCGGAGTCACCGTGCACCGTGGTGGCCGCCGCGCCGGCGACCCCGAGCGCGGCCACCGAGGGCAGCGCCACACTCAGCAGGGCGGAGCGGGTGGCTGCCTTCGCGGCGTCACGGCGCTGGGCGCGCGACTGCGCGCGGGCGGCGTTGCGCATCTCCGCGCGGGTGGGCCGGGCGCCTGCGGATGCCATCGGGGGTGCCTCCACGGAGAATCCTTGGGGGTTCCTCGAGTCAGAGGAGAAACAGGCGAGACTGTAGCCGTTCTGGCGGAGTCCGGACAAAAGTCCGGATGTCAAGAGGCCTGACGGTCATTCAGTGGATTGATCTTCCTGAGGCCGGGAGCGGGGCGGCGGCCCCCGCCCGGGCCCGGGCGGGGCGCGGGGATGTCGGCGGTGTCGGGCCCCGGCCGGGTGGTGGCCACGGCTCGGCCGGTCCCGTCGGCCGCGGTGGCTTCGTCGGCATCGGTGGCCGCGTCGGCGTCGGCGGCATCGCGGCGGGCGAGGATCCGGCGTACCGCGGCCAGGACCCGGGCGTCCGCGGGCAGTGCGACATGTCCGACGCCGGGCACCGCGATGTTCTCCGCCGACAGGTCCGGGTGGTGCAGGAGGGCGTTGCGGCCGGGCAGCACGATCTCGTCCAGTTCGCCCCAGAACGCGGTGAAGTGCGTGCCGCAGTGCGGGGCGGGCAGCCGCAGCTCGTCGAGCAGTTCGCTGCCCGGCCGCAGCTGCCGGGTGATCGGGAAGGGGTTGGGCAGCCGGGCGGCATGCGTCCCCTCGTGCGGGGTCGCCAGGGTGATCACCGTATGGACGTGCTCGTCCCCGCCGAGGCGCTGGACGTAGTAGCGGCTGATCAGCCCGCCCAGGCTGTGCCCGACCAGGGCGATCCGTGCGCCGTGGTGGGTGTGCCGGGCCCGCTCGACGTGCCGGGCCAGCAGGACGGCGGCGGCGCGGATGTCGCCGGTGAGCGGGGAGTGGTTGAGGGCGTGCGGGTGCGTCCAGCCGTCCCGGTGCAGGGCGCGCAGCAGCGGGCGGAAGACCGCCCGGTTGTCGATGAACCCGTGCAGGAGCAGCACCGGCCCGTGGTGCGGTGGCGCGCCGGCGGGCGTGGGGTGCGCCGGGCAGGCGCGACCGGGTGGCGGGAGGTGCTCCCGGTGGATTCCGGTGGGGTAGCGGACCACGTGTCCGGCGAAGGCGGCGGCCTCGGTGCCCGCGCCCCGAACGGCGTCGGCGGCCCGCTGGAACGGAATGGTCATATGGCTCCCCGGGATCGTGGCGGGGACGCGGTGTTGTGATTTTCCCCTCGTCTGTACAGGCGAAACGGCCAACCGGGCCGGGTGGCGCTAACCTCCCCTCAGGTTCGTTATTGCTGGTTAACCCTGCCCACACCCGATGACGTCCGGTGGGGTGGTGGACGACGAGGTCCAGGAGGCAGTGATGGGTGTGTCAGGGCCGATCCGTGTGGTGGTCGCCAAGCCGGGGCTCGACGGCCATGACCGCGGCGCGAAGGTGATCGCGCGCGCCCTGCGCGACGCCGGTATGGAGGTCATCTACACCGGCCTGCACCAGACGCCGGAGCAGGTGGTGGACACCGCGATCCAGGAGGACGCGGACGGCATCGGCCTGTCGATCCTGTCCGGGGCCCACATGACGCTCTGCGCCCGGGTGCTGGAGCTGCTGAGGGAGCGGGACGCCGAGGACATCAAGGTCTTCTGCGGCGGGATCATCCCGGAGGACGACATCGCCGAGCTGAAGGCGCTCGGCGTCGCGGACATCTTCACCCCGGGCACGCCGACCCGGGACGTCGTCGCCTGGGTCGAGGCGAACCTCCGCGTCGCCAGCTGAGGCCGGCGGGCGGGCCCGCAGCGCCCCCGGCGCCACAGGACCGCCGCATCGCCCCGGGCCCGCCGCATCGCCCCGGGCCCGCCACATCGCCCCGGGCCCGTTCGGGCCGGCGCCGCGCCCTTCCGAGTCGCCGCCCGGCCCGTCCGGGGTCGGCCGGCGCCGGCCTGCCCGGAGCCGGGTCAGGCCTCCAGCTCGTCGAGCATCGCGGCGCGGAAGCGGAGCGTCCCGGCGAGCCGGGCGAAGGTCTCCGCCCATGCGGTGTCCGGCGCCGCGTCGGCGGCCAGCGCCTCGACGGCCGGGGCGGTCTCCGGGGCCAGCGCCCGCTCCGTCATACCGAGCACCCCGCTGTGGCTCCACGGGTACGCGCCGGAGGCGGCGGCCCGCTCCAGCGCGGCCACCACGGCGGTGGAGAGCGGCGGCGTCCACGGGGTGGCGCAGGCACCCAGCAGCTGGAAGGCCTCGCCGAGGCCGTGGGCCTGGATGAAGGCCGCCGTCCAGGCCGCCCGTTCGGCGGGCGGCAGGACGGAGAGCAGCTTGGCGGGCGCGCCGGCGGTGCGGGCCTTGCCACCGCGTCCGGGCCGGGGCGCCGGGCCGAGCAGTGCCCGGGCCCAGTCGGCGTCGTGCTGGCGTACGGCGGCGCGGGCCCAGGCCTCCCGCAGATCGTCGGCCCAGCTGGTGTCGCCGCCCCCGACGGGGAGCCTGAGCAGTTGATCCGGGGTCAGCCCGGTGTCGTCCGTCCAGGCGGCCAGCGGCGTGGCGGCGACGATCTCGCCGAACCACCAGGCCCGTTCGCCCCGGCCGGTCGGTGACTTGGGGGGTATGCCGTCGCGCTGCATCCCGGCGTCGCACTCGGCCGGTGGCGTGACCAGCAGCCGACGGCCGTCCTCGGATCGGCGCACGGCGTTGCGGGCGCGCTCGGCCATCCGGGTGGCGAGCGCGGACCCGGGCAGGGTGGAGAGCAGCTCGGCGGCCGTCGACCGCACGTTCTTGCTGCGGTCTCCCAGGGCGGCTTCCAGGAAGGGTTCGTCCGCCGGGGAGAGGCCCTCCTGGAGGGCGTCCAGGAAGAGCAGGCGGTCCTCGGCGCGCTCGGTCGCCCAGGTGGACTCCAGCAGGGCGAGTCCGGCGGCCGGGTCCCGGCGGCGCAGCAGGGTGAGGTGGGTGACGCGCTCGGCGAACAGGCCCTCGTGCCAGATCTGATCGCCGGAGGGCGGCGGGCCGCCGGCCGAGGGCCGGTCACCGGCGGAGGGCCGGTCACCGGCGGAGGGCCGGTCACCGGCGGAGGTCCGGTCACCCGTGGGGGGACGGACGTCGTCCGGGCTGCCGGCCCCGTTGCCGGCGGCGGGCTCCTCGGGCGTGGCCGTGCGCAGGACGAACCGCCAGTCCTGGTTCTGCCCGGCCAGCCAGCGGCCGAGCGGCCCGGTCAGCGCGACCACGTCGCCGCGCAGCTCGCTGCGGGCCCGGGCGCTGTCCAGCAGCGCGGGCACCAGGGCGGCGGGCGGGCGGTAGCCGCGGGCCCGCGCGGTGGCGAGCCATTGCGGGAGCAGCTCGGTCAGGTTGGCCAGGGTGCCGTTGCCGGCCGCCCCCGCGCCGCCGGCCCGCCCGCCGACCAGGACGGCGAGCCGGCGGGCGGCGGCCGCGGGCAGTTCGGGGCGCGGGTCGTCCGGCGCGGCCGGGCCGGGCGGCGGGGCCTCGGCGGCCCTGGCTCCGGCGCGGCGGCGGACCGCCGTCAGGGCGGCCAGCTCCAGCAGTGCGCCGGCCGGGTCGCTGCGGTCGACGGCCGCGGCGGCGGCCGCCAGTGCGGGTGGGCCGCCGGGCTCGGGGAGCGGCCGGCGGTCGGTGCCCAGCAGCGCGATGGTGCTGAGCTCCTCCCACGGGTCGCCAGGGGCGGCCGCGGTCGTTCCGCCCACTCCGCCGGGCCCGGTGGTCCGACCGGTGTGGTCGGTGTGGTCGGTCTGGCTGGTCGTCACGTCTGCTCTCCTCTGCTGAGGCCTCCGGGGCTGCGACCCCCACTTCGCCGGCGCCCGGCGCCTCGGTCTGCGGTACCGGCCTCTGCGCCAGGCGGCTTTGCGGGGCCGCTCGCTGCCGGGCCCGGCGCTGGGCTGCTCGCTGCTGTGGGCGGTGCCGCTCCGCGGCTCGGTTCGGCCGGGCGCCGGGCAGGGCCCGCGCCGCTCACTGCGCGAGTCCCGCCGGGCGGCCCTCGGCGTCCCAGGCGGTGACGGGGGCGAAGCCGCGGTGGCCGCACTCGCCGAAGACGGTGACCGGCCGGCCGGCGGAGACGGCGGCGAGCCGCCACAGGGCGGCCTCGGGGACGCTGCCGCTGCGGACGGGCACCGCGTGCCGGCCGTCCGTCAGCTGCCAGCCCTCGGGCCCGAGGACGGGGACGACCTCGCTCAGCACGGTGGGCCAGGACTCCAGCCACGGGTCGTCGGCGACCGCGGCGCCGTACTCGGCCATCGCCTGTGCCGGATCGAGCCCGGCGGGGGGCGCCTGCGGGCCGGGGGCGGGTGCGCCGTGCCGGGCGCCGAGGACGGCGCGCAGCGGGCGGGCGCCCGGGTGGTACGCGAGTTCGGCCTCCAGGATGTGGCCGGTGGGCAGCGCGAGGTCGGGGGCCTGGCCGGGGCGGCCGAAGGCGAGCAGCAGCGCCGGGCGGCCGGTCTTGGCACCGCGCAGCCAGAGCCGGCGGGTGGTGAGCCGCTCGTCGGCGGTGTCCCGGGTGCCGAGCACCTGCCAGCGGTCGCGGACCGTCGGACCGGCGAGCAGGTCGGCGGCCTCGGTGGTGAAGCCGACCCGGGACCGGACGGTGGCGGCGAGACCGTCGGGCAGGTCCCCGACCCGGCCGTAGGCGGTGGCGAGCAGGTGCAGCATGGCGTACTCCTCCAGGAGCTGGTCCTGTGATGCGGTGGCGAGCTCGCGGACGCGGGTGGCCAGACCCGGGGCCTGGGCGTCGACCATCCGGGCGGCGACCTCCTCCCACCGGTCGGCGCCGCCCGCCGGGTCGGCGAGGCCGTGCCGGATCCGGTCGGCCAGGCGCAGCCGCAGCTCGGACGCGCCGGCGGCGACCCGGGCGGAGCGGCGCTCGGCCCGGCGGTGCGCGGCGGCCGGGTCCGCGGCGGCGGCCTCGGCCCTGGCCGCGCGGCGTTCGACGGCCTGCTCCGCGCGCTGGCTGCGCTCCTTCAGCCAGTCGCCGGCCCAGTCGGCGGGCTCGGCGCCGTCCGGTACGGCCTCGGGGCTGCCGCTCCAGAGCAGGAGCAGTCCGAGCGCGTGCTTGCACGGGAACTTCCGGCTCGGGCAGCTGCACTTGTAGGCCGGCGTGGCCAGCTCGACGACCGTCCGGTACGGCGTGCTGCCGCTGCCCTTGCACTGGCCCCAGAGCGCGCCCTCGCCCGCGCCGGTCTGCGACCAGGGTGCGGGTGAGGACAGCTTGCCCGCCGCCTTGAGCGACGCGGCGTCAGGTGCGAGGGAAAGGACGTGTTCGGTGCTCCAGCGTTCCTCCATGCCCAGGACGTTAGGGCGAGGTACTGACAACCGGGCCGGGCGAACTGATCACCGGTCAGCGTGCGGGTGCCCGGCCGGCGGCCGTTGTCAGTGGCTCGGTGCATGGTTGTTCTCGCAGGCCGGAACAGTTGTACGAACCGGTCCGCCGACATCTGCGCCGATGCTCCCACCGATCACCCCGCCGCCCGCGACCCCTGACACAGGTGTGTCCGGCGGCAGACCAGAAGGAGCCCCTATGACGACCACGACGGCTACGACGGCTACGACGACCGCGACGAGCACCGCCACCGAGGTCCTGCGTGAGCACGCTGAGGACGCCTTCGCCGCCGAACTCGCCGCGCTCGCCGCCCAGGACGACCGCCCGCGCCCCGAGCGCTGGAGGCTCTCGCCGTGGGCCGTGGCGACGTACCTGCTGGGTGGCGAGTTGCCCGACGGCACCGTGATCACGCCCAAGTACGTCGGCCCGCGCCGGATCGTCGAGGTCGCCGTCACCACGCTCGCCACCGACCGCGCCCTGCTGCTGCTCGGCGTGCCCGGCACGGCCAAGACCTGGGTGTCCGAGCACCTCGCCGCGGCCATCAGCGGCGACTCCACGCTGCTCGTCCAGGGCACCGCCGGCACCCCGGAGGAGGCCGTCCGGTACGGCTGGAACTACGCCCAGCTGCTCGCCCACGGCCCCAGCAGGGACGCGCTCGTCCCCTCGCCGGTGATGCGGGCGATGGCCGACGGCAAGATCGCCCGGGTCGAGGAGCTGACCCGCATCCCGGCCGACGTCCAGGACAGTCTGATCACCATCCTGTCGGAGAAGACGCTGCCCGTCCCCGAGCTGGGCGGCGAGACCCAGGCCGTGCGCGGATTCAACCTGATCGCCACCGCCAACGACCGCGACCGGGGCGTCAACGAGCTCTCCAGCGCGCTGCGCCGCCGCTTCAACACCGTCGTCCTGCCGCTGCCCGCCACGCTGGACGAGGAGGTCGACATCGTCACCCGCCGGGTCGGGCAGCTGGGCCGCTCGCTCGACCTGCCCGAACTGCCCGGCGGGGCGGAGGAGATCCGCCGGGTGGTCACCGTCTTCCGCGAGCTGCGGGACGGCATCACCACCGACGGCCGGACGAAGGTCAAGACACCCAGCGGCACCCTCTCGACGGCCGAGGCGATCTCCGTGGTCACCAACGGCCTCGCCCTCGCCACCCACTTCGGGGACGGCGTGCTGCGAGCCGGCGACGTGACGACCGGCATCCTCGGCGCAGTCCTGCGCGACCCGGTCGCCGACCAGGTGGTCTGGCGCGAGTACGTCGAGGGGGTGGTCCGCGAGCGGGACGGCTGGAAGGACTTCTACCGCGCCGCCCGCGAGAACACCCGCTGAGCCGCACCGACTTCGAGAAGGGGAGGGCGCGATGAGCGCAGACGCAGAGGTGACGCTGCTCGGCGTACGCCACCACGGCCCGGGCTCGGCCCGCGCGGTGGCCGCCGCGCTGGAGCGGCTGCGACCGGACGTGGTGCTGATCGAGGGGCCGCCGGAGGCCGATCCGATCGTCGAGCTGGCGGCGGACAAGGAGATGGTGCCGCCGGTCGCCCTGCTCGCCCACGCGGTGGACGACCCGGGCCGGGCCGCGTTCTGGCCCTTCGCGGTCTTCTCACCGGAATGGGTGGCGATCCGGTACGGGGTGGAGCGTGAGCTCCCCGTCCGCTTCATCGACCTCCCGGCGGCGTACGGCTTCGCCCGGGAGGAGGGCGACCCGTCCGGGGAAGTGCCGGGGGGCACTTCCCCGGACGGGGAGCCCACCCTGCTCGCGCTCGCCGCCCGGGATCCGATCGGGGCCCTGGCCCAGGCCGCCGGGCACGACGACGCCGAGCGCTGGTGGGAGGACGTGGTCGAACACCGCTCGCCCGGCGCCGACGCGCTGGCGCCCTTCGCCGCCGTGGCCGAGGCCATGACGGCCCTGCGGGAGCAGGCCGGCCCCGCCGGGGACGGCACCGAAAGCGGCGGCACCGCCCGCCGGGACGATCTGCGCGAGGCGTACATGCGCCAGCAGATCCGCGCCGCCCGCCGGGCCGGACACCAGCGGATCGCGGTCGTCTGCGGCGCCTGGCACGTCCCCGCGCTGGAGCGGATGCCGACGGTCGCCCACGACCGCGCGCTGCTCGCCACCCTCCCCAGGAAGGTGAGGACGGAGATCACCTGGGTGCCGTGGACGCACCGCAGGCTCTCCCAGCACACCGGCTACGGCGCCGGCATCCTCTCGCCCGGCTGGTACCACCACCTCTTCACCAGCGGCGAGGCGCAGGCTGGCGGAGGCCAGGAGCCCGGCACCCGGCACGACGCCGACGGTCACACCGGTGGTCACACCGACGGCCGCCAGGAGCCAGGCACCGCGGCGGTCGTGCGCTGGGTGACCATGGCCGCCGAGCTGCTCCGCGCCGAGGATCACCCGGTCTCCTCCGCGCACGTGATCGAGGCAGTCCGGCTGGCCGGCACGCTCGCCGTGATGCGCGGCCGGCCGCTGGCCGGCCTGACCGAGACACTCGACGCCATCAGGTCCGTCATGTGCGACGGCTCCGACGTCCCGCTCGCCCTGGTCCACGACCGGCTGGTGATCGGCGACGCGCTCGGCGAAGTCCCGGACGCCGCGCCCGCCGTACCGCTCCAGCGGGACCTCACCCGGCTCCAGCGCACCCTGCGCCTCAAGCCGGACGCCCAGCCCCGCGACCTCGACCTGGACCTGCGCAAGGAGAACGACGCCGCCCGCTCCCGGCTGCTGCACCGGCTGCGGCTGCTGGGCATCGGCTGGGGCACCCCGAGCCGCTCCACCGTCAACTCCACCGGCACCTTCCGCGAGAGCTGGCGGCTCTGCTGGGAGCCGGAGTTCGCGGTCCGGGTCGCCGAGGCCGCCCAGTGGGGCACCACCGTCGAGGGCGCGGCCACCGGCAAGGCCGTGCAGAACGCCGCGGACGCCGGCGAACTCGCCGCGCTCACCGGACTGGTGGAGCAGTGTCTGCTCGCCGGGCTCTCGGCCGCGCTGCCCGCCGTGATGCGGGGGCTCGCGGACCGCGCCGCCCTGGACACCGACGTGGCCCATCTGGCCGGCGCCCTGCCCGCCCTGGTCCGCGCCCTGCGCTACGGCGACGTCCGCGGTACCGACGGCGGCGCACTGGACGCGGTCGCCCGTGGCCTGGCCGAGCGGATCTGCGTCGGCCTGCCGCCCGCCTGCACCGGCCTGGACGCCGAGGGCGCCGCCGCCATGCGCGGTCACCTCGACGAGGTGCACGCCGCGATCGGGCTGCTCGCCCCCGAGGAGGGCGCCGGCACGCTCGCGGACCGCTGGGCGGCCGCCCTGCGGTCCCTGGCCCGGCGCGAGCCCGCCGCCGGCCCGGCGACCGGCGTGCCCGGCCTGCTGCGCGGCCGGGCCGTGCGGCTGCTGCTGGACGACGGCCGGCTGGACTCGGCGGAGGCCGGGCGGCGGATGGGCCTGGTGCTGTCGGCGGCCAACGCGCCGGCCGACGCGGCCGGCTGGGTCGAGGGCTTCCTGTCCGGCGGCGGAGCCCTGCTGCTCCACGACGCCCGGCTGCTGGAGCTGCTGGACGGTTGGCTCACCGCCGTCCCGGGGGAGTCCTTCACCGACGTACTGCCGCTGCTGCGGCGGACGTTCTCGGGCCTGGAGGCGGGGGTGCGCCGGACGGTCGGCGAACGCGTCGCCGCGGGGCCGCTCGGCGGTGCGTCCGCACCCGTGGCCGGCCCGGGGCCGGACCTCGACCAGAGCCGCGCGGACGCCGCCCTGCCCACCCTCGCGCTCCTGCTGGGCCTCTCGGCCCCGGCGCCAGGCCCGGCCACGGTCCCGGCGGGCCTGCGGATCCCCCGCCAGCCCGACCGTCGCGGCGCCTGACCCGGAGCGGGAAGTCGGCCGGTCCGACTTCCCACTCCGGCCGGGCGCCTCTGCCACCACCGCCCCGCCTGCCGGGCCTCGCCCAACCGGGCCCGCCACCATCCCGCCGTCCCGCCGCCGTCGGGCGGCCCCGCCCCGCGCCGGGCCCGCCGCTGTCGGTGCCCGTCGATACGGTCGTCCCCACGTGGTCGTCCGGTCGTCCGGCCGGAGGGAGCAGGAGTGCCTCCTCCCTCCCGTCCCGTCCTGTGAGTTCCCGACTTCCCTCTCACCGAAGGAGCGCCCGATGGCCGCCACCACCGCACAGCCCACCGACCCCGCTGCCGAGCGGCTGCGCCGCTGGCGGCTGGTGCTCGGCGGGGAGGCCGACGGGACGGGGCACCGGCTCGCCGGGCGGGACGCCGCGATGGACGGGGCGCTCGCGGCGCTGTACCGCGGCGCGTCGGAGGAGGGCCGGCCGGCCCGGCCGTCCTCGCGCAGCGCCGGGCTCGGCGGCTCGGCGCCGCAGGTGGCCCGCTGGCTGGGGGACATCCGGGAGTACTTCCCGACCTCCGTCGTCCAGCTGATGCAGCAGGACGCGATCTCCCGACTCGGCCTGGACCAGCTGCTCCTCGAACCCGAGATGCTGGACGCCGTCGAGCCGGACGTGCACCTGGTCGGCACGCTGCTGTCGCTGAAGCACGCGCTGCCCGAGACGACCCGGGAGAGCGCCCGAGCGGTGGTCGGCAAGGTGGTGGCCGAGTTGGAGCGCCGGCTGGCGGACCGCACCCGGGCCACCCTCGGCGGCGCGCTGGACCGCAGCGCCCGGGTGAACCGTCCGCGCCACCGGGACATCGACTGGGACCGCACGATCCGGGCGAACCTCAAGAACTACCTGCCGGACGCCGGGCCGGACGGGCAGGGCACCGTCGTGCCCGAGCGTCTGATCGGCTACGCCCGGGCCCAGCGCGCGGTGAAGAAGGACGTCATCCTCTGCATCGACCAGTCCGGCTCGATGGCGCCCTCCGTCGTCCATTCGGCGGTCTTCGGCGCCGTGCTCGCCTCGATGAAGAGCCTGGACACCCGGCTGGTGGTGTTCGACACCTCGGTCGTCGACCTCACCGAGCAGCTGAGCGATCCGGTGGACGTCCTGTTCGCCACCCAGCTCGGCGGCGGTACGGACATCAACCGCGCGCTGGCCTACTGCCAGTCGAGGATCACCCGGCCGTCCGAGACCATCGTGGTGCTGATCAGCGACCTCTACGAGGGTGGGATCCGCAACGAGATGCTCAAGCGGGTGGCGGCGATGAAGGCCTCGGGCGTCCAGTTCATCGCGCTGCTCGCGCTCTCCGACGAGGGCGCCCCGGCCTACGACCACGCGCACGCCGCCGCGCTGGCGGCGCTCGGGGCGCCGGCCTTCGCCTGCACGCCGGACGCGTTCCCGGACATCATGGCGGCGGCGATCGAGAAGCGTCCGCTGCCCGTCCCTGACCGGGAGAGGTGACGGCGGGTGACGAGTGGTAACGGCGCCCTACCTGCTTTCACCCGGACGAGTGAAGCCCGTACGTACCCGGTCGGCGGCGCGCGAGGCCTTGCCATACGCCCGTTGTGACGGTTCTCACCAAACCCGACCCGGTCCCGGGCGAATCACTCCCGTCGTGCGGGGATAACCTGCCAGACGGACGTGACGCGCGTGTTGATTGACGTGTGCGCCCGTGGCTGTGTGGGCCGCAAGGCCGTAATTCTGCGTACCTGCACCGCCCCGACGACCCGCAGCGAAGATCCTGCCGTGGCACGCTCGTAGAGACACAATCCGCGACCACGAACAAGGACGAACACACGTGGACCTGTTCGAGTACCAGGCGAGGGACATCTTCGCCAAGCACGGTGTACCCGTGCTTGACGGTGATGTCATCGAGACCCCCGAAGCCGCTCGCGCCATCGCCGAGCGCTTCGGCGGACGCGCCGTCGTCAAGGCTCAGGTGAAGGTCGGTGGCCGTGGCAAGGCCGGCGGCGTCAAGCTCGCCGCCGACCCGGCCGACGCGGTCGCCAAGGCCGAGGCGATCCTCGGTATGGACATCAAGGGCCACACCGTTCACAAGGTGATGCTGGCCCAGACCGCGGACATCAAGGACGAGTACTACGTCTCGTTCCTGCTGGACCGCACCAACCGCACCTTCCTGGCCATGGCCAGCGTCGAGGGCGGCGTGGAGATCGAGGTCGTCGCCGAGGAGAACCCGGACGCGCTGGCCAAGATCCCGGTCGACGCCAACGAGGGCTGCACCCCGGAGAAGGCCGCCGAGATCGTCGCCGCGGCGAAGTTCCCGGCCGAGGTCGCCGACCAGGTCGCCGACGTCCTGCAGAAGCTGTGGAAGGTCTTCATCGCCGAGGACGCGCTCCTCGTCGAGGTCAACCCGCTGATCAAGTCCGGCGACGGCAAGATCATCGCGCTCGACGGCAAGGTCTCCCTGGACGAGAACGCCGAGTTCCGCCAGCCGGAGCACGAGGCGCTCGAGGACAAGGCCGCCGCCAACCCGCTCGAGGCGGCGGCGAAGGCCAAGGGCCTCAACTACGTCAAGCTCGACGGCCAGGTCGGCATCATCGGCAACGGCGCGGGTCTCGTCATGAGCACCCTCGACGTGGTCGCGTACGCCGGTGAGAACCACGGCGGCGTCAAGCCCGCCAACTTCCTCGACATCGGCGGCGGCGCGTCCGCCGAGGTGATGGCGAACGGCCTGGAGATCATCCTGGGCGACCCGGACGTCAAGTCCGTCTTCGTCAACGTCTTCGGCGGCATCACCGCGTGCGACGCGGTCGCCAACGGCATCGTGCAGGCGCTGGCGCTGCTGGAGGAGAAGGGCGAGGCCGTCACCAAGCCGCTCGTCGTCCGCCTCGACGGCAACAACGCCGAGCTGGGTCGCAAGATCCTGACCGACGCCAACCACTCGCTCGTCGAGCAGGTGGACACCATGGACGGTGCGGCCGACCGCGCCGCCGAGCTGGCGAACGCCAAGTAAGGAAGGGGACTAACACCATGGCTATCTTCCTTACCAAGGACAGCAAGGTCATCGTCCAGGGCATGACCGGCTCCGAGGGCATGAAGCACACCCGCCGCATGCTCGCCTCGGGCACCCAGATCGTCGGTGGCGTGAACCCGCGCAAGGCCGGCACCACCGTTGACGTCGACGGCACCGAGGTGCCCGTCTTCGGCACCGTCGCCGAGGCGATGAAGGAGACCGGTGCCGACGTCACCGTCATCTTCGTGCCGCCGAAGTTCACCAAGGACGCCGTCGTCGAGGCGATCGACGCCGAGATCGACCTCGCGGTCGTCATCACCGAGGGTGTCCCGGTCCACGACTCGGCCGCCTTCTGGGCCTACGCCGGCTCGAAGGGCAACAAGACCCGGATCATCGGCCCGAACTGCCCGGGCCTGATCAGCCCCGGACAGTCCAACGCCGGCATCATCCCGGCGGACATCACCAAGGCCGGCAAGATCGGCCTGGTCTCGAAGTCCGGCACCCTGACCTACCAGCTCATGTACGAGCTGCGCGACCTCGGCTTCTCCTCGGCCGTGGGCATCGGTGGCGACCCCGTCATCGGCACCACCCACATCGACGCCCTCAAGGCGTTCCAGGAGGACCCGCAGACCGAGATCATCGTGATGATCGGTGAGATCGGTGGCGACGCCGAGGAGCGTGCCGCGGCCTACATCGCCGAGCACGTCACCAAGCCGGTCGTCGGCTACGTCGCGGGCTTCACCGCCCCCGAGGGCAAGACCATGGGCCACGCCGGCGCCATCGTCTCCGGCTCCTCGGGCACCGCGCAGGCGAAGAAGGAGGCCCTTGAGGCCGCCGGTGTCAAGGTCGGTAAGACGCCGTCCGAGACCGCCCGCCTGGCGCGCGAGCTCATCGGCTGACGCCTTCCGCTCACAGGGGCGCCCCTCGCCGGACCTCGGGTCCGGCGAGGGGCGCCCTCGTGTTTGCGGGGCGCTGGGCGGCGGACCCGAGCCCCGACGCCGAGCCGGTCAGCTCGGCCCGAGCGGTGCGAGCAGGGGTGCGGGCGGAGGTCCGCTCCGCGGCGGAGCCGGGCAGGGGTGCGGTGCCCAGCGGGAACACGCGGTCGGCGGGGCGAGCGGCCCCGCGGTGTCCGCCGACAGCCGATCCGCGCCCGGTCCGGGCCCCCACCGCGCGACCGGCGGTGGCAGCGGCGGCGTGACCACGGCGGGCTCACCGGGCGTGAAACTGCACCACGCGCTGTGGAGCCCCGGCGCCGGCCCGCCCGGGGCGGTGGGCCCGGCACTGCCGCTCTCGGTCGAACTGCAGACCAGCACCGGTTCGGAGACCGGCGTACGGAACAGTTCGGTGGGCCCGCTGCCCAGCAGCGTGGTGACCACCGCGGTGCCCATCGCAGCGGTGATCAGTGCGGCGGTACCCGTCCGGACGGCGGTGCTCGCGCTGTACCGCGCCCGCAGCAGCGGGACGGGCGGCCGATGCGGGGCGGGGCAGCCGCGTGCGCCGGCCCGGTACAGCAGCCCGCTGAGCCGGTCGCCGAAGCCGGGCGCCGTCGGGTCGGCGCCCACCAGCTCGGGCACCGCCTCGGCCAGCGCCGCCCGCGCCGCCCACACCCGGCCCTCGGCCGCTGCGGTGCTCGACTCCACCTCGACCGCTACCGCGGCGGCCGGCAGCCCGAGCCCGTCGTGCAGCACCAGCGCGCGGCGCTGCGGCCTGGAGAGCCGCATCAGAGCCTTGAGCAGCGCCCGGTCGTGGTCGGTCAGCCGGTCGTGGTCCGGCAGCACGGCCTGCGCCTCGTCCGCGGGCCGCACCCTGATCCGGCGGTGCGGCAGCCGCCAGGCGTGGGCGCGCCGGGGGCCGCCGCGATGCCAGGGCGACAGCGCCGCCTCGGCGGCCCACGCCCGTACCCGGCCCTCGGGATCGGGCCCGGCGGACACCTCCGGCCATTGCCGCTGGGCGGCGCCGAAGGCCAGCCGGACGCAGTGGACGGCGCGGTGGTGGCAGGCGGTGAGCAGGAAGATCTGCCGGACGAGACGCGTGTGGGCGGCCTCGTACAAGCCTTCGAAGCTCTCGAAGCTCTCGAAGCTCTCGAAGCTCTCGGAGCTCTCGGAGCTCGCGGAGGTCTGGACGGGCTCGACGGTTGCGAGGGTCTCGGAGGAGGGGGCGGCGGGCGGTCCGGCCGGGGGCGCGGCCGCCGGTTCCGGGCCGGCGGCCCGGACGCTCGCGGGCAGGCTGCCGGAGCTCCTGTCCCCGGCTTCGGTGCGGGCAGGGGCAGGCGCGGTGGCGGCGGTGGCGGCGACGATGGGTCCGGTGTGGGTGGGCGGTCGGCGTCCGGGCTCCGGGTGCCCGGGCTCGGGCCGGGTGGGCTGCGGGCGCCCCGGCTGCGCCCCGGCGGCACGCGGCGGCTGCTGCCTGCCGGTCGCGGCTCGGCGGACCCCGTCGAGGCCGGCGGCCGCTGGGCGCTGGTGGGCGCTCCCGTCCTGCTCGGCCGGCGCGTCAACCACGCCACGGCTGCCCGGGGGCCCCTCGTCGTCCCCGCCCTGACCCTGACCCTGACCGGCCGGCGCCGACGCCTCGCCGGTGTCACCCGCCGTCGTGGCGGCCGATTGCACGGACACGACGAGGTCGGCGGGCCGGTTGCCGGCCCCGTCACGCTCCTTGCCCCGCGCCCGCGCGCCGCCGGCGCCGGACTTCGCCGCCGGGCTCGCCGGCGCCGCCGTGCTCGTAGCCGCCGTTGGGCTCCCCGCCTCCACGTTCCCCGCCTCCACGTTCCCCGGGCCCGCGTTCCCCGTCGCTGCGCCCGCAGCCTTCGCGCTCCCCGGCTCCGCTCCGGTGGGCCGAGCGGCATCCGGGCCGGCCGACGCTGCGTTCGGCGCGTCGGCCCGGTCGGCCCGGGCGGCGCACGTCGTCGGCGGGGCGGCGAGGACGGTGGCTTCCGCGACGCTGCGGGCGCCGAGCTTGTGCATCGCCCGGCGCAGGTGCTTGCGCACGGTACCGGGCGCGATGCCGAGCGCCGCCGCGATCTGCGGGAGCTCCTCGCCGCCGGCGAGCCGGGACAACACCTGGGCCTCACGTGGCGTCAGCGACCCCGGCCGGCCGGCGGCGTCCGGGGCGGCGCGGCGGCCGTTCGGGCCGGACGGGCCGGTCAGGCGGGTCCGGGGTGTGGGGTTGTCGGCGGCATGCTCGGCCGTCGGCGGCCTGCCCATCAGACGTTCCGGGCCGGGGTGGCGGCGCCGGGCTGGCGTCGGGGACTGAAAATGCGCATAAGCCCATAATCTGGGACACGTCGGTGGTTTGCCTCTTCACCGTGCAGGGCGAGTCGCCTTGGCACCATGAGGCGCATGACGCAGCTGATGGGCCGTCCGATCCTGGATCTGCCAAGCGAGCTGGGCGCCCGGCGGTTCCGGGGCGACCTGCTCGCCGGTGTGCGGGCGGCATTGCTGGGGCTCGCCGTGGTGGGGGCGCCGATCCTCGGCCTCTGGGTGGTGACGCCCTATGCGGACGACACAGCGGCCGGGGCCGTCCGGCTGGCCGGGGCGCTCTGGCTGCTGGGCCACGGCGGCCCGCTGGCCAGGGGCGATCTGGGCTCGCCCATGACGGTCACGCCACTGCTGACCACCGTCCTGCTGGCACGGCAGCTGTACCGGGCGGGCACCCGTCTCGGGGCGCGGTCCGCCGTCCGGGCGCCCTGGTGGCGGGCGCCGCTGGCGCTCTGCGGGGGGTATCTGGCGGTCGCCGTCGTGGTCGCCCTGGAGTGCGCGGACTACGGCGCGCTGCGGGCCCGGGTGCTCGCGGACCTGGCGGCGGTGGCCGTACTGGCGGCCGGTGCGGTGGGGGCGGGGGCCTGGTCGGTACGGCGGCCGGAGGAGAACCGGCCGGTGGTCCACCGGCTCCCGCCGACCCGGATCCCGGCCTGGGCCCGGCCGCCGGGCTGCCGCCGGCCCGTACGGCTCGCGGCGGCGGCCTGGGCGTACGGGCTGCTGGCGGGTGGCGCGACGGTTGTCGCGACGGCGGCGGTACTGGACGGGCTCGGTGGCGGACGCTCCGCCCCGGTGGCCGGGGGCGGCCCGGCGGGTGTCCTCGGACTGCTGCTGCTCTCGGTGGCGCTGCTCCCGAACGCGGTGTGCTGGGGCGCGGCCTATGCGCTGGGGCCCGGCTTCGCGGTGGGCACCGGGACGGTGGTGGCGCCGACCGGGGCCACGCTCGGGCCGGTGCCCGACCTTCCGCTCTTCGCGCTGTTGCCCGAGCCGGGCGCCGGCGGCTGGCGGCTGCTGGCATGCGCGCTGCCGCCCCTGGCGGCCGTGGTGCCGGTGCTGCTGCTCGGCCGCGCGGCGGCCGGCCGGCGGGATGTGACGGGCGAGGCGAGCATGCCGTGCGATGTGTACGGGACGGGCGATGTCTACGGGACGGACATCGCAGACGTGGCGGACGCGCCGGAGGGGGTATCAGGGGCGGGCGGTGCGGAGCCCTGGCGCCCGGCGGCGACGGTCGTGGCCGTACTGGCCACCGCGCTGCTGGTCGGTGCCGGCACGGGGGCGTGCGGGTGGCTCTGTGGCGGCGCCCTCGCGGCGGGGCGGATGGCCCGGCTGGGGCCCGTACCGTGGCAGCTCGCGCTCGCCGCGGGCGGCTGGTTCGCGGCGAGCGGCGTGCCGGGCGCACTGCTGGTCCGCTGGGCACTGGTGTGCGGGCGCCCGGTGCGGCCGGCCCGCTGGTACCCGGCCCGGCCCGACCGGGGCTGGGCGGCGGCGACGGCGGACCGGCTCGCGCGGTGGGCCGTGGTCCTGCGGGCCCGGGCGTACCGGGTGGTGCTGCGCGCCGGGGAGAGCGGTGTGATCGGGTGGATCGGCCGGCCGGCCGCGAGGAGCGACGAGGCCGGCACGGAGTAGGCGGCGAACCGGCCGGCCGGCTCCGCCGAACAGCCCGGCCGGGCCGGTGACGCCCCGTTGGACGGGCGCGCGGGCGTGGTCCGCGCGCCGCCACAGCGCTTCCACCGCCGCCACATGCGGCCGCCGTACCGCCTGCCCGCCGTACCGCCTGCCCGCCCCCTACCGCGTTCCCGCCGTACCGCGTGCTGACCCCGGCCGGGAGCGCCCGGTCCCCGGCCGGGGTCAGTTGTTCTGGCTGGTGATGTCGACGTACCACTTCGGGGCGAGGGTGCTGCAGTTCTGCTCGGCGGTCGAGGTGAGGGCGTCGTTCACGCAGGTGACGTAGTCCTGGTAGTAGAGGCTGAGCCCGATCGCGCAGGAGACGAAGACGACCGCCACGCCGCCGGTGAGCAGGCCGCCGAGTGCGGCCGGGGTCTGCGGGTTGGCGGTCGGGCCGGCCAGGGTGGCTGCGGTGGGCTCGGCGTTCGCCGCGCTGCGCTGGGCCGCCGTGTTCCCGGCTGCCGTCCTGGTGTCGGTGCGCAGGGCGGTGATCCCCCAGAAGACGGCGAGTGCGCCGACGAACAGCGCGACGTACAGGATGCCGGCGAGCGCGCAGACGAGTGCGGCCATTCCGCTGATGAGCGCGTTGCGGGCGCGGCGCTGGGTCGGGTCGCTGGGGTCGTACTTCGGCTGCTGCGGCGCGGGCTGCGGGTGCCAGCCGCCCTGGTAGCCGGGGCTCCACGGGTGCGGGGGCGGCACCTGCGGCCGCTCGTCGGAACCGGAGGAACCCGACGAGCCCGGCGCACCCGACGAGCCCGGCGCGTCCGGCGCGTCCGGCGCCTCGGGTCGGCTCCCCGCCGGACGCTGCGGCGCGCGCGGCTGCCACGGCTGGTCCGGGGCATCCGCCGGCGGCGGCGCGAAGGGGTTGCGCTCACCGGTGTTGTCGCCGCTGCTCATCGTGTCAGCCAATCCTTCTCGGTCGGTGGGGCGGTCCAGAGCCAGTGCCCGCCTCCAATGATCCCGCAGGCCCGCCCGAGCCCATCGGCGGCCTGCCGTCCGGCCCGAGACGAGATCCCGGTCTCAACTACGCGCGTAGCGCCGTCAGGGCGTTTCTGACGCCGTCCGACCAGCCGTTATCGTGGTGACGGTCAGCAGCTCACCACGGTTCCCGGGCCCCGCAACGCAGCGGGGATATCCGCGTGCCGCGCCCGCTCGACCAGCCGTTCGTAGTGGCCCCACCACCGGTGGACGTACCAGCGGGCGGCGCACCGACCTACGGAGAATCGCGCAGTGGCCGCCGCCCCCGCCCAAGTCTTCCCGCCCCGCACGCCCGGCCCGGCTCGTCTGGTGGTCCTGGTCTCCGGCTCCGGCACCAACCTCCAGGCCCTGATCGACGCGAGTGCCGATGCCGCGTACGGGGCCGAGATCCTCGCCGTCGGCGCCGACCGCGAGGGCATCGCCGGGCTGGAGCGCGCCGAGCGCGCGGGCCTGCCGACCCTGGTCCACCGGGTGAAGGACTACCCCGACCGTGCCGACTGGGACCGCGCCCTCACCGCGGCGATCGCGGCGTACGAGCCGGACCTCGTGGTGACCGCGGGCTTCATGAAGATCCTCGGGCCCGCGTTCGTCGCGGCCTTCGCCGGGCGGATCGTCAACACCCACCCCGCCCTGCTGCCCGCCTTCCCCGGCGCCCACGGCGTCGCCGACGCGCTCGCGTACGGGGTGAAGGTCACCGGCTGCACCGTCCACCTGGTGGACGGCGGTGTCGATACCGGGCCGATCATCGCGCAGGGCGTCGTGGAGGTCACCGACGCCGACCATGCCGATGGCGGCGACGCGCTGCACGAGCGCATCAAGACTGTCGAGCGCCAGTTGCTCGTCGAGGTCGTGGGCCGGCTGGCCCGCGAAGGCCACCGCATTGAAGACCGAAAGGTACGGATCCCGGCATGAGCGCCGCCGCCAGCACCACGCCCCCCGTCTCCGAGAACGTCCGTCCCATCCGCCGCGCCCTGGTCAGCGTGTACGACAAGACCGGGCTGGAGGAGCTGGCCAAGGGCCTGCACGCAGCCGGGGTCGAGCTGGTCTCCACCGGTTCCACGGCCGGCCGGATCGCCGCCGCGGGCGTGCCGGTGACCGAGGTCTCCGAGCTCACCGGGTTCCCGGAGTGCCTGGACGGGCGTGTGAAGACGCTGCACCCCCGCGTGCACGCCGGCGTGCTCGCCGACCTGCGGCTCGAGTCGCACCGCGCGCAGCTGGCCGAGCTGGGCATCGAGCCCTTCGACCTGGTCGTGGTGAACCTGTACCCGTTCAAGGCCACCGTCGCCTCCGGCGCGACCCCGGACGAGTGCGTGGAGCAGATCGACATCGGCGGGCCGTCGATGGTCCGGGCCGCCGCCAAGAACCACCCGTCGGTGGCCGTCGTGGTCGACCCGGCCCGCTACGCGGACGTGCTCGCGGCCGTCCAGGCCGGCGGCTTCGACCTGGCCACCCGCAAGCGCCTGGCCGGTGCGGCGTTCGCGCACACCGCCGCCTACGACGTGGCCGTCGCCTCCTGGTTCGAGGCCGGCTACGCACCGAGCGACGAGAGCTTCCCCGAGTTCCTGGGCGCCACGTACGAGCGTCAGAACGTGCTCCGCTACGGCGAGAACCCGCACCAGGGCGCCGCGCTGTACAGCGACGGCACCGGTGGTCTGGCGGGCGCCGAGCAGCTGCACGGCAAGGAGATGTCGTACAACAACTACGTCGACACCGACGCCGCCCGCCGTGCCGCGTACGACCACGCCGATCCGGCCGTGGCGATCATCAAGCACGCCAACCCGTGCGGCATCGCCACCGGCGCGGACGTCGCCGAGGCACACCGCAAGGCGCACGCCTGCGACCCGCTGTCCGCGTTCGGCGGCGTGATCGCCGTCAACCGTCCGGTCACCGTGGAGCTGGCGGAGCAGATCGCCGAGATCTTCACCGAGGTCGTCGTCGCCCCGGGGTACGAGGACGGCGCCGTCGAGGTGCTGGCCCGTAAGAAGAACATCCGGGTGCTGCGCGCTCCCGAGGCGCCCTGCAACCACAAGGAGGCCCGCCCGATCTCGGGTGGGGTGCTGCTTCAGGAGACCGACCGGCTGCACGCGGAGGGCGACGACCCGTCGACCTGGACGCTGGCCACCGGTGACGCCCTGTCGGCCGAGGAGCTGGCCGAGCTGGCCTTCGCCTGGCGGGCCTGCCGGGCGGTCAAGTCCAACGCGATCCTGCTGGCCAAGGACGGCGCCTCGGTCGGCGTCGGCATGGGCCAGGTGAACCGGGTGGACTCCGCCAAGCTGGCGGTCCAGCGCGCCGGCGAGCGGGCGCGGGGCTCGTACGCGGCCTCGGACGCCTTCTTCCCGTTCCCGGACGGCCTGGAGATCCTGCTGGAGGGCGGCGTCAAGGCCGTGGTCCAGCCCGGTGGTTCGGTCCGCGACGAGGAGGTCATCGCGGCCGCCGCCAAGGCCGGCGTGACGATGTACCTGACCGGCACCCGGCACTTCTTCCACTGACGCACCGGCCGGCCCGGCCCGTACGACTGACGGGCCGACGGGGCTCGGACACGACGAAGCGGCCCGCCACCCCCACGGGGGCGGCGGGCCGCTTCATGTCCGCGTCCTGCGCTACTTCTTGATCACCACGGTGCCTGCGGCACGGTCGTGCCAGCCCTGCAGCTTCCCGGAGTTGTCGAAGAAGGGCGACAGGTAGACCAGCAACAGGCCGATACCGCACACGAAGTACCCGACGATCGGGATGATGAAGCGGACGAAGCCGCCGCCGATGCCGGGGACCTGGCCGTCGGCCTCCTTGACGACCCGCAGGCCCAGCGCCAGCTTGCCCAGCGTCGCGCCCGCGAGGGCGACCATCAGCCACTCGTAGAGCAGCTGGAAGGCCCAGATCACCAGGCTCATCGTGATCAGCACGGCGAACATGCTGCTCGCGGCCTGGGTCTGCTCGTGCAGGCAGTTCTGGTAGCCGGTCATGTCGCCCGGCGTGTAGGTGCAGGTCTTGGTGTCCTTGGCGATGCCCACCGCGCTGGCCAGGCCCAGGGCCATCGCGAGGCCGATGATCGCGGTGATCGCCAGGCCGTCGACCAGACGGGCCAGGAAGCGCTGCCCCATCGTGGCGATCTGCACGCTGCCGAGGTTGGCGATGTTGATGTAGCCGTTGTTGGCCTGGATCGTGCCGGGCTGCGCGTAGGCGTAGCCGGGCGGCGGGGCCTGCTGCGGGATGCCGTAGCCGGGGGCCGGGGCCGGCTGCTGCGGGTAGCCGTAGCCGGGCGGCGGGGCCTGCTGGGGGTAGCCGTAGCCGGGCGGCGGCTGCTGGCCGTAGGGGTTGTTCGGGTCGGGCGGGTAGCTCATCGATGCCTCCGGGCAGGATGGGACAGGGGACGGATTCAGGACGATCCTGGGACGGACGGGCAGTGAGTCTTGCCGACCGGGTGGGACATTAGCGGAGTGGGCCGACAGGAGGGGAGCGGATTGCGCCCGGGCCCGCGTGGGTGAGGGGTCTTCAGGGCCGGGAGATGCCGAGCCGGTGCAGCTGCCAGACCCAGGCGAGCGCCGCGGCCGCGCCGATCAGCGTGCCTCTGCGGTTGCCCGGCAGCCGCGACCACCAGCGGCCGGCGCCCAGCGGTGCGATCAGCAGTGCGGCCGCCACCGCGACCGTGACCGGGTTCGCGGCCGCCATGGCCGGCCAATTGCCGTGGCCCGCCTCGATGAAGACGGTGGTGCTGCCGCACAGCGGGCAGGGGACACCGGTGAGCAGGCGCAGCGGGCAGAGCACCCCGGGGTCGTGCGCGTCGTGCAGCGCGGCCACCGTCACGGCGGCCAGCGCACCGCCACCTCCCAGCAGCAGCACCCGCAGCAGCGCGCCGGGGAGCGAGCCGGCGCTGCGGCGCCAGCGGGCGGTCAGGGTGTTCCCGGTCGTGGCGGTCATCGCGAGTACGGCCGGGGCTGCTGCTGCGCGGCCGGCCCGCCGATCGACGCGCAGCGGCCGTCGCGCGCCCGCGCCGGCGCTGTCTGGTACGGATCGCTCACTGTTCTTCCCCCGAGGACGCCCCCGCCGTGCCTCCGGCGGCCCGTCACCAGGCCGTGGACGGCGGGGATTGCCCGCATATCGTGTCCGGACGGCGGGGCCGTGTCCAGCGGCTCTCCGCGCGTGCACGTAACTGTGGCGCAACCGCAACTCGAACCGCACGTTCCGTGTCCGTCCGTGTCCGTGCGTATCCGTGCGCGTCCGCCGGGCGGCGTCCGCCGGGCAGTGCCCGCCGGGGGGTGCGGGCAGCTTCCGCGATCCAGGACAATGGGGCCATGACTGCCCAGATTCTCGATGGCAAGGCCACCGCCGCCGCGATCAAGTCCGAACTAGCCGTCCGAGTGGCGGCTCTCAAAGAGCGGGGCATCGTCCCCGGCCTCGGTACCGTCCTGGTCGGCGACGACCCGGGCAGCCGCTGGTACGTGAACGGCAAGCACAAGGACTGCGCCGAGGTCGGGATCGCCTCGATCCAGCGTGAGCTGCCGGCCACCGCCACCCAGCAGGAGGTGGAGGACGTCGTCCGCGAGCTCAACGCCGACCCGGCCTGCACCGGCTACATCGTCCAGCTCCCGCTGCCCAAGGGCCTGGACCCGAACCCCGTCCTCGAACTGATGGACCCGGACAAGGACGCCGACGGCCTGCACCCCACGTCGCTCGGCCGGCTGGCGCTCGGCATCCAGGGCCCGCTCCCGTGCACGCCGCTCGGCATCGTCGAGTTGCTGCGCCGCCACCAGGTGGAGATCAACGGCGCCGAGGTGGTCGTGCTCGGCCGCGGTGTCACGGTCGGGCGCTCGATCGGCCTGCTGCTCACCCGCAAGAGCGAGAACGCCACCGTCACGCTGTGCCACACCGGCACCCGTGACCTGGGCTACCACCTGCGCAAGGCCGACATCATCGTGGCCGCCGCCGGTGTGCCGCACCTGGTCAAGCCGGAGGACGTCAAGCCGGGCGCGGCCGTGCTGGACGTCGGTGTCAGCCGCAGCGAGGGGAAGATCGTCGGTGACGTGCACCCGGGCGTCGCGGAGGTCGCGGCCTGGATCTCCCCGAACCCCGGCGGTGTGGGCCCGATGACCCGCGCCATGCTCCTGAACAACATCGTCGAGGCGGCCGAGCGCCGCGCCGGTATCTGACCCCTAGGGACGGCGGGCCATGAGCGAATCACGACCGGCCCGGTCACGACGCAGGCCGATGAAGACCGCGGGCATCCTGCCACCGGAGGGTTCGGCGGCCGCCCTGGGCCGCAGCCATCCGCTGCCCGTCCGGCAGTGGCCGATAACGCTGGTCCTGTCGGTGGTCGTCGCCGGACTGGCGCTCACCTTCTTCGGCGGGCACGAGGGCTTCAAGTACGGCCTGATGGTGGTCGGTGGCGGGCTGCTGCTCGGCGCGCTGCTGCGGCTGGTCCTGCCGGAGGTCGGCATGCTGGCCGTACGCAGCCGCTTCACGGACGTGATCGTGCTGCTGGTCCTCGGCAGTGCGGTCGTGCTGCTCACCCTGGTCGCCCAGCCCGATCCGTGGCTGAAGATGCGGTTGCTCGACAACATCGGCCAGCTCGTCGGCCGGTCGAACAACTGAGTGGCCGGGGACAGCCGTGATCCTTCGCGAGGGGCGTCGTCCACAGCCTGTGGACGGACGGCGCCGCTCGCGTAGGGTGGAAGCGCGTTGTGGTGCAGGCGCCGCCCGGTGGAGCCGTCGCCCGGTGGAGCCGCCGCATGCTGGATCCACACGATGGAACCACCGCCCGTGGAACCGCCGGGTGGCACGGGCGTGCTGCGGTGGCAGCGCTGTGTGACGCACCAGCCACGACCACACGCCCTCGACGGCGTCGCGTTGCGATAGCCTGACGCCGGGTCTCTCGACGTCGAGAGATCACCCTCGGCTCCAGCGCGTCGGGCGCGCGTGGAGCGCGGTACTGGCGATCGCTGGAGAAGGCAAAAATGACTCGCACCCCCGTCAATGTCACCATCACCGGAGCGGCCGGCCAGATCGGCTACGCGCTGCTGTTCCGCATCGCCTCGGGCCACCTGCTCGGCGCGGACGTCCCGGTGAACCTGCGCCTGCTGGAGATCCCGCAGGGCCTCAAGGCCGCCGAGGGCGTCGCCATGGAGCTCGACGACTGCGCGTTCCCGCTGCTGCGCGACATCACGATCACCGACAGCGCCGCCACCGCCTTCGACGGCGCCAACGTGGCCCTGCTGGTCGGCGCCCGCCCGCGTACCGCCGGCATGGAGCGCGGCGACCTGCTCCAGGCCAACGGTGGCATCTTCGGCCCGCAGGGCAAGGCCATCAACGACCACGCCGCGGACGACATCAAGGTCCTGGTGGTCGGCAACCCGGCCAACACCAACGCCCTGATCGCCCAGCGCAACGCGCCCGACGTCCCGGCCGAGCGGTTCACCGCGATGACCCGCCTGGACCACAACCGCGCGGTCGCCCAGCTCGCCAAGAAGACCGGCGTCACCGTCAACGACGTCAAGAAGCTCACCATCTGGGGCAACCACTCGGCCACCCAGTACCCGGACATCTTCCACGCCGAGGTCGCCGGCAAGAACGCCGCCGAGCTGGTCAACGACCAGGCCTGGCTGGAGAACGACTTCATCCCGACCGTCGCCAAGCGCGGCGCCGCGATCATCGAGGTCCGTGGCGCCTCCTCGGCCGCCTCGGCCGCCAACGCCGCGATCGACCACGTCCACACCTGGGTCAACGGCACCGCCGAGGGCGACTGGACCTCGATGGGCATCGTCTCCGACGGCTCGTACGGCGTGGAGCCGGGCATCATCTCGTCCTTCCCCGTCACCACCAAGGACGGCAAGTTCGAGATCGTCCAGGGCCTGGAGATCTCCGACTTCTCCCGCGCCCGGATCGACGCCTCGGTCGCCGAGCTGGTCGAGGAGCGCGACGCCGTCGCCGAGCTCGGCCTGATCTGAGCCTGACGCGCACCCCGCGGCCGGGTGCCCCACCCCGCACGAGCCGGACGGCGAGTGCGGAGTGAGGCGCCCGGCCGCAGCCGTACACTGACCCACCGTGAACGAAACCCTCGGGGATGCCGCGCTCGTCCTGGTCTTCATCATGCTGGGCGGGTTGTTCAACGTCGCCGAGATCTCGCTGATCTCGCTGCGGGAGGGCCAGATCCGGGCCCTGGAGGCCAAGGGCACCCGGCGGGCGGCCCGGGCCGCGCACCTCGCCGCCGACCCGAACCGCTTCCTGGCGGCCGTCCAGGTCGGTGTGACCTGCATGGGCTTCCTCTCCGCCGCCTTCGGCGCGGACACCCTGGCCGGCAAGGTCGCCCCGCTCTTCGTCGACCTCGGGCTCTCCGAGGGCCTCGCCGACGCGGTGGCCCTGGTCGGGCTGACCCTGGTGATCAGTTACGTCTCACTCGTCCTCGGCGAGCTGACACCCAAGCGGATCGGCCTCCAGCGCGCCGACTCCATCGCGCTGCTCGCCGCACCCGTGGTCGACGTGATGTCCGTGGTGCTGCGCCCGGCGATCTGGCTGCTCGGCCACTCCACCAACCTGATGGTCAGGCTCTTCGGCGGCGACCCCTCGGCCGGCCGGGGCAGCATGAGCTCCGAGGAACTGCGCGGCCTGGTCGCCGCCAACACCGAGCTGGGCAGCGACGAGCGGGCGCTGATCGCCGACGTCTTCGCGGCCGGTGAGCGGCAGCTGCGCGAGGTGATGGTGCCGCGGACCGAGGTCACCTTCCTGGACGCCGAGCGCCTGCTGCCCGAGGTCCGCGAGCAGGCCGGCTCCTCGCCGCACTCGCGCTACCCCGTGGTCGAGGGCTCGTACGACGCGGTGGTCGGCTTCGTCCACGTCCGCGACCTGTACGGGGCCCGTGGCGAACAGGCCGTCCGGGTACGCGACCTGGCCCGCCCGGTGAAGCTGCTGCCGGCCACCAAGCGGGTGCTGGAGGCGATGGGCGAGATGCGCCGCGAGGGCCACCACCTGGCGATCGTGGTCGACGAGTACGGCGGCACCGCCGGCATCGTGACCCTGGAGGACCTGGTCGAGGAGGTGATCGGCGAGATCCGCGACGAGTACGACTCGCAGGAGACCCCCACCCGCCGGCTGGCCGGCGGCGGCATGGAGCTCGACGGGCTGCTCAACCTGGGCGACTTCGCCGAGGAGACGGGCGTCACACTTCCTGAGGGTCCGTACGAGACGGTGGCCGGCTACGTGGTCGCCGAGCTCGGCCGGCTGCCCTGTGACGGCGACCACGTGCGGATGGAGGACGGTGTGCTGCTCACGGTGGCCAAGCTGGAGGGCCGCCGGATCGCCCGGATCAGAGTGAGTGCTGTCACACTGTCGGAACCTCCAGCCGAAGACGTTTCATGAGCGGTCGGTGAAGCTGGAACAATGGCCGACATGGTCAACGCAGCGGTCAACGGTCCGGTCAAGGACCGCCCCCGGGTGCTCTCCGGGATCCAGCCCACCTCGGGCTCGTTCCACCTCGGCAACTACCTGGGCGCGGTGCGCCAGTGGGTTGACCTCCAGGAGGCCAACGACGCCTTCTACATGGTCGTCGACCTGCACGCGATCACCGTCGATCAGGACCCGAAGGTGCTGCGCGAGAACACCAGGATCTCCGCCGCGCAGCTGCTCGGCGCGGGCCTGGACCCGGAGCGCTGCACCCTCTTCGTCCAGTCCCACGTGCCGGAGCACGCGCAGCTCGGCTGGGTGATGAACTGCCTCACCGGCTTCGGCGAGGCCGCCCGGATGACCCAGTTCAAGGACAAGTCGGCCAAGCAGGGCAGCGACCGCACCTCGGTCGGCCTGTTCACCTACCCGATCCTGCAGATCGCCGACATCCTGCTCTACCAGGCCGACGCCGTGCCGGTCGGCGAGGACCAGCGCCAGCACCTGGAGCTCACCCGCGACCTCGCCGAGCGCTTCAACACCCGCTACGCGCCGACCTTCACCGTCCCCAAGCCGTACATCCTCAAGGAGACGGCCAAGATCCTGGATCTCCAGGACCCGACGGCGAAGATGAGCAAGTCCGCGGCCTCGGCCAAGGGTCTGGTCAACCTGCTGGACGAGCCCAAGGTCAGCGCCAAGAAGATCAAGAGCGCCGTCACCGACACCGGCACGGTGGTCTCCTACGACGAGGAGGAGAAGGCCGGCGTCTCCAACCTGCTGCGGATCCACTCCGCCCTCAGCGGGCAGAGCATCGAGCAGCTGGTCGCGCACTTCGAGGGCAAGATGTACGGCGCCCTGAAGACCGAGCTGGCCGAGGTGTTCACCGAGTGGGTGACGCCGTTCCAGCAGCGCACCCAGAGCTTCCTGGACGACCCGGCCGAGCTCGACCGGGTGCTCGCGCTCGGCGCTCACAAGGCCCGGGAAGTGGCCGGGGCGACGCTGGAGGCCGTCTACGACCGCATCGGCTTCCTGAAGCCGACCGGCCTGCCGGCCGCCGAGCACTGATGCCGCTGACGACTCTCCCCGGTGGTGGCGACCTGCCCGAGGTCGTCACCATCGGCGTGTCCGTGAGCGTCCCGGAGCCGTACGGCGCCGAGATCCAGGACGCGCGAGCCGGTCACGGCGACCCGCTGGCGCGCTCCATACCCACCCATGTCACCCTGCTGCCGCCGACCGAGCTGCCGGCCGAGCGGCTGCCGCTGGTCGAGGAGCACCTGGCGGCCGTCGCCCGCGCGCACCGGCCGTTCCGGATGCTGCTCCAGGGCAGCGGTACCTTCCGGCCGGTCTCCCCGGTGGTCTTCGTCCGGGTGGAGGAGGGCGCGCACGAGTGCCGGCTGCTGGAGGCCGCCGTCCGCTCCGGGCCACTGGCCCGCGAACTCTCCTTCCCCTACCACCCGCACGTGACGGTCGCCCACGGGCTGCCCGAGGAGATCCTCGACGAGGCATACGAGAAGGCCCGGACCTTCCAGGCGGCCTTCCCCGTGCCGGGCTTCGGGCTCTCCCGCTTCGACGCCGACGAGGTCTGGCGGCCCTGGCGGACGTACACCTTCGGCGGACGCTGACCCGCGGCGGGCCTGCTCCCGGCCTGCTTCGGGTCCACTCCCGGCCGCTCCGGGCCGACTCCGCCCACGGGCGGTCCGCGGTCCGTTCGCGGGAGGTGGCGGCACTCGGCCTCTCCCCGGATGCCTGCCCTTCGTCCGGATGCAAGGCTTCCGTTACTGTTGGCGCGCGATCGGTCCCTGGGGGGCCCGGGTCGGTCGGGCATCCAGGCAAACGGGAGAGATCATGCGTCGCTGGGCAGGCCGGGCCCTGAGCAGTGCTGCCAGAAGGGCCGGCCCGCAGCCGGCCACCGGGGCCCTGGCCACCGTCGCGCCCGCGGTGGAGCAGCCGTCACCCGAACCGCCCCGGCAGCCTGAGCCGCAACCCGAGCCGCCCGAGCGACACGAGGCGCTCCAGCCCCCTGAGCCGGTCGAGCCGGTCGAGCAGGTGGATCCGACGGCCGAGGGTGAGGCCCGGCTGCTGGCCGCGCACCCGGGCCTCGTCCGCCACCGCGGACAGCTGGCCGAGGTCCGGGACGACCTGCTCTCCGGCGAGGCGTTCCTGGCCGCCCTCACCATGGTGGCCGAGGTGCTCGACGACGCCGGCATCGCCTTCTCCCCGCTGCCGGACGGCAGAGCCCGCTACCGGCTCGCCATCGCACCGGGCCACCGCGCCGCCGTCCTGCACGCGCTCGCGGACCGCTTCACGGGCCTGCCGGTGTACGCCGACCTGCTCGGCCACGATGTGACGCTGGCGACCGGGCTGGCCGAGGACCTGCCGGCCGCCGTGGCCCGGCTGGAGCCGACGCCCCCACCGGAGCGACCGGAGCCACCGGAGCCACCGGACTCGTCGGAGCTCTCGGGGCCTCCGGACGAGCAGCCTCCGGACGAGGAGCCACCGGTCAAGGTCAAGGGCGTCCGGATCTACCGGCCGGTGGTGACGAGCCGCGGCACCCTCGGGTACGCCGGCGACCACGGCTGCGACATCGAGTTCTGGGACTCCGCCGCGCCCTCCCACGGTGCGATCGCCTCCATCTCCGAGACCCCGTACGGCTGGTGGGTGCCCTCGCTGGAGCGCACCGGCACCGTACGGATCGGCGGGCGGGACTATCCGACCGCGGACGCCTTCACCCGGCCCAGGGCGGAGGAGGTCACCTTCCCCGTCGACGCGGTGATCACCTGGGTGGACGACACCGACCCCGCCTGGCTTGGCCGCCGGGCCCGGGCGCGGGCCGCCCGGGGCGCGGGGGCGCCGGGGCAGGATGTGGAGCCGGTGGAGCCGGTGGAGCCGGTCGAGCTCCAGGGCGATGGCGACGAGCGCTTCCGCAACCGCGACGAACTGCGCTACTGCCTGCGCTCGATAGCGATGTACGCCCCCTGGATCCGGCACGTCTACCTGGTCACCGACGACCAGACGCCGAGCTGGCTGGACACCGACCATCCCGCCGTCACGGTGGTCTCGCACCGGGAGATCTTCGCCGCCCCGGACGCCCTGCCGGTGTTCAACTCACACGCCATCGAGACCCAGCTGCACCGGATCCCGGGCCTCGGCGAGCACTTCGTCTACTTCAACGACGACGTCTTCCTCGCCCGCCCCGTCCGGCCCGAGCAGTTCTTCCTGGGCAACGGCGCCAGCCAGTTCGTCTTCGACTCCAGGATCATCCCGCCGGGCGGGGTCGAGCCCGGTGACGACGAGTACGTCGCCTCGCAGAAGACCACCCGGCAGCTGCTGGAGCGGGAGTGCGGGCGCACCACCACCAAGGTGCTCAGCCACGTCCCGCACGCGCTGCGCCGCAGCCTGCTGGCCGAGGCGGCGGAACGTTTCGGCGAGGAGCTGGGCGCGACCGCGCGCTCGACCTTCCGCTCGGGCACCGACATCGCCCCGATCACGCTGGCCGCCTACCTCGGCTACTTCTCCGGCCAGGCGATCTGGGGCTGGATCGACCACCGGCACCTCGACGTCGACCGCTACGACTCGCTCGCCCAGCTCCCCGACCTGCTCGAATGGCGCCCCACCGACATCATCTGCCTCAACGACGGCGCCATCGAGGGTGTACCCCGGCAGGAGCAGGACCGGCTGGTCACCTCGTTCCTGCAGGACTACTTCCCGGTGCCCAGCCCCTTCGAGCGCCCGGACTCACCGCCGGTGTAAGCAGCGAGCCGGTGTCCGGTGCACGGAACGTGCACCGGACACCGGCTCGCGGTGTACCGGGGTCAGGCCTCCAGCAGTCCGTCGACCACCCGGGCGGCGGCCTGGCCGTCGTCCAGGTCGCAGTACGCCTCACGGAACGCCGTGTAGCGCTCCGCGTGCTCGGCGGCGACCTCGTCGATCCGGCCCAGAGCCGCGACCAGCTCCTCGGAGGTGGCCACCAGCGGGCCGGGCGCCTCCGCCTCCAGGTCGATGCTGAAGCCGCGCAGGTTGTCGCGGTAGTGCTCCAGGTCGTACGTGAAGAACATGATCGGCCGGCCGGTGTTGGCGAAGTCGAACACCGAGGACGAGTAGTCGGTGACCAGCACATCGGCGATCAGCAGCAGCTCGGCCATGTCGGGGTAGCTGGCGACGTCCCAGACGTAGCCGTCGCCGGCGCCGGGGATCTGCCCGCACATCACGCTGTGACCGCGCACCAGCAAGACCTGGTCCTCGGCCAGCGCGGCCCGGGCCATGTCCAGGTCCAGCCGCAGGTCCAGCTGGTAACCGCCGTTGGGCCGGCGGCGGTCCTCGCGGAAGGTCGGGGCGTAGAGCACGACCTTCTTGCCCTCGGGCAGGCCCAGGCGCTCCCTGACCTGCTCGGCGGTCTTCTCCCGGTCGGCTGCGAAGAGCACGTCGTTACGCGGGTAGCCGCTCTCCAGGATCCGGCCCTTGAAGCCGAACGCGCGCCGCAGCACCGGGGTCGAGAAGGTGTTCCCGGAGACCAGCAGGCTCCACTGCGGAACCTCCTTGTCCAGCTGCTTCAGGTAGTTGGCGTCGGTGAACCAGACCTTCTCGAAGTCGTGGCCGATCTGCTTCAGCGGGGTGCCGTGCCAGGTCTGCAGCACCACCTGGTCGGGGCGGCGGATGAAGAAGTCCGGCAGGTGCGCACTGGTGACGACGTACTTGGCGGTGGCCAGCGCCTCGAACCACTCGGGGCTCCACAGCCGCAGCCCGCGCGCCGTCTGCGGCAGGTCCGCCTGGAGGTCGTCGGTGCCCCACAGGTGCTCCAGCGGCAGGCCGCGCCGCACCAGCTCCTCGTGGATGGCACGCGGCGAGTCGGCGTAGTGCCCGCCGAGCGCGACGTTGTAGAGGACGGTGTCGCGCAGCGGCTTCTGACGCGCGGCGGGGTACTCCGTCTTGCGCAGCTCACGCTGGCGGTAGCCGCTGCGCTCCTCGGGCAGCAGCGCGGAGTGCGACTCCATCGAGATGCCGTCGTAGAAGCGCCGCTCCAGCACGATCCGCTTGCCGCGCGACTCGACCTCCAGCGGCATGGTCTCGTAGCAGGCCGGGGAGATCAGCGCGTGCGGCCAGTCGGTCTCCGGCAGCGCGCCCACCGGGCGGAAGAAGGTGTCCCAGGTGCCCTGGTGCAGCGGCACGCTGCCGGCGAAGGAGGCGGTCGGCACGGGGGGCAGCGCGGCCCGGAAGCGGCCGTCGGCGATCTCCACCGGGTAGCAGTGGTCCTCCTCCCGCCAGCTGTGCCGTATCACCAGCTCGTAGCGGTGGGTGCCGCCCAGCGGGAAGCTGCCGCTCAGCAGGAAGCCGTCCGCGCCGCGGGGCTCGATCGACTCCACCAGCGGCTGGAGCACCTGGTCGGCGAACTGGAGGTAACCGCTCGGGGAGGGCTTGGAGTACAGCGCCCGGCGCTCGGTCGGCTCGGAGGTCTCGTTCAGCGGGTGGTTGATGTGGCCCAGCGGACCGTTCCGCTCGTCGATGACCACCGGTACGGCGGTCGCGTCGGCGAGCTCCAGCGCGGTGTCCCAGCGGTCGCGCATCCGGATGTCCGCGACCGTGTCCAGGGCGGCCCAGGCCTCCCGGACGGCGGTCATCTCGGCGATCTCGACGTCGGCCGTGAACGGCACGTTGCGCCCGACGGGGGTGCCGGTCTCCAGCGGGAAGTACAGCGCGCGGTCGGACTCGACGTGGGTCAGCCGCAGCCGGGCGCCGACCAGGTCGAGGCCGGAGCGGGCGGTGCCGGTGATCTCCAGCCGGCCGCCGGAGGCCTCCAGACGGGTCACCCGGGCCTTGGTGGTCTCCACCCGCAGGTAGATGTCGCTCCACTTGGTCCACGGGACGATCCGGACGTCCTCGTCCATCCAGCGCGCCGGGAGGTAGGCGGCGCTGTCGCTCCAGCCGGCGTTCACCCGGCCCTTGTAGACGCCGCCCTTGCCGGCGCCCGCCATGAGCACCCGCCAGGAGCCGTCCTTCCACTTCCCGCGGTGCTTGAGGCGCTTGGGGTCGATCGAGGCGGTGAAGCCGGCCCAGTCGCAGCTGTAGAGGTCGTGCGGGGAGCTGGCGGTGGCCTCGGGGCTGTACTGCGTCTTGGTCTGGACGGCGACCACGCGGCGGCCCTTGGCCTCGCGCAGGATCAGCGCCCGGACCATGTCGTGCTTGTTCTCGGCGCCGAGCTGCTCGGGGAAGGCGTGCCCGGTGAGCTGGAGCTTGCCGTCCTGCCAGGCGGACTCGTAGATCCGGCTGCGCATGACCAGCGAGTTGTCCAGCCGCAGCACGTCGGTGGGCACGCTCTTGCGTCCGCCGCGCAGGAACGGGTAGTCGGCGTACGGGCGCAGCAGGCCACGCGCGGGCGCCGCCCCGCGGGTCTCGCCCTCGAACTTGATCTGCTCGACGAACTCGTCGATCCGGCCCTGGAGGGTCAGGTGGTACTTCAGCCGCAGCGGTGCGCGCAGCTTGCGGACCTGGTCGGGGCCGATCGCCCGGAGCAGCCGGCTGACGTCCCTGATGTACGCGGCCCGGTACTCGGCGTCGCCCTCGACGACCGACCAGAAGAACATCGGGATCTCCTCGACGAGGGTGTTCTCGTCGTAGGACTTCAGGTACTCGCGGAAGCGCGGCTCGGGCCGGTTCTGCAGCCAGGCACGGACCAGCTCGACGGACTTGACCCGGTCGATCAGGCCCTTCGGGTTGGTGCGCATCTGGGTGATCGACATCTCGCCGACCTCGCGCTCGCGCCAGTGGTAGATCGGCTCGGAGAGCACGTCCACGCTCTTGGCGAGGTAGTGGTGCGGCACGCTGACCGGGGCGTCCTCGTAGAGGATGCCCTCGGGGTAGAGCAGGCCGGCCGCGTCGAAGAACGAGCGGCGGTACACCTTGTTCCACGCCGTGCGGTCGGTGACCAGCGAGGGGAGCTCGGTGACGTGGGTCTTCAGCCGGGTCTCGCTGAACGGCTTGCTGTGCCCGCCGGACTGGTAGTAGCCCACGGCGCGGAAGCGCAGCACGTTGCCGGTGACGAAGTCGGAGCCGGTCTCCTCGAGCGTGCTGATCATCAGCTCGTACGCGCTCGGCGGCATGGAGTCGTCGCTGTCGACGAAGCAGAGGAACTCGGTGCCCTCGGTCAGGTGCCGGATGCCGGTGTTACGGGCGGCGCCGAGGCCCTTGTTCACCTGCTTGACCAGCCGGAACCGGGAGTCCTTGGCCGCGTAGGCCTCGGCGAGGGCCGCGCTGCCGTCCTTGGAGCCGTCGTCGACCATGACGCACTCGAAGTCCTCGAAGGTCTGGGCGGCGATCGAGTCGAGGCACTCGACGAGGTATCGCTCGACGTTGTAGATCGGGACGACGACGGAGAGGCGGGGAGCCATCGGCTGCGCAGGCCTTTCGATTGGGGAGGAGATGTGACCGGTGGTGTAGTGCGCTGGTCACAGCCGGTATCCGGATGCAGACGTGTGCTTGGATCCTACCCGCCGCTGCCGGGGCGGGCTCGGGCTCGTTCCCCCCGGGCGGATGCGGGCGGCTAGTCTGCGGCTGGCGCGTGAGTGCCGCCGTACGCCGCGTCATCGCATCACCCGCCCGCGCACCCAGAATGAGTGGCAAATGTCCCGATTCACCGTGATCGTCCCCGTCTACCAGGTGCGGGAGTACCTGACGGAGTGCCTCGAATCGGTACTCGCGCAGTCCTTCGGGGACTTCGAGCTGATCGCGGTGGACGACCGCTCGCCGGACGACTGCGGCGCGATCCTCGACGGGGCGGCGCGCGGCGACGAGCGGATCCGGGTGCTGCACCTGCCGGAGAACGTCGGCCTCGGGCGGGCCCGCAACGCCGGGCTGGAGGTCGCCACCGGCGAGTACGTGATCTTCCTGGACAGCGACGACACCCTCACCCCCGGTCTGCTCCAGGCCGTCGACCAGCGGCTCAGGGCCGGCGAGGACCCCGACATCCTGGTCTACGACTACGCCCGTACGTACGCCGACGGCCGGGTGGTACGCGCCAACTCCGCACCCGTGTTCGCCCGCTCCGGCCCCGCCGTCTTCGACCTCGACCAGCGCCCCGACCTGCTGGAGCTGCTGATGGTCGTCTGGAACAAGGCCTACCGCCGCGACTTCGTCGCCGAGCAGGGCCTGACCTTCCCCGCCGGCTACTACGAGGACACCCCCTGGACCTTCCCCGCGCTGCTCGCCGCGGGCCGGATCACCCTGCTCGACCAGGTCGGCGTCCACTACCGCCAGCGCGAGGAGGGCGGCAACATCCTCGCCACCGCCAGCCGCAAGCACTTCGACGTCTTCGACCAGTACGACCGGGTCTTCGCCTTCCTGGACAGCCGCCCCGACCTGGACCGCTGGCGCCCGGTGGTCTACGGGCGGATGCTGCACCACCTCAACACCGTGGTCAGCAAGCCGGGCCGGATCCCGCCCGGCGACCGCCGGGAGTACTTCCGCCGCGCGGCCGAGCACTGCGCCCGGCTGCGCCCGGCCGGCTACCGGCCCCCGGCCGGGGCGGACGGCGTACGCACCGAACTGCTCAGCAACGGCCGCTACACCACCTACCAGGCCGTCCGGGCGCTCGCCCGCACCAGGCGCGTGCTTCGCCGGGGCTGACCCGGGCCCGGCCCGGGGAGCCTGAGGTGATCCGCGCGGCCGGCCGGGTATAAACGGGACGTTCTCACCGGTTCCCGGCCGTCCGACGACCCCAAGGGCAGGTTGACCACCGCGATGGAATTCCTCACCCGTCTGCCGGTCGTCGGCCCGGTCGTCGCGAAGGTGCTGCGCAGCCACCCGTACCGCGTCCACGAGCACTTCACCGCGGTACGGGGCAACCGGCTGGCGGGCGCCGTCACCTTCTTCGGCTTCCTCGCGCTCTTCCCGCTGCTCACGGTGGCTCTGGCGATCGCCGTCGCCACCCTGACGGACTCCCGGGTGGCGGAGCTGCAGCAGCGGATCTCCGACCAGCTGCCGGGCCTGTCCGACTCCCTCGACCTGCCCTCGCTGGTGGCCAACGCCGGCACCGTCGGCCTGATCAGCGGCTTCCTGCTGCTGATCTCCGGCCTCGGCTGGGTGGACACCATGCGCGGATCCATCCGGGACATCTGGCTGCTGCCCGAGGAGGCCGGCAACCCGGTGGTGCGCAAGGCCTGGGACTGCCTGGTGCTGGTCGGCCTCGGGCTTGTCTCGCTGGTCTCCCTGGGCGCCACCGCGGCCGGTACGACCCTGGCCGGGCGGCTGGCGGGGGCGCTGGGCCTGGGCCGCAGCGGCCCCGGCGGCTACCTGCTGACCGCGGCCGGACTGGTCATCGCGGTGATCTGCGACACGCTGCTCTTCGCCTACCTGCTGGCGCCCTTCCCGCGGATCGGCGGCCAGCGCCGAAGGGCCGTCGTGCAGGGCGCGCTGATCGGTGCGGTCGGCTTCGAGCTGCTCAAGGTGCTGCTCTCGTCCTACCTGGGTTCCGTCGCGGGCAGGAGCGTGTACGGCGCCTTCGGCGTGCCCGTGGCGCTGCTGCTGTGGATCAACTTCGTCTGCCGGCTGCTGATGTACTGCGTCTCCTGGACGGCGCTGGCCGACCCCGCGGCGGCTCGGGAGCGGGCCCGGGAGCAGGCCCGGCGGGCGCTGCGGACCGCCGACGAGCAGGAGGCGGAGCAGGCCGCCGCAGCCGTCGCGGATGACCGCCCGAGTGACTAGGATCACAGCACTCTGCCGCCCCCGCGGCAGGCGCACTCGGCGGTTGCCCCCGCGGCCGCACATCCCAGGAGATGCCCGTGCCCAGTGCCGATCCCGACTCCGAATCCCCCGCGGTCCAGAGCGCCCCCCGTCGCCTGGATGACGTACCCGGCTGGTTCTGGCCCGTGGACCAGCTGCTCTTCACCCGGATCCTGGACGATCAGGACCCGGACGCCGGCGCGGGCGACCTCTTGGAAATGGGCACCTACCTGGGGCGCAGCGCCATCCTGATCGGACGGCACCTGCGGCCCGGTGAGACCTTCACGGTCTGCGACCTGTTCGACTCCGAGGCCCCGGACGACCCCAACGCCGACGAGATGTCCATGTCCTACCGCCAGACCCTCACCCGGAAGGCCTTCGAGGCCAACTACCTGGCGTTCCACCCGCAGCTGCCCCAGATCGTGCAGGCCACCACCTCGGTGCTGGAGGGCGACCGCATCGCGCCGGAGAGCTGCCGCTTCGTCCACATCGACGCCTCCCACCTGTACGACCACGTGGCCGGGGACATCCGGGTCGCCCGCGCGGCACTGCGCAAGAACGGCGTGGTGGCGCTGGACGACTTCCGCTCCGAGCACACCCCGGGCGTCTCCGCCGCGGTCTGGGAGGCGGTGTTCGTCCACGGGCTGCGGCCGATCTGTCTGAGCACGCAGAAGTTCTACGGCACCTGGGGGGATCCGTCCGAGATCCAGCAGGCGCTGCTCCAGCACGACTGGACCGGCGAGGGCTGGGCACTGGAGCACGAGACCATCGCGGGGCGGCCGGTGCTGCGCTTCGGCGGCGCGGGCGTCAACCCGCTGGAGCCGCCGGCCCCGATCGAGGAGCCGGCCACCGAGGAGCCCGAGAAGCCGCAGCCGCCGAGCGAGGCGCAGGCCCCGGCCGCTTCCCGGTCCGGCCCCGCGCCTCGCTCGGCGGCCCGCAGGCTCGCGCTGGACCTGCTGCCCCCGATCGCCACCCGGGCGGTGCGCCGCAGGTTGCAGGCCGCCCGGGAGCGCCGGGCCCGCTCCGCCTGAGCCTGCCGCGGCCGTGCCTCAGGGGCGGCGGCCCGTCCCGCCGCCCTCGGGCTCCGCGGCGGCGGGCGCCGCCGAGCCCGGGCTGCGCCGGCCGCGGCGCAGCAGCAGCCTGGCGGCGGTGAAGGCGGCCGCCGCCAGGCCCACGGTGATGGCGAGCCACCCGGCCGGCCCCGGGCCGGTGGAGCCGGCGGGCGGCGGGGCCTGGGCGACATCGCTGCGGCCGGGCCGCTCCCCGGCCGTACCGCCGGCCTGCCCGGCGACCGGGGTGTGCCCGGCGGGCGGGGTGGAAGCCGACGCCGACGCGGCGGGGGAGGGCGAGGCGGACGGCGGGGCCTTCGCGGCCTTCTCCTCCACCAGCTTCCCCACCGGGGTGACCTTGCCCGCCGCGGCGAAGCCCCAGTCGAGCAGCTCGGCCGTCTCGTCGTAGACCTTCTGATACGTCGTCGGGTGCATCACGGTCACCAGCAGGGTGCGCCCGTCGCGTTCGGCCGCGCCGACGAAGGTGGAGCCGGCGTTGGTGGTGAAACCGTTCTTCACGCCGATCAGGCCGGGGTACTTGCCCAGCAGGCGGTCCGTGTTGGCGATGCCGAAGCTGCCGCGCTGCCCGGTGTTCTTGTCGAACGCGCCCGGGAACTGGGCGTCGCGGGTGGCGCAGTAGGCCCGGAAGTCGGGGTTGCGCAGGCCGGCCCTGGCGAAGAGCGTGAGGTCGTACGCCGAGGAGAGCTGGCCGTCCTGGTCGTACCCGTCCGGGGAGATCACCCGGGTGTCGTGGGCCTGCAACTGCTCCGCGCGGGTCTGCATCTCGGTGACGGTCTCCTGGACCCCGCCGTTCATGTGCGCCAGGACGTGCACGGCGTCGTTGCCGGAGCTGAGGAAGACCCCCCGCCAGAGGTCCTCGACCCGGTAGTCCAGGTCCTCCTTGATGCCGACCAGGCTGCTGCCCTGGCCGATCCCCATCAGCTCCGACGGGTCGACCCGGTGGACCAGTGACCGGTCGAACTTCGGCAGCACGGTGTCCGCGAAGAGGATCTTCAGCGTGCTCGCGGGTGCGAGCCGTCGATGCGCATTGCTGGCCGCCAGCACCTCGCCTGACGCGGCGTCGGCGACTATCCAGGACTGCGCGGAGAGATCGCCTGGCACTCGTGGGGCACCGTCCAGCGGCGAGACCTGGACACCGGGCAGCCCGAGTCTCTCCCCGCCGATCACCGAGGGTGGCGGCGGGTCCTCCTGCGGGGCCGCGACGGCGGCCGGAGCCGCGCAGAGTGAGACGGCGGCGGCCAGGGCGGCCGCGCGGTGTGCGAGATGAGGGCGTGTGTGCACTCGAAGACCGTACCCATTTACGAGTGCGGCCGTCTGCGACCCCCGGTGCGTCCCTCGCAGGAGGGGTCGTCCCTCGGCCGTCCGGCCCACTGCGCATACTGGGCGGGACGCCCATTCCCGCCCGCCCGAGGACCGCATCGTGAAGCTCAGCCGTCGTACGTCCTGGTTCCTGACCGCCTTCGGGGTCTGGTCCCTGATCATCTGGACCACCTTCGTCAAGAACCTCTGGAAGGACTCCGGCGGCCAGGCCTTCACCGACGGCGACCACTCCCAGCCGACCGCCTTCTTCTGGGTGCACCTGACGCTGGCCGTGACGTCCTTCGTGCTCGGCGCGCTGGTCGGTGCGGTCGGCGTGCGCGGCCTGCGCGGCACGCGGAAGCAGTCGCTGCCGGACTGAGCCCGATAGCTGTTGCCCGCTCCGGCCGCCCGCTGGAATGATCACCACGACGTGTACTCGGCGCGAACGTATTTGCGACTCAGGGGCGGGGCGGCACAGTGGACCGTTTGACAACGAAGCAATCCCTTCGGCGGGTGGCCGCAGCGGGTGCCGCGATGCTCGCGGTGAGCCTGCTCGCGACGCCCGCCGTGGCGGAGGCGGCCGGGGGGTCGACCGTCTCCGCACCGTGGGCGAGCCCCCGCCCGGCCACCGCCTCCACCGGGGTCGTCACCGACGCCTGCGATCCGACGACCACCCCGGGCTGGATCGGCCGGACCATCGAGGGCCCGACGCTCAACGCCACGGTGGACTCACCCATCGCCGCGAGCACCACCGGCACCACGCTCTCCGCCCGCTTCGACGTCTGGGACCTGACCACCGGGTCGGACAGCAGCGTCTTCCACGGCACCGCCGACAGCGCCGGCACGGGTCGGGCGACGCTGCGGGGCGTCACCGGCCTCACCGACGGCCACAGCTACGCCTGGCGGGCCCGGGCGATCCAGGGCCACAGGATCTCGGCCCCCACGCCCGACTGCCACTTCCGGGTGGACCTGACGGACGTCAGGTTCTCCGTCACCTCCCCGGACTTCCCGGTGCTCGGCTCCGGCCAGAAGCCCGGCAAGTACGCGGGGCAGACCGGCGCCTTCACCATCACCGGCGCCGACCAGGCCCCGGCCGGCGGCGGTGAGGCCTCCGGCATCGCCTGCTACCGCTACGCCCTGGGCAACACCGGCGGGATCTTCATGGGCTGCGACCGCCCCGACGCCGTACGACCCGGCCCGGACGGGAGCGTCACGCTCGACCTCAAGGTGCCCGACTGGGGCACCAACCAGCTCCGCGTCGAGGCGGTGGACAACGCCGGCAACGTGAGCCGGACCGTCACGTACGACTTCTACGCGCCGTGGCACCCCGACTCGCCGGAGGACCTCGGCGCCCTGCGCTGACGCGGCAACGACGCAGGGGCCGTCCGGACGGATCCGGACGGCCCCTGCGCCTGTACTGCTGCGATCGGACGATCAGAAGCGGCGGGTGACCAGCGCCCGCTTCACTTCCTGGATCGCCTTGGTGACCTCGATGCCACGGGGGCAGGCCTCGGAGCAGTTGAAGGTGGTGCGGCAGCGCCACACGCCCTCGCGGTCGTTCAGGATCTCCAGCCGCTGCTCGCCGCCCTCGTCGCGCGAGTCGAAGATGAAGCGGTGCGCGTTGACGATCGCGGCCGGGCCGAAGTACTGGCCGTCGTTCCAGAAGACCGGGCAGGACGACGTGCACGCGGCGCACAGGATGCACTTGGTGGTGTCGTCGAAGCGCTCGCGGTCCTCGGCGGACTGCAGGCGCTCGCGGGTCGGCTCGTTCCCCTTGGTGATGAGGAACGGCATGACGTCCTTGTACGCCTGGAAGAACGGGTCCATGTCCACGATCAGGTCCTTCAGGACCGTCAGGCCCTTGATGGCCTCGATCGTGATCGGCTTCTCCGGGTTGACGTCCTTGAGCAGGGTCTTGCACGCCAGCCGGTTGCGGCCGTTGATCCGCATCGCGTCCGAGCCGCAGATGCCGTGAGCGCAGGAGCGGCGGTACGTCAGGGTGCCGTCCAGCTCCCACTTGACCTTGTTGAGCGCGTCCAGGACGCGCTCCTTCGGGTCCATCTCCAGCTGGTAGTCCACCCATACCGGCTCCGGGTGCTCCTCCGGGTTGAACCGGCGGATCCGGAGGGTGACGGTGATCAGCTGGACACCGCCCGCCTCGGCCGCGTCCAGAGCGGCCGAGTGCTTCTCCACAGTCGGAGTGCTCATCAGTACTTACGCTCCATCGGCTGGTAGCGGGTCGTGACGACCGGCTTGTAGTCGAGGCGGATGGAGGTGCTGCCGTCCTCGGCCACCTCCTGGTACGCCATGGTGTGCTGCATGAACTTCACGTCGTCACGGGTCGGGAAGTCCTCGCGGTAGTGACCGCCGCGCGACTCCTCGCGGGCGAGCGCGGAGACCGCCAGAACCTCGGCCAGGTCGAGCAGGTTGCCCAGCTCGACGGCCTCCAGGAGGTCCGTGTTGTAGCGGAAGCCCTTGTCCTGGATGGCGACGTTCTTGTACCGCTCGCGCAGCGCCGCGATGTCCTCGACCGCCTGCTTCAGGGTCGCGCCGGTGCGGTAGACCATGGCGTTGGTGTCCATGGTCTCCTGCAGCTCCTTGCGGATCTGCGCGACCGACTCGGTGCCGGTGGACTCGCGCAGGCCGTCGACCAGCGCCTGCACCTTGTCCGCCGGGTTCTCGGGCAGCTCGGTGAAGTCGACCGTCGAGGAGTAGTCGGCGGCCGCGATGCCCGCCCGCTTGCCGAAGACGTTGATGTCCAGCAGCGAGTTGGTGCCCAGGCGGTTGGCGCCGTGCACGGACACGCAGGCGACCTCGCCGGCCGCGTACAGGCCGGGAACGACGTCGGTGTTGTTGCGCAGCACCTCACCCTCGACGTTGGTCGGGATGCCGCCCATGGCGTAGTGCGCGGTGGGCTGGATCGGGATCGGGTCCGTGTAGGGCTCGATGCCGAGGTAGGTCCGGGCGAACTCGGTGATGTCCGGGAGCTTGGCGTCCAGCTGCTCCGGCGGCAGGTGTGTCAGGTCGAGGTACACGTGGTCCCCGTCCGGGCCGCAGCCGCGACCCTCGCGGATCTCGGTGTAGATCGCGCGGGAGCACACGTCACGGGACGCGAGGTCCTTCATGACGGGGGCGTAGCGCTCCATGAAGCGCTCGCCGTCCTTGTTGCGCAGGATGCCGCCCTCGCCGCGGGCGCCCTCGGTGAGGAGGATGCCCATGCGCCAGATGCCCGTCGGGTGGAACTGGAAGAACTCCATGTCCTCCAGCGGCAGGCCACGGCGGTAGACCAGGGCCTGGCCGTCACCGGTGAGGGTGTGGGCGTTGGAGGTCACCTTGAAGAACTTGCCGGTGCCGCCGGAGGCGAACACGACGGCCTTCGCCTGGAAGACGTGGATCTCGCCGGTGGCCAGCTCGTACGCGACCACGCCGGCGGTCTTGCCGTCGTTGATCAGCAGGTCGAGCACGTAGAACTCGTTGAAGAACTCGACGCCGTGCTTGACGCAGTTCTGGAACAGCGTCTGGAGGATCATGTGACCGGTGCGGTCGGCCGCGTAGCACGAGCGGCGGACGGGGGCCTCGCCGTGGTTGCGCGAGTGGCCGCCGAAGCGGCGCTGGTCGATCCGGCCCTGCTCGGTCCGGGAGAAGGGAAGACCCATCTTCTCCAGGTCGAGGACGGCGTCGATGGCCTCCTTGCACATGATCTCGGCGGCGTCCTGGTCGACCAGGTAGTCACCACCCTTGACCGTGTCGAAGGTGTGCCACTCCCAGTTGTCCTCCTCGACGTTGGCGAGGGCGGCGCACATGCCGCCCTGGGCCGCGCCGGTGTGGGACCGGGTGGGGTAGAGCTTGGTCAGCACGGCGGTACGGCTGCGCTGGGTCGACTCGATGGCCGCGCGCATGCCGGCGCCGCCTGCGCCGACGATGACGGTGTCGTACTGATGAATCTGCATGGGGGTTCTAACTCGCCTCTGGCCTCTGCCGATTGCCGATTAGGTGCTGCGGCTCAGATGTTTGGGTCGAAGGTGAAGATCACCAGGGTGCCGAGGAGCACGGTGAACACCGTGGCGGCGCCCATGAGGCCCTTCAGCCAGAGCCGGGTGGAGTCCTTCTCGGCGTAGTCGTTGATGACCGTGCGCATGCCGTTGGCGCCGTGGAGCATGGCGAGCCAGAGCATCAGCAGGTCCCAGCCCTGCCAGAACGGCGAGGCCCAGCGGCCGGCCACGAAGGCGAAGCCGATCTTGGAGACGCCGCCGTCGAGCACCAGCATGATCAGCAGGTGGCCGAGGATCAGCACGACCAGGACGATGCCCGACAGGCGCATGAACAGCCAGGCGAGCATCTCGAAGTTGGTACGCGTACGGCGAGGGGTCTTCTTGGTACGCGTGCGGGGCGGCTCCACCACGAAGGCGTCGGCGGCGTTGCCGGTGCCGAGCCCCTTGCCGGTGTGGGCCTGGGCGGAGGGAACCACCACGGCGTCGGTGTACGTGTAATCCGTAGGCATGCCGATCACTTCCCGAACCACGTGAGCAGCGTGTGCTGGAGGATGTGGTAGAAGGAGGCCGCCAGCAGGACGACCCAGACACCGACGACGGTCCAGAGCATCTGCTTCTGGTACTTCGGGCCCTTGGACCAGAAGTCCACGGCGACGACCCGCAGGCCGTTGAGCGCGTGGAACAGGATGGCGGCCACGAGGCCGTACTCCATCAGGTTCACCAGCGGCGTCTTGTACGTCTGAATGACGGAGTCGTAGGCCTCGGGCGACACACGCACCAGTGCGGTGTCGAGGACATGGGCGAACAGGAAGAAGAAGATGAGGACGCCGGTGACTCGATGAGCCACCCAGCTCCACATGCCTTCCCGGCCGCGGTACAGCGTTCCAGCCGGCACGGAAAAACCCTCCGGAAGCGGATCGGGGGCTCGGCCGGCTTCGGTGTCGGTCAGCCCGGCCGGTACGGTCCTCCGGCCGCCAGCATCCTATCGACGCGCTGTCGGGAACCGCCTCCGGGGGGCCGGGGTGTGATCAATCAGGCACGTGCGGCCTAATGCGACGGGAACCCGTCGCGCAGCGTGAGCGTCCGGTTGCGCTACGGTGGCGGCCTGTCCGCCCGCGACCACTGCCGAGGCCCCCGTGCCGCTCCGCCCCTCCCGCCGCCCCGCCCTCGCGCTCGCGGCCGCGCTGCTGCTCACCACCGGCTGTGCCGCGGCCGGGTCCTCCTCGGCCGACCGGGCGGGTTCCTCCTCGGCCGACCGGGCCGGCGCGTCCCGCGAACTGTCCGCCGCAGAGCTGCGGGCCGCCGCGCTGGGTGACAGTGACATGGGCCCCGGCTACACCGTGACGGTGATGACACCCGGTCACGGTGAGACCGGCCGGAGCGGGGAGCGCGAGGCCGCCGACCTACCGGCCTGCCAGCCGGTGCTGGACGCGGTGACCCCGGCGAACCCCGCCTCCCGGCCGGTGGCCGAGACGGACCTGAGCGTGGCCGCGGCCAGCGACCCGAAGGGCAGTGTGTACGCCGGGCTGCTGGCCTACGGGCCGGGCCGGGCAACGCAGTTGCAGGCCGAGCTGGAGCGGGTGCTCGGGCAGTGCACGGCCTTCAGCTCGGCCGCGCCGGCGGCGGGCAAGGGGGGCGCCACGGGCCGCCAGGGCGGCCGGACCAGGCACCGGCTGAGCCGTGACGACGCGCCCACGCCGGGGGGAGCCGACGGGGTGACGGGGTTCACCCTGACGAATGAATCGGGTACGGCGGTGCTCTCCCAGCGTGCCGTGCTGGTGCGGGTCGGTTCGGTGCTGGCGGTCTTCAGTACCGTCGGCGTCGGCGCCGAGCCGGCCACCGTGCCGGACGAGCGGGTCGTCCGGCAGCAGGTGGCCAAGCTCCGGGCCGCGCAGGCCGGGCGGTAGCGCGCGGCGGGGACGCTCAGCGCGCCCCCGCCTCGGTGGGCGTGGCGACCAGGTGCTCCAGCCGGGTCAGCGCGATCCGGCGCAGCTCGTCCGCCGCGATCAGCCGCTCCTCGTCCAGGTCGTTCGCCAGCCGGGTGCGGATCGAGGAGAGCACGGTGTCGAGCATCTCCTCGGGGTCGACGCCCTCCAGGCAGACCACGAACACGTGCCCGAACCGGGCCTCGTACGCGGCGTGGGCCGCCCGCAGCGCGGTGTGCGCGGCCTGGCTGCCGGGCGCGCGCATGCCCAGCAGCGGCTGCGGCATCCAGCTCTCGTCCGCCAGCGCCTCGGCGAGGTCCGCCGGGCGCAGGTCGTAGGAGGCCTCGCTCGCGGCGGCGAGCAGGGACTCTATGTCGGGGTAGGGCCGGTGTGCGGCGAGCCGCAGGGCCCAGCGGTGGCTTCCGCAGCAGGCGAGGAGGGCCTCCTCGGCCGCGCCGGCGTCGGCCTCGTTGAAGCGGTGCAGCCCGACGAGCGTCGGCTCCGAGCGCGGGTCCCCCCGGACGGGGTCCGGTGGAGGGTCGAGCCGCTGTGGCGGGACGTCGCTGGCCAGCGGGTCCTCCTCGTGAGGGCGGGAAGGGAAGCGGGCGGCACGGCGGGGGAGCTGTCTGGATTCGCGCCGTACGGGAGTGCGGACGGTGACCGGTGCGCTGATGGTTGCGCGGTTGGTTGCGCGACGCCGTGTCGTTGTGCGAGGCACTGGCGAATTATGGGGCCGATCCGGGTGGTACCGGGATCGGCCGGGCAGCGGCACCACGGTAGTTGAGCAGTCATCAGTTGGGGAGAGCACGCGCGGAATTCACCCGATCGAGCTATCAAGTTGTGACGTTGACACCTGCTTGTCAGTGCTCTCCCCATCCGGCTGTGCTACCCGCTGCACCTGCGGCCCCTCAGCCTCCAGCTGCCCTCGCGGCCACCCACTCCTCCTGCGGCTACCCGCCCCTCTCCGGCTACCCGCCCCTCTCCGGCTACTTCGCGCAGCGCGTCCCGGCCGCCGGCAGGGTGCCGTCCACCAGGTAGGCCGTCAGCGCCGAGGCGATGCAGTCGTTGTCCTTGCCGAACGCGCCGTGCCCCTCGCCCTCGCGGGTGAGCAGGGTCGCATTGGCGAAGCCCCGGGCCAGCGCCTCGGAGGCGGCGTACGGGGTGGCCGGGTCACCGGTGCTGCCGACCACCAGGATCGGTGCGCTGCCCTCGGCCCGGACGGTGTGCGCCCGCTCGCTTGTGCGGAACGGCCAGGTCACGCAGCCCTCGGTGGTGTAGTCCTCGGGGGCGGAGTCCTTGGTCAGCAGCGGTGCCTGCTGCCTGAGCTGGGCGTACACCTGCTGGGCGCGCGCGGCGGACGGCGCCGGGTGGGCGTGGTCCGCGCAGCTGATGGCGGTCCCGGCGTCCTGGGAGGGGTCGTAGTGGCCGCTGCTGTCGCGGCCGTTGTACACGTCGGCGGCGGCGAGCAGGGCGTCCCCCTGCTTCGACCGCATCGCCGAGCCGAGGGCGGAGCGCAGCAGCTCCCAGCCGGTCTGGTCGTCGCCGTAGAGGAACCCGATGGTGCCGAGCCAGCCCAGCCCGCGGTTGAGCCGGCGGCCGTCCCGGGTGGGCAGCGGGTTCTGCTGGAGGCCGTCCAGGAACTCGGCCGCGATCTTGGCGGCCGTCGCCGGGTCGCCGCCGAGCGGGCAGTCCGCGGCGTGGTCGCGGGCGCAGTCGGCGGCGAAGCGGCCCAGCGCCGCCTCGAAACCGGTGAGCTGCGCGATCTGGCGGTCGAGTACGTCGGCGGCCGGGTCGACGGCGCCGTCCAGGACCAGCCGGCCGGTCATCCCCGGGAACTCCTCGGCGTAGAGCGCGCCCAGGTAGGTGCCGTAGGAGATGCCGAGGTAGTTGAGCTTGCGGTCGCCCAGCACCTGGCGCAGCACGTCCAGGTCGCGGGCGGTGTTGCGGGTGCCGACGAAGGGCAGCAGCCTGCCCGAGCGGGCCCGGCAGGCGGCGTCGTGCTCCCGGTTCTCCTGGGAGAGCAGCGCCTGGCGGGCCTGCGGGTCGAGGGGGAGGTCCACCTGGTCCTGGGCGTCACGCTGCTTGTCGTCCAGGCAGGTGACGGGGGAGCTGGCGCCGGTGCCGCGCGGGTCGAAGCCGACGATGTCGAAGCGCTCGTGCAGGGCGCCGTCGAACTCGGTGGTGGCGTGCCTGACCATGTCGACGCCGGATGCGCCGGGGCCGCCGGGGTTGACCACCAGCGAGCCGATCCGCCGGTCGGCTCTGGCGGCGGGGCGCCTGATCAGCGCGAGGTCGAGGGCGTCGCCGCCGGGGTGGGTGTAGTCGAGCGGGACGTGCAGCGTGCCGCACTGCGTCGCGGCGGGCTCGGTCTGGGCGGCGCCGGGGTCGGCCGGGCAGGTGGACCAGTTGACCGCCTGGCCGTAGAACGGCGCGAGGGCGGGGTTGTCGGCCCCCGTGGGCCCGGCCACGGGGGCCGCCGTGGCGGTGGCGGCGGCCTGGTCGCGACCGGAGCCGGCGGGGTTGTTGCAGGCGGTGCCGAGCAGCAGGGTGCCGGCCGCGAGCGACGCCAGCAGGAGGCGGGGGCGGGCAGCCCGGAGTGATGTCATGGTCCGTTGTCTACCGACCGGGCATCAATCCAAGATCATCGATTTGTAATCCGGCCGGGCTGCCCGGCTTACGTGTCTGCCTCAGGCGCGGTGCACCTTGTGGTTGGCGGCCTGCGCGCGGGGGCGCACCACCAGCAGGTCGATGTTGACGTGGGAGGGGCGGGTGACCGCCCAGGCGACGGTGTCGGCGACATCCTCCGAGGTCAGCGGCTCGGCGACACCCGCGTACACGGCCGCCGCCTTGTCCTCGTCGCCCCGGAAGCGCGTCACCGCGAAGCCCTCGGACTTCACCATGCCCGGTGCGATCTCGATCACCCGGATCGGCTCGCCGCACAGTTCGAGCCGCAGCGTCGCCGCGATGGTGTGCGCGGCGTGCTTGGCGGCCACGTAGCCGCCGCCGCCCTCGTACGCCGCGAGGGCGGCGGTGGAGGAGAGGATCAGCACCGTGCCGTCCCCGGAGGCCCGCAGCGCGGGCAGCAGCGCCTGGGTGACGTGCAGGACGCCGAGCACGTTGACCTCGTACATGGCCAGCCAGTCGGCCGGATCGCCGGACTCGACCGGCTCGGCGCCGATCGCGCCGCCCGCGTTGTTGACCAGCACGTCCACCCGGCCGACCGTGGCGGCGAAGGCGTCCACGGCGGCGCGGTCGGTCACGTCCAGGGTGTGGGCGCGCCCGCCGATCTCCTTGGCCAGTGCCTCGATCCGGTCGGTGCGCCGCGCCGTCAGCACCACGTCGAAGCCCTCGGCGGCCAGCCGGCGTGCCGTGGCCGCGCCGATCCCGCTGCTGGCACCGGTGACCACGGCCACCTTCTGCTCACTCATCGCCACTCCCTAGGAAACACTTCAGTCGTTGATCCGATCATCTCAACCACGCCCGCCGATCCGACCGCGCGGCCCCAGCCGTGCCACCTGCCGGGCGAGGCCGCCGCCCGCTAGATTGCGAGACGGCCGGCCTGGCATCGGCCGGGCCCGACCACCGCTCCTTCCACCCAGCGGAGACGTCCATGGCAGCCGAACCGCGCCGTACCGAGTCCGGCCTCCCGATCGAGCCGCTGTACGGTCCGCAGGACCTGGCCGGCTGGGACCCGGCCCAGCGGCTCGGCGAGCCCGGCGCGTACCCGTACACCAGGGGCGTGTACCCGTCGATGTACACCGGCCGCCCGTGGACGATGCGGCAGTACGCGGGCTTCGGCACCGCCGCCGAGTCCAACGCCCGCTACCAGCAGCTGATCGCCAACGGCACCACCGGCCTCTCGGTCGCCTTCGACCTGCCGACCCAGATGGGCTACGACTCGGACGCGCCGCTGGCGGCCGGCGAGGTCGGCAAGGTGGGCGTGGCCATCGACAGCGTCGAGGACATGAGCGTGCTCTTCGGCGGCATCCCGCTGGGCGAGGTCTCCACCTCGATGACCATCAACGCGCCCGGCGCCCTGCTCCTGCTGCTCTACCAGCTGGTCGGCGAGTCGCAGGGCGTCCCGTCCGGCCGGCTCACCGGCACCATCCAGAACGACGTCCTGAAGGAGTACATCGCCCGCGGCACCTACATCTTCCCGCCGAAGCCCTCTCTGCGGCTGATCGCGGACGTCTTCCAGTACTGCCGGGCCGAGATCCCCCGCTGGAACACCATCTCCATCTCCGGCTACCACATGGCCGAGGCCGGGGCGAACCCCGTGCAGGAGATCGCCTTCACCCTCGCCAACGGCATCGAGTACGTGCGCACCGCGGTGGCCGCCGGCATGGACGTCGACGACTTCGCGCCCCGGCTCTCCTTCTTCTTCGTCTCGCGCACCACCCTGCTGGAGGAGGTCGCCAAGTTCCGGGCGGCCCGGCGGATCTGGGCCAGGGTCATGCGCGAGGAGTTCGGCGCCAGGAACCCCAAGTCGCAGATGCTGCGCTTCCACACCCAGACCGCCGGGGTGCAGCTGACGGCCCAGCAGCCCGAGGTCAACCTGGTCCGGGTCTCGATCCAGGCGCTGGCGGCCGTCCTCGGCGGCACCCAGTCCCTGCACACCAACAGCTTCGACGAGGCCATCGCGCTGCCCACCGAGAAGTCCGCCCGGCTCGCGCTGCGCACCCAGCAGGTGCTGGCGTACGAGAGCGACGTCACGGCCACCGTCGACCCGTTCGCCGGCTCCTACGTGGTCGAGCGGATGACCGACGAGGTCGAGGAGGCAGCCGTCGAGCTGATGCGCAAGGTGGCGGACATGGGCGGCGCGGTGGCCGCGATCGAGAGCGGCTACCAGAAGGCGGAGATCGAGCGCACCGCGTACCGCATCCAGCAGGAGACCGACTCCGGGCAGCGCACGGTCGTCGGGGTGAACCGCTTCCAGCTGGCGGCCGAGGAGCCGTACGAGCCGCTGCGGGTGGATCCGGCGATCGAGGCCCGGCAGGCCGAGCGGCTGGCCCGGCTGCGCTCCGAGCGTGATCGCCCGGCGGTCGAGCGGGCGCTGACCGGGCTGCGGCGGGCGGCCGGCGGCGCGGACAACGCGCTGTACCCGATGAAGGAGGCACTCGCCGCCCGGGCCACCGTCGGCGAGGTCTGCGACGCGCTGCGCGAGGTGTGGGGCGTGTACCGGCCGGTGGAGCGGTTCTGAGGGATCGTCCGGAACACGGCCGAGGGGCCCGGGGCGTACTCGGGCCCCTCGGCCGTGTCCGACCGGGCCGGCGATCGTTGCTCAGGGCAGGCATCACCGGGAAGGCGGCTGAAACGAGATGTCATACCCACCCACGCGGCCGGTATGCGCCCATCCGGGGACTTCTTCTTCGGAAGTCAGGCCAAATCCCCCAGTCGGGCCTAACCTTGTTGGGATGAACCATCCTCAGCCCGCCAAGCAGGCCTCCCTCACCGCCACCCGTCCGGCCACCGGTCTGCGGACCCGGGTGCAGGCGTTCGAGGCCGAGCTGATCGCCTTCCGCCGTGACCTGCACCGGCACCCGGAACTGGGCCGCCAGGAGTTCCGCACCACCGGCCTGCTGTGCGACCGGCTGACGGCGGCGGGTCTTGAGCCGAAGGTGCTCCCCGGCGGTACCGGGCTGACGGTCGACCTCGTCCCGCCGGGTACGCCCGCCGGTACGCCGATGCTCGCCTTCCGGGCCGACATCGACGCGCTGCCGATCGACGACGCCAAGACGGACGTGCCGTACCGCTCGACGGCGCCCGGGCGGGCGCACGCCTGCGGACACGACGTGCACACCGCCGTGGTGCTCGGCACCGCGCTGGTGCTGGCGAAGGCGCTGCGGGCGGGTGAGCTGCGCCGCCCGGTCAGGCTGATCTTCCAGCCGGCCGAGGAGGTCATGCCGGGCGGTGCGCTGGACGTGATCAAGGCGGGCGGGATGGACGGCGTCGGCCGGATCTACGCGGTGCACTGCGACCCCCGGGTCACCGTGGGCCGGATCGGGCTGAAGACCGGCGCGATCACCTCCGCCTGCGACCGCCTGGAGCTGCACCTGGAGGGCCCGGGCGGCCACACCGCCCGCCCGCACCTGACCACCGACCTGGTCACCGCGATCGCCCGGATGGCCGCCGACCTGCCGGCCCTGTTCGCCCGCCGGATGGACCCGCGCTGGGGCGTCAGCCTGGTCTGGGGCCGGATCGCGGCCGGCTCGGCGCCGAACGTGATCCCCCAGCACGCCGAGCTGGAGGGCACCGTCCGCTGCCTGGAGCTGCCCGGCTGGCGCGAGGCGCCGGACCTGCTGCACGAGCTGATCGCCAAGGTGGCCGAGACGCACCGGGCCAAGTGGGCACTGGACTACCACCGGGGTGTGCCGCCGGTGGTGAACGAGGCGGTCACCATCACCCAGTTCGAGACGGCGATGACCGCCCGCTTCGGCGGCACCGGCCAGGTGGTCGAGGAGACCGAGCAGAGCCTGGGCGGCGAGGACTTCTCCTGGTACCTGGAGCACGCGCCCGGCGCGCTGGCCCGGCTGGGGGTGCGCGCCCCGCACGAGAGCGGTGTCCGGGACCTGCACCAGGGCCGCTTCGATGTGGACGAGCGGTCGATCGGCATCGGTGTCGAGCTGTTCGCCTCGCTGGCCCTGGAGCACGGCCGGGTCTGATCCCGGAGGCCGTCGGCGGCGGCCTGGTCCAAGCTGGGAGGACCGACTCCGGTCCGCCGGGGCGGCGGCCCGCTGCGGCGGGCCGCCCACCGGCGCCATCACGGGCGTCAGCAGCTCAGCAGCGTCATCGACTCGCATCAGCAGCGACCGCATCAGGAGTGACCGCCTTGTCGATCATCCCCGAGGGCTACCGGGATCTGCTGGAACGCCCCCTCTTCGCGCACCTGGCCACCATCAGGCCGGACGGTCTGCCGCAGGTGAACCCGATGTGGTTCCACTGGGACGGCGAGTTCGTCCGCTTCACCAACACCACCACCCGTTACAAGTACCGCAACGTGACGGCCAACCCCAGGGTGGCCTTCTCGGTCAACGATCCGGACCAGCCGTACCGGTACCTGGAGGTCCGCGGCACGGTCGAGTGGATCGACCCGGACCCGACCGCCGCGTTCTTCCTCGCGCTGGCGGACCGCTACGGGATGCGGATGGACGGGCCGCCGGCCGACGCCGAGCACCGGGTGATCTACGTCGTGCGACCGACCGCGACCAGCCACCAGTAGCGCCGGCCCGCCCCGCGGATGACATGATCATCCTGGTGGCCCCGTGCCCGCGGACCTCCGGTGGCGGGCGGATGCGTGGGGCTGATTTTGCCTTGCGGTGCCTGAGCGTGGCCGGGACGGCGTTTCGGCTCGGGGAAATTGTGAGGGATGATGGCGTATGCCCGAATTCGGGAAGCCGTGAGAACCACGGTTTGGTAACAACCCGATTGCTCCGGCGGCCCGTGACCCAACCGTGTTCTACGCGCGTTACGGTGGCGTCCGACCACGCTAATCGGGTGCGTGTGAGAAGGAGATACTCCCTTGCGCCGTTCAATGAAGCTCGCCGCGGTTGTGCTCTCGGGTTCCCTGGGCATGGCCTCGCTCGCCGCTTGCGGCGCAAAGAGCACCGACACTGCTACCGCCGGGGCCTCCGGCAGCTCCGGCCTCAAGGTCGGCATGGCCTATGACATCGGCGGCCGTGGCGACCAGTCGTTCAACGACTCCGCCGCCCGTGGCCTCGACAAGGCCAAGGCCGACCTCGGCGTCTCGGTGACCGAGGCCGACGCCAAGACCGGTGAGGCCGAGGCCGACAAGGAGTCCCGTCTGCGGGACCTCGTCAGCAGCGGCTACAACCCCGTCATCGCCGTCGGGTTCGTGTACCAGGGCGCCGTCGAGAAGGTCGCCAAGGACAACCCGAACGTCAAGTTCGCGATCATCGACTCGGCGTCGGCCACCCAGCCCGGCAACGTCACCTCGCTGACGTTCTCGGAGCAGGAGGGCTCGTACCTCGCCGGCGTCGCCGCCGCCAGCAAGACCAAGACCAAGACGGTCGGCTTCATCGGTGGCGTGCAGACCGAGCTGATCAAGAAGTTCGAGGCCGGCTACACCGCGGGCGTCAAGGCCACCAACAAGGACGTCAACGTCCTGGTGACCTACCTGACCACCCCGCCGGACTTCTCCGGCTTCGCCTCGCCCGACAAGGGCAAGGAGGCCGCCCTCGGCCAGCTCGACAAGGGCGCGGACGTCATCTACGCCGCCGCCGGCTCCTCCGGCAACGGCTCGATCGAGGCCGTCTCGCAGAAGGCGGGCGCCTGGGCGATCGGTGTCGACTCCGACCAGGCCGCCCAGCCGGCCCTGGCGAAGTACAAGAACAGCATCCTCACCTCCATGGTGAAGAACGTCGACACCGCGGTCTACAGCTACATCGACTCGGTCAAGAAGGGCAACGCCTTCACCGGCGTCAAGAACTTCGACCTCAAGGCCGAGGGTCTGTCGCTGGCCACCACCGGTGGTCACATCGACGACATCAAGGGCAAGCTGGACGACGCCGCCAAGGCGATCACCACCGGCGCCACCACCGTCCCCACCGCGCCGGCCCAGTAGGACTCGCGTAGCGGACGTCGCTACCGCTGCCGCCTGCCTGGCGGCGGGATGATTGACACAGCATCAGGGTGGGGCCCGGGCGGGTGCGCGGAACGCGTACCCCCGGGCCCCACCTTTTCCCCCACCACCCTTGGCCCTCCAGCGCAACGACGCGCCTCCCGACCATCAGGAGATCGCCATCACCGCTTCCGACCCCGCCCTGAGCAAGGGCGGCACCCCCAGCGCGGGGACGGCGACACCGGCCGTCGAACTGCGCGGAATCACCAAGCGATTCCCCGGCGTCGTGGCCAACCACGACATCAACCTCACCGTGAACCGCGGTACCGTGCACGCCCTGATGGGTGAGAACGGCGCCGGCAAGTCGACGCTGATGAAGATCCTCTACGGGATGCAGCGTCCCGACGAGGGCACCATCGCCGTCGACGGCGAGCTGGTGGAGTTCCACACCCCCGGCGACGCCATCGCGCGCGGCATCGGCATGGTGCACCAGCACTTCATGCTCGCCGACTACCTCACCGTCTGGGAGAACGTCGTCCTGGGCGGCGAGAAGCTCCACGGCATAGGAGCGAAGGCCAAGGCGAAGATCAAGGAGATCTCCGACCAGTACGGTCTGGGCATCCGCCCGGACGCACTGGTCGAGGACCTCGGCGTCGCGGACCGCCAGCGCGTGGAGATCCTCAAGGTGCTCTACCGCGGCGCCCGCATCCTGATCCTGGACGAGCCCACCGCCGTCCTGGTTCCGCAGGAGGTGGACGCGCTCTTCGCCAACCTGCGTGAGCTGAAGTCCGAAGGCGTCACCGTCATCTTCATCTCGCACAAGCTGCACGAGGTGCTCTCCGTCGCCGACGCGATCAGCGTCATCCGGCGCGGCACCACGGTCGGCGACGCCGACCCGAAGTCCGTCACCGCCCGCCAGCTCGCGGAGCTGATGGTCGGCGCCGAGCTGCCCTCCCCGGAGAGCCGCGCGTCCACCGTCACCGAGACGGAGATGCTCAAGGTCGACGGCCTGCGGATCGCCAAGACGGACGCCGAGGGCATCGAGCGCGTCGTCCTGGACGACATCTCGCTGCGGATCCGCAAGGGCGAGATCCTCGGCATCGCCGGTGTCGAGGGCAACGGCCAGGCCGAGCTGGTCGAGGCGGTCATGGGCATGCTGCCGCTGGACGCCGGTGACATCACGCTCGACGGCAAGAACCTCTCCGGCACGCTGACCCGCGGCCGCCGCGAGGCCGGCATCGGGTACATCCCGGAGGACCGTCACAAGCACGGCCTGCTGCTGGAAGCCCCGCTCTGGGAGAACCGGATCCTCGGTCACGTCACCGAGGCGCCGAACTCCAAGGGCCCGCTGCTCGACGCGGCCGGCGCCCGCAAGGACACCCTGCGGATCGTCGAGGAGTTCGACGTCCGCACCCCCGGCATCGAGGTCACCGCGGCCTCGCTCTCCGGCGGCAATCAGCAGAAGCTGATCATCGGCCGCGAGATGAGCCACAAGCCGAAGCTGCTGATCGCGGCCCACCCCACCCGGGGTGTGGACGTCGGCGCGCAGGCGCAGATCTGGGAGCAGATCAGGGGCGCGCAGCGCGACGGCCTGGCCGTCCTGCTGATCTCCGCCGACCTGGACGAGCTCATCGGGCTCTCCGACACCATCCGGGTGATCTACCGCGGCCGGCTGGTCGCGGACGCGGACCCGGCCACCGTCACCGCCGAGGACCTCGGCACCGCGATGACCGGTGCGGCCGCGGGCCACATCGAGTCGGAGCCGGAGGACGTGGCCGAGCACCGGGCGATCGCCGCCGAGGGTACCGAGGCCGAGGCCGACGAGACCACCGACACCGCCGACGACCCGCAGGCGGGGGAGTAACCCATATGACCAGTCCCAACCCCGCCCCGGGCGCACCTGCCCGGGGTGTGCCCGCCAAGCGCTCGTTCAGCAGCCGCTTCGACGTCGAGCGCATCCTGCTCGGCCTCGCCGCGCCGGTGCTGGCCGTGCTGCTCTCCGTCGCGGTCTGCTCGGTCCTGCTGCTGTCCTCGGGCAAGAACCCGGCCGAGGCGTTCGACGTGATGTTCACCTACGCCGGTACGTCCGACGGCCAGGTGGCGATCCTCAACCGCAGCACGGTCTACTACGTGGCCGCCGCGGCCGCCGCCTTCGGCTTCCGGATGAACCTCTTCAACATCGGTGTCGAGGGCCAGTACCGGATCGCCGCGCTGTTCGCCGCGTACGTCGGCAGCCAGGTCGACCTGCCCGCGTTCCTGCAGATCCCGCTGCTGCTGGTGGTCGCGATGACCGTCGGCGGTATGTGGGCGAGCATCGCCGGTCTGCTGAAGGTCTACCGGGGCGTCAGCGAGGTCATCTCGACCATCATGCTGAACGCCATCGCCAGCGCCATGGTCGGTCTGCTGCTCGTCCCCGGCATCTTCGCGCCGGAGAAGAGCGCCACGAGCAACTCGATCCAGACCGCCCCGATCTCGGCCTCCAGCCACTTCTTCTCCTTCGAGACGGCCGGCGGCAAGCTGTACGGCTTCATCGTGGTCGCGGTGATCGTCGGTGTCGCGTTCCAGTTCACCCTGAACCGCACCCGCTTCGGCTTCGACCTGCGCGCCACCGGCCGCTCGGAGTCGGCCGCCACCGCGTCGGGCGTCAATGTCAAGCGCATGGTGCTCATCAGCATGGCGGTCTCCGGCGCACTGGCCGGCCTGATCGGTCTGCCCGAGCTGCTGCAGAACTCGTTCAACTACGGCCAGAGCTTCCAGGCCGGCCTCGGCTTCACCGGGATCTCGGTGGCGCTGCTCGGGCGCAACAGCCCGATCGGCATGGTCTTCTCGGCGCTGCTGTTCGCCTTCCTGGACACCACCGGTAGCAAGCTGCCGCGCTCGGAGGGGAACTTCCCGTTCGAGATCGTCGCGGTCATGCAGGGTGCCATCGTCATCAGCGTCGTCGTCGCCTATGAGCTGGTGCGCCGTTACGGCCTCAAGCGCCAGCAGCAGAAGGTCGGCGCCCAGCTCGCCGCCCAGGCCGCGGCCGCAGCGAAGAAGGAGGTCTCCGCATGAGCACCGCCACGGCCGCTCGCGCCAAGACGCCGGGCGCCTCGCCCGCGAAGAAGAACAAGATCACCTGGCCGGTGGTGCTGCTGCTGATCGCCGGCGCCCTGGTGCTGGTCTCCGTGGTCGGGATGATCACGGACAACCACAGCCTGACCTCCTCCGGCCAGATCACCGCGGCGCTCGGCGCGGCGGTACCGATCGGCATGGCCGGTCTCGGCGGACTCTGGTCCGAGCGGGCCGGCGTGGTCAACATCGGTCTCGAAGGCATGATGGTCGCCGGCACCTTCTGCGGCGCCTGGGGCGGCTACCTGGTCAGCCCGTGGTTCGGTCTGCTGGCCGGCATGATCGGCGGTGCGCTCGGCGGTCTGCTGCACGCGATCGTCACCGTCACCTTCGGCGTCGACCACATCGTCTCCGGCGTCGGCATCAACCTGCTGATCCCCGGTATCTGCGCGTACGTCAACCGGATCTACTACAAGGACTACATCGCGGTGGGCGCCGGTGCGAACCAGTCGCCGCCGGCCGATCCGCTGCCGTACATCACCATCCCCGGGCTCTCCTCGTGGCTGAAGGACATCGAGAACCACCACTGGTTCGTGGTCTCCGACGTCGCCGGTGTGGTCGGCGGCGTGGTCACCAACCTGTCGGTGGTCATCGTGCTGGCGGCCGCGCTGATCGTGGTCAGCTACTTCCTGCTCTGGCGTACGGTGTTCGGCCTGCGACTGCGCTCCTGCGGTGAGAACCCGACGGCGGCCGAGTCGCTGGGCGTGAACGTCTACAAGTACAAGTACCTCGCGGTCATCGCCTCGGGCGGCTTCGCGGGTCTCGGCGGCGCGTACCTCTCGCTGGTCGCGGCGCACTTCTACAAGGACGGCCAGACCCTCGGCCGAGGCTTCATCGGCCTCGCGGCGATGATCTTCGGCAACTGGATGCCGGGTGGCCTCGCCGTCGGCGCCGGCCTGTTCGGCTTCACCGACAGCCTCCAGCTGCGCGACCCGGGCTCGGTGCACGTGCTGCTGCTGGTGGTCTCCATCGCGATGGGCCTGCTGGGCCTGTGGCAGGTCTACCGCCGCAAGATCACCGGTGCCGTGATCAGCTTCGTCGCCTGTGGTGGCCTGGCCGCCTGGTACTCGCTGACCGATGAGGTCCAGCGTCCGCTGATCGTCGCCACCCCGTACGTGATCACCCTGGTGGTCCTCGCGCTGGCCTCGCAGCGGCTGCGGCCGCCTAAGGCCGACGGCCAGATCTACCGCAAGGGGCAGGGCAAGTGACGTCCGTCCCGGCGATCGACTGGGAACTGCTGCGCGAGGCTGCCCGCGACGCGATGACGCGGGCGTACGCGCCGTACAGCAAGTTCCCGGTCGGTGCCGCCGCCCTCGTGGACGACGGGCGGACGGTCACCGGCTGCAACGTCGAGAACGCCTCGTACGGGCTCGCGCTCTGCGCCGAGTGCGGGCTGATCTCGGCGCTGTACGCCTCCGGGGGCGGCCGGCTGGTCGCCTTCACCTGCGTGGACGGCGCCGGCGAACTGCTGATGCCGTGCGGGCGCTGCCGTCAGCTGCTGTACGAGCACGGCGGCCCCGAGCTGCTGGTGGATCTGGCCTCCGGCGTCAAGCCGATGAGCGAGGTCCTGCCGGACGCCTTCGGGCCCGAGCGGCTCTGAGGGGCCGTTCGGCTCCCGGCCCCGACCGGCCCGGCGCGGTTTGACCGCGGGCTCTGGCCGATCTGATTGTTACGCGCGTAGAGTGTCGCGAGAGGACTGTCATACCCAGTCAACTCGCGACACTCTTCGCATTTCACCCCACTGGAGAACCCCATGGACGCCCCCTCCGTCATCAGGACCAAGCGTGACCGCGGAGAGCTGACCGACGCTCAGATCGACTGGGTGATCGACGCCTACACCCGCGGCGAGGTGGCCGACGAGCAGATGTCCGCCCTCGCCATGGCGATCCTGCTGAACGGCATGAACCTGCGCGAGATCAGCCGCTGGACCGACGCGATGATCCGCTCCGGCGTCCGGATGGACTTCTCCTCGCTGGGTGTCGCGACCTCCGACAAGCACTCCACCGGCGGCGTCGGCGACAAGATCACCCTGCCGCTCGCCCCGCTGGTCGCCGCCTGCGGCGCCGCCGTCCCGCAGCTCTCCGGTCGGGGCCTGGGCCACACCGGCGGCACCCTGGACAAGCTGGAGTCCATCCCCGGCTGGCGCGCGCTGCTCTCCAACGACGAGATGATGGACGTGCTGCGCTCCTCCGGCGCGGTCATCTGCGCCGCCGGCGACGGCCTGGCGCCCGCCGACAAGAAGCTCTACGCGCTGCGCGACGTCACCGGTACGGTCGAGGCGATCCCGCTGATCGCCAGCTCGATCATGTCCAAGAAGATCGCCGAGGGCACCGGCGCGCTGGTCCTGGACGTCAAGGTCGGCTCCGGCGCGTTCATGAAGAACCTGGCCGACGCCCGGGAGCTGGCCCGCACCATGGTGGGCCTGGGCACCGCCGCGGGCGTCAACACCGTCGCCCTGCTCACCGACATGTCCACCCCGCTCGGCCTGACCGCGGGCAACGCGCTGGAGGTCCGCGAGTCGGTGGAGGTGCTGGCCGGCGGCGGCCCGGCCGACGTCGTCGAGCTCACCCTCGCGCTGGCCCGCGAGATGCTCGCCGCGGCGGGCGTGCACGGCAAGGACCCGGCGGACGCGCTGCGCGACGGGTCGGCGATGGACCACTGGCGCCGCATGATCAGCGCCCAGGGCGGCGACGTCGACGCCCCGCTGCCGGTCGCCCGCGAGCAGCACGTCATCACCGTCCCGACCTCCGGCGTGCTGAGCAAGCTCGACGCCTACGCGATCGGTGTCTGCGCCTGGCGCCTGGGCGCCGGCCGCGCCCGCAAGGAGGACCCGGTGCAGGCCGGCGCCGGCGTCGAGATGCACGCCAAGCCCGGTGACACCGTGGTGGCCGGCCAGCCGCTGCTGACCCTGCACACGGACACCCCCGAGCGCTACGCGTACGCGATCGAGGCCCTGGTCGACGGCATCGAGGTCGCCCCGGCGGGCACCGCCTTCACCCCGAACCCGATCGTGCTCGACCGCATCGCGTGAGGTGAGGCCCTGCGCACGTACGCCTTCTCAGGTGTACGTGCGCAGGACGCTGGTGTCGAGCGACCACGGGCCGACGGTGACGGTGTCACCGAAGGTGAAGTCCTTGCGGGACTCGTAGCCGGGCAGATCGTGCACGACTCCGGTGCCCTTGCGCGGGTCGATGAGCAGGTAGAGCGGGATTCCCATGACTGCGTAGTCGTGCACCTTGTTCTTGTAATCGTTCTCGGGGTCGGACTTGGAGACGATCTCGACGACCAGCAGCACCTGATGGGGCAGCAGCGCCGGCTTCTCGGTGTCCAGGGCTGCCTCGGGGAATACCATGAGGTCCGGATTCCGCAGTCTGCCGAGTCCGGCGTCCTCCAGATCAGCGCCACCGTGGGCGACGTACCCGGGGTGGGTCTGCGGAAGCTGCGCGTTGAGCTGCCGGGCGATCCGCAGCACCGCGAGCTCGTGTCGGTTGACAGGCGACATCATCATGACGATCTCGCCGTCGGCGATCTCCACTTTCCCTATCCCCGGCACCTGCGGAAGCTGATCCGCGATCTCGCGCAACCGGGCGTATACAGCCGGATCGGTGCTCATACTCGGAGTGTATCGACGGCCACCGACCGTCGGGCGTGTACGGCCTGCCGGGTCGCGTAGAGGGTGACGCCCGCGGCCAGAGCCATCGCGGCGAGGCCGACGGCGGCGGAGCCGTCCCAGCCAACCGAGTGGTAGGCGTCGGCGCCGATGGTGCCGCCGAGGCTGTTCCCGAGGTAGTAGGCGATCAGGTAGAGCGCGGAGGCCTGGGCGCGGCCGTGGGTGGCGGTGCGGCCGACCGAGGACGAGGCCGTGGCGTGGCCGGCGAAGAAGCCGGCGGTGATCAGGACCAGACCGAGCAGCGCGCAGAGCAGCGAGTCGGCGAGCGACAGCAGCAGGCCCGACGCCGTCACCCCGATCCCGACATACAGGGCGCCGCGCCGCCCGAGGCGTCCGGCCAGGCGTCCGGCGGCGGCCGAGGTGCCGGTGCCGACCAGGTAGACCACGAAGATCGAGGCGGCCACCGACTCGGGCAGGCTGAAGGGCGCGGAGACCAGCCGGTAGCCCACGGTGTTGTAGACGGCGCCGAAGACGGCCATGAACAGCATGCCGAGCGCGTACAGCCGCACCAGCAGCGGGTTGCGCAGGTGCGTGCCGACGGTTCGGGCCAGCGCCCGGGCGTCCACCGGCGCGGGGGTGAAGTGCCGGGCGGCGGGGATCAGCAGCCGGAAGGCCAGCGCGGCGAGCAGGGCCAGCGCGGCGGAGGCGGCCAGGCCCCAGCGCCAGCCGAAGCCGGCGGCGGCCCAGCCCGAGACCAGCCGGCCGCCCATGCCGCCGATGCTGTTGCCGGCCACGTACAGGCCCATCGTGGCGGCCAGCGCGCTCGGATGGACCTCCTCGGCGAGGTAGGCCATCGCGGTGGCGGGCAGGCCGGCCAGCGCGGCGCCCTGGAGCACGCGCAGCGCGACCAGGGTGGTGAGGTCGGGCGCGAACGGCAGCAGCAGGGCGAGGCCGGAGGCGGCGACCATGGAGGCCGTCATCACGGCGGTGCGGCCGTAGCGGTCCGAGAGGGCGCTGGCCGGCAGCAGGGCCAGGGCGAGGCCCAGGGTGGCGGCCGAGGCGGTCCAGCTGGCTTGGCCGGGGGTGAGGGCGAGGTCGGCGGAGAGGATCGGCAGCAGGCCCTGGGTGGAGTACAGCAGGACGAAGGTCGCGATCCCGGCGGCGAACAGGGCGAGGTTGGCGCGCCGGAAGGTCCGGTTGCCCGGGCGCATCCGCTGGTCCGTGGCGGCGGCGGTGGGCGCGGTGGGCGCGGTGGCCGCGGTGGCCGCGGCGCCGGTGGAGTCGGCGGCCGGGTCGGCCGGGGCGGTGGAGTCGGCGACAGGGGACGGCGAGGTGAGGGCACCCGTCGGCACGGTGGCCGCGGATGCCCCGGTACTGGCTGCGGGCATGGCACGACGGTAGGACCGCCGCAGCTGATGCGTCCAATGCATGATTGGCCGATAATCGATGCTGCTGGGTATGAGTACAGGTGGCGCGCCCCGACGGCCGCCGGGGCGGAGGGCAGGGCGGATGGGCGACCTCGTGGAGCCGGCGGTGGAGCCGCCGATCAGGCTCGCCGAACTCGGACCCGAGCTGCCGGTCGCGCAGCTGGCGCCCCGGCTGGCGCAGTTCGCGGCGGTGGCCCGGCTGGAGCATGTGACGCAGGCGGCCCAGCTGTTGGGCATGCCGCAGCCGACGCTGTCGCGGGCGGTGGCCCGGCTGGAGGAAGAGCTGGGGGTCGACCTGCTGGCCCGTCAGGGGCGGACCGTCCGGCTGACCAGGGCCGGGCGGCTGCTGCTCAGCTCGGTGGAGCGGGCGCTGGCGGAGCTGGAGCGCGGCGCGGAGGCCGCCCGGGCGGAGGCCGATCCGGCGGCCGGCCGGGTGGCGTTCGGGTTCCTGCACACCATGGGGACGGATGCGGTGCCGGCGTTGCTGCGCGGCTTCCGGGCGGGGCATCCGCAGGTCCGCTTCCAGCTGGTGCAGGACTACACGGCGGCGATGCTGGAGCGGTTGCGGGCGGGCGAGTTGGACCTGTGCCTGGTCGCGCCGCTGCCGGACGCCCCGGACCTGACGGCCCGTCCGCTGGACGAGCAACGGCTGCCGCTGGTCGTCCCGGCCGACCACCGGCTGGCCGGGCGGCGCCGGATCCGGCTGGCGGAGGTGGCCCGGGAGCCGTTCGTGGCGGTGGAGCGGGGGTACGGGCTGCGCGCGATCACGGACGCGTTCTGCGCGGAGGCCGGCTTCGTGCCGCGGATCGCCTTCGAGGGGGAGGAGGCCGAGACGCTGCGCGGGCTGGTCGCGGCCGGCCTGGGGGTGGCGCTGCTGCCGCCCGCGCTGGTGGCCCGGCCGGGGGTGGTGGAGCTGGAGGTGACGGCTCCGCGGACCCGGCGGGCGATCGGGCTGGCCTGGATGGCCGGCCGTCCGATGACCCCGCCGGCGGCGGCGTTCCGTGACTTCGTGCTCGGGCGGCGGGGCCGGCTGCTGGACCACGACTGAGGCGATCTCCGGGGCGACGCCCCGCGGGAGGGGACGTTCGTCGAGGCGGGGTGTTCGTCGGGGCAGGTTGTTCGGGCTGCTCGTCGGGCGGGTGGGATCGCCCGTTCGGAGCAATCCTGGGGCGGGTTCTTCGTACGGGCATGATCGTGATAAGAGATCTACGCGCGTAGGCGCTACACTTTCGCAATGGAGAAGCAGATCCCGGCCACCGCGGGCACCACCGGCCCCCGCATCCCCACCCCCGAGCAGATCGCCCGCGCCCCGAAGGTGCTCCTGCACGACCACCTCGACGGCGGGCTGCGCCCCGAGACGATCGTCGAGCTGGCCGCTGCCAGTGGCTACGACGGGCTCCCCACCACCGACCCGGCCAAGCTCGGCGTCTGGTTCCGCGAGGCCGCCGACTCCGGCTCGCTGGTCCGCTACCTGGAGACCTTCGCGCACACCTGCGCCGTGATGCAGACCCGCGAGGCGCTGGTCAAGGTCGCCGCCGACTGCGCCGAGGACCTGGCCGCCGACGGCGTCGTGTACGCCGAGGTCCGCTACGCCCCCGAGCAGCACCTGGAAGGCGGCCTGACCCTCGACCAGGTCGTCGAGGCCGTCAACGAGGGCTTCCGCCTGGGCGAGGCCAACGCCCGCGCGGCCGGCCACCGGATCCGCGTCGGCACCCTGCTCACCGCCATGCGCCACGCCGCCCGCTCGCAGGAGATCGCCGAGCTGGCCAACCGCTTCCGCGACCACGGCGTGGTCGGCTTCGACATCGCCGGCGCCGAGGCGGGCCACCCCCCGACCCGCCACCAGGGCGCCTTCGACTACCTCAAGGGCGAGAACAACCACTTCACCATCCACGCCGGCGAGGCCTTCGGCCTGCCCTCGATCTGGGAGGCGCTGCAGTGCTGCGGCGCCGACCGCCTGGGTCACGGCGTGCGCATCATCGACGACATCACCGTGGGCGAGGACGGCAGCGTCGAGCTCGGCCGCCTGGCCGCGTACGTGCGCGACAAGCGCGTCCCGCTGGAGATGTGCCCCACCTCCAACCTGCAGACCGCGGCCGCGACCTCGTACGCCGAGCACCCGATCGGGCTGCTCAGCCGGCTCAAGTTCCGGGTGACGGTCAACACCGACAACCGCCTGATGAGCGGCACCAGCATGAGCCAGGAGTTCGGCCACCTGGTGGACGCCTTCGGCTACACCCTGGGCGACATGGAGTGGTTCACGGTGAACGCGATGAAGTCGGCGTTCCTGCCCTTCGACGAGCGGCTCGCGATGATCAACGACGTGATCAAGCCGGGCTACGCCGAGCTCAAGGCGGAGTGGCTGTTCAGCGCGGGTGCCTGAGCTGCGGTGATGACGTGAGGACGATCGGTGCGGGCCCGGCCGGGCTCGTACCGATCATCCGACAAGTCAGTCTTGTGAGTGAAGGACTTTGATCCGCGCGCGACCGACTCACTACGGTGAGCCAGTCAGTGCTGACACGGTGTAGCGGCGGACGCCCTCAGGCGCGCCCGTACGCCTGCCACCGACGAGGATTCAAGGGGACCCACTCATGAAGCAGGCCACTCTCAAGGCTGCCGGCGTCGCGGCTCTCGGCGTCGCCATGGCGGCTGCCGCCGCCGGATCGGCCTCGGCCGCGTCGGGTGGCGGGCTCGGCAGCCCGCTCAGCACGGCGACCAACCCCGGTGCGACCAGCGCCGTGACCGACGTCGTCAGCAAGGCGCCGGCAGGCGACAAGGTCACCAGCACGCTCGGCCCGCTCGCCCCCAGCGCCGGCCAGGCGGTGCCCGCCGCGGCTGCTCCGGTCGCCGACGCCGCCGCGTCCGTCACCCAGGGTGCCGATACCCGTGGCATCGGCGTGGAGAGCACCCCGCTCAGCGGTCTCACCCACACCCTGCCCGTCCCGCTCCCCGGCGTCGGCGGCTGACACCCGGAGCACGGCACGACACAGGGCCGCCGCCCGTACCGGACTCCGGTGCGGGCGGCGGCCCTGCTGCGTTGCGCCACGGCCTGTGGCTCACGACTCACGGCTCCTGCGGGAGCACCAGCCAGAGCGCCAGGTAGATCAGGAACTGCGGGCCGGGCAGCAGGCAGGACAGGATGAAGATCAGCCGGACCGTCCACGGGGTGAGGCCGAAGCGCTCGGCGATCCCGGCGCAGACGCCGGCGATGACGCGGTTGTGGCGGGGGCGGGCGAGGCGGCTCATGACGGTCTCCGAGGTGTCGCGGCCCGGTGCCGGACTCTCCGGTGGGCGTACCTCAATACTCCGGCGGCGGGCCCGCGAAAGCCTCAGCCCGCAAGGGGATCTGCGGCCCCGAGATCTCCTCGGACGGGACCACCCCACTCTCGGGGTCGGCCTCAGGGTCGCCCCCGAGACCCACTCGCGCCGGCGCTGTCACAGCGTGCGGGCCGCTGAGCCCGGAGTGAGAAGTCGGGTCCGCCGACTTCCTGTGCCGCGGGCGCGGCAGGGCCGCGCCGCTTGGCGGGGTACGGGCCGGGGTGCGGCCGGTGACGGGGGGCGAGGGGCGGTCGGGTCAGCGGGCCCGGGAGGCGGGCCGGCCGTACGCGGCGGGCAGCGCGGTACGCGCCGGCGCCGGTACGGGGGCCTGGGCGGGTACGGGGGCCGGGGCGGGCCGCGGGTGCGGGAGGGCCCGGGTGCGCAGCAGCGAGCGAGCCGCGGGCACCACGGCCAGATGCGCGAGCGCGACGCCCGCCACGCCGAGCAGTATGTGATCGACGTTCAGCACATGCCCGGGGGCCCAGGACGAGAGGAACTCCAGCCCCGTGGCGAGCAGCGCGGAGACCCCCGCCACCCGCAGGAACGACGGCAGCCACGGCGCGCGGATCCGGCCCCCGGCAAGTGGCAGCAGCACCCCGAGCGGGGCCAGCAGCAGCAGTTCGCCGGCCACCTGGAGCAGGCCGGCGGAGCCGCCGAAGGTCAGCGCCTGGCGCACCGAGGCGAGCGGGGTCAGGTTGGCGTCGTACACCCAGGCCACCGGAAGCGGACGCAGCACCAGCCAGCCGACCACCGTCAGATAGAGGATCAGGGTGCCGATCCCGGCCGCCCGCAGCGGTCGGGACACCCCGACGGCGGACGGCGGAGCCGGCACCCGTCGGGTCGGCTCGTTCTCGGTCCGCACGTCGGCACGCTCGGCGCGTGCTGTGGTGCCATCTCGCTGCACACCGGGGATGACGCCGCCCGGCGGGCGGGCGGTTCCGCGATCCGGCGGGAAGGTGCCGACGCGAACGTCCGGGCCCCGGGACGGCCGGTGGCCGGCCCCGGCGGCCGTCAGGGGCAGCCCGTCCCCGGCTTCGCCGAGGGCGACGGCGTGGGCAGCGCGCTGAACAGGCCGTCCGCCGGGGCGGTGGCCGCCCCGGCGCTCGGCGTCGCAGCAGCCGTCGTAGGGGCCGATGGGGAGGCCGACGGGCCGGCCGACGGGGACGACGAAGCCGTACCGGCCGCCCGCCCCGTCGGGGAGAGCGCCGGGGAGAGCGCCGGTCCGGCACCGGTCGGCTGCTTGCCGGCGGGCGCCCTGGTCACCGCCGGGGACGGCGAGGGCGTGCTCGCCGCGGAGGGGACCTGCACCGGGGTCGGGCAGGCCGTCCTGGTGGCGGGCGCGCCCGCATCCACGGGGACAGCGGTCGGGCGGATCCCGCAGGCCGTGGCGAGGGCCGCGAGCAGCACCAGGACCGTCGCCGCTCTGCGCCGGAGCCCGGGTCGTGCCTTCATCGCGGATCCTCGGTGTTCTGGTCGGCCGGTGGGGGCTGGGTGACCGGCAGGGTCAGGGTGAAGACCGCGCCGCTCCCGCCGTTGGCGGCGGTGATGGTTCCGCCGTGGATCTGGGCGTTGGCCATCGCGATCGACAGCCCGAGCCCGCTGCCCTCGGAGCGGGCCCGGCCCTTGTCGGCCTTGTAGAAGCGGTCGAAGACGTGGGGCAGGACGTCCTCGGGGATGCCCGGGCCGCTGTCGGAGACCTCGACCACCACCTCGTCCTCGTCCTGGCGGACCTTCACCCGGACAGGCGAGCCGCCGTGCTTGAGCGCATTGCCGATCAGGTTGGCGAAGACCACGTCGAGGCGGCGCGGGTCCACCACCGCCCGGATCCCGCGTGGCGCGTCCAGCTCCACGGCGTCGTACCAGGCACGGCCGTCGATGCAGGACATGATCAGGTCGGCGATGTCCACCTCGTCGGCGACCAGCTTGGCGGTGCCCGCGTCGAAGCGGGTCACCTCCATCAGGTTCTCCACCAGGTCGGACAGCCGACGGGTCTCGCTGACGACGAGCCGGACGGCCGGCTCGATCATCGGGTCCAGCGACTCGGCCTCGTCCTCCAGGATGTCCGTCACGGCCGTCATCGCCGTCAGCGGGGTGCGCAGCTCGTGCGACATGTCGGCGACGAACCGCCGGCTCTGCGCCTCCCGGGCGCTGAGCTCCTCGACCTGTTCGTGCAGCGACTGCGCGGTGCGGTTGAAGGTCCGGGCCAGGTCGGCGAGCTCGTCGGCGCCCTCGACCTCCAGGCGGGTGTCCAGGTGGCCCTCGCCCAGGCGCCGGGCGGCGTCGCCGAGCCGCTTCACCGGGCGCAGCACGGTCGCCGAGGCGGCCTGCGCGAGCAGGGCCGAGCCGATCAGCGCGAGCAGGGTGGCGATCGCCAGCGACCAGCCCAGCGTGTTGAGGTCGGCGCGCTCGTTCTCCAGCGACTTGAACATGTAGGCGGTCGGCCCGGTCGGTACGACCTTGGTACCGCCGATCACGAACGGCCGGCCCTCCAGGTTCTGCCGCTGCCAGTACAGGTGGTATGCGTACGGGTTGCCGTTGCTCAGTTCCCGGGGCTTGGCGACGGTGTTGCGCAGGGCGGCCGGCACCTGGGCGATCGTGTAGCGCGAGGGGTCGGAGGAGGCGGTGCAGTCGGGCTGCGCCTCGTCGGCCACCACCACGTCGTAGCTGAGCCCGGAGCTGGCCACCTGGTTGGCGAGCCGGTTCAGCTCGTCGCAGGTCGCCTTGAGCGGCAGCTCGGAGACGTTGCGGCTGAGCGAGACCCGGAAGTCGTTGAGCGCGGTGTCCTGGGCGCGCTTGAGCACCGCGTCCCGGTTCAGCCAGTACGCGATCCCGGAGGCGGAGACGGCGGTGGTCAGCGCGACCACGGCGAACACCGCGATCAGTCGCACCCGCAACGAGCGCAGCCTTCGCCACGGCCCCGAGCCGAACCGCCGGGACGTCTGATGTTCAGTCAATTGCCTGTTCCGCCGTCGAGTATCGCCGTCATGGTCATGCCGGAGGGTCGAGCCGGTAGCCGACCCCGCGAACCGTGCGGATCAGCGTCGGCGCCGAGGGGACATCCTCCACCTTCGCCCGCAGGCGCTGCACACAGGCGTCCACCAGCCGGGAGTCGCCCAGGTAGTCGTGCTCCCAGACCAGCCGCAGCAACTGCTGGCGGGAGAGCGCCTGGCCGGGGCGCCGGCTCAGCTCCAGCAGCAGCCGCAGCTCGGTCGGCGTGAGCTGGAGGTCCTCGCCGTCCTTGGTGACGGTCATCGCCGAACGGTCGATCACCACGCTCCCGTACGCGGAGGAGTCGGAGCTCTCCCGCTCGCCGCGCCGCAGTACGGCCCGGATCCGGGCGTCGAGGACGCGTGGCTGGACCGGCTTGACGACGTAGTCGTCCGCGCCGGACTCCAGCCCCACGACGACGTCGATGTCGTCGGAGCGGGCGGTGAGCAGGATGATCGGCAGCTGGTCGGTGCGCCGGATGCGGCGGCAGACCTCGAAACCGTCGATGCCGGGCAGCATCACATCCAGCACGATCAGGTCCGGACGCTGCTCCTTGAAGAGCTTCAGTCCGTCCTCGCCCGAGGCGGCGGCGGCCACGCGGTGGCCCTGGCGGGTGAGGGCGAGTTCGAGGCCGGTCCGGATGGCGTCGTCGTCCTCGATCAGAAGGAGGAAAGGCACGGCCTCATTCTGGCCCACCCGGCGCGCCGAATCACCCCCGCGGGTCGTCACCGAGGGCGTGCGGGAGCGGAACGGGCGCGCGGGAACCGGGTGGCGACGCGTGTGCGTCATGGGTGGCGGACGGCCCGGGAGTCGAAGATCCCGGGCGCTGTGACAGCCCTGTGACAGTCGGGGGACAGCCCCATCACAACCGGCGGGCAGGATTTTCCATGTCGCCGCAACACGGCAGGCCAACAGGCCGGTTGTGAAGGCGGCGCCAGGAACCGCTCGTACCGATCAAGGGGGCGCACGATGAACGCAATGCTTCAGACCAGGAGCAACCCGGCTGCCCGGGACGCGCGTTCTTCAGCCGGGTCCCACCGGACCAGGTACGAGGTCAGGACCGATGAGACCTCCGGTGCCGTGATCGTACGGGGGTGCGCACACAGCACCGGTGGAAACACTGCTGTTCGCCGGGTGAGCGGCGGCGGCAGGCAGGGGGAGCTGTACGGGATCGGCCGCAAGGGGAGTGCGGCCGACACCAGCAGCACCCTCACGCTGCGGGGGATCCTCCCCGTACGCGTCGAGGGGCACGACGTTCCGGCGGCCGCCGGAAGCGGTCTTCGCGCGGTCGGCTCGGGGGAGCCGGCCGGACGCGAGGCCGCAGGCGCGACGCTGCTGCGGCTGACCCCCGCGGCGGGGCGCGCGACCGGGAGCGGGCAGGGAGGCGCGCAGGGGGAGCACTCGGCCGCCGCGGAGGACCACATCACGGAGTTCACCGCGTACGTGCGCGAGCGCCGCGCCTCCCTGTACGCCACCGCGTACCACCTGACCGGTGACCGCTACGAGGCCGAGGACCTGCTGCAGAGCGCGCTCTTCAGCACCTACCGCGCCTGGGGCCGGATCACCGACAAGGCCGCGGTCGGGGGCTACCTCCGCCGCACCATGACCAACCTGCACATTTCCGCCTGGCGGCGCCGCAAGGTCGCCGAGTACCCGACGGAGGAGCTGCCGGAGACGGTCGGCGACACCGACGCGATGGGCGGCACGGAGCTGCGCGCCGTGCTCTGGCAGGCGCTCGCCAAGCTCCCGGAGAACCAGCGCACCATGCTCGTGCTGCGCTACTACGAGGGCAAGACCGACCCGGAGATCGCCGACGTGCTCGGCATCAGCGTCGGCACCGTCAAGAGCAGCATCTGGCGCGCGCTGCGCCGGCTGCGCGATGACGAGCAGCTCAACCGCACGGGTGACACCGCGCACGCCTTCGGCGAGCTGGTCGCCTAGGCACGACAGAGACTCCCGTCGGGGGACGGGTGAATAGGGCTGTGGGATCGCGGTGCCGCTCGGGGGAGGGGCGCCAGGGGGAGCCTGCGGCCGCACGACGACGGCGGGCCCGGTGCGGGGGAGAAGCACCGGGTCCGTCGTCGTATCGCTGTCCGCCGCGCGGGGGTGTCGTGGGGGCGCCGCGGGCCGGGCTAGACCGCGGTCAGCGCGGGCCGCTCCACGACGTCGCGTACCCGTCGCTCGGCCTCGGGGCGGGCGCAGGCGTACGAGCCCAGGCTGATCTGGCGGGCCACGATGCCCCGCTCGGCGCGCATCAGGCGCCAGCCGCGGCGCAGCAGCACCGGCAGTGACTTGCGCCCCTCGCGGACGTCCCGGCGCAGCCGGCGCCAGGCGGTGGTGGTCGGGCGGTTGCGCAGGCAGATCGCGTCCCCGAGCAGGCCCTCGGCGGCGCACTGCGCGACGATCTCGGCGGCGAAGATGCCCTCGGCGATGAACGCGCTCGCCCCGGCGAGGTCCAGCGTGCGGGTGCCCACGCAGCCGTTGTCGGGGATCGAGTAGACGGGCACCTCGGCCCTGCCGTGCTCGACCAGCTGCCGGATCGCCCCCACGGCCTGCTCGCGGTGCCAGGCGAGCGGGGAGTCCCAGTCGGTGGCGCTGCCGTCGGGCAGGGTGGGCAGGGTCGGGTCGTCCCCGTCCTTGTAGAAGTCGTCGAGCTGGAGCACCGGGAGGCCGGTGCTCTCGGCCAGCGAGGACTTCCCCGATCCGGACGGCCCGGACAGCAGGACGACCCGGGCACGGGCTCTCGGCACAGGGTTCAGCGGGGAGACACTCACGGGAAACCAGTCTGACGCATCGAGGGGCGATGCCGAAACCGGCCGGAGTCCCCTTTCTGTGCGCGTGCGGCGGCCGGCGGCTGCCCGGATCAGGCCGCCCGCAGCTGTGCGGGGGCGCCGAGTACGAGGTGCAGCGCGGGCAGGAACTGGCTGTCCACCTGGAGATTGACCGGCTCTCCGCCGCCGGGCGGCTGGTAGCAGGTGGCGGCCCAGTCGAGGCTGTGCCACTCATCGGGCTCCGGGTCGTGGAAGCTGCCGCCGGTGGGGAGGGCGAGGTCGCCGTGTGCGCGTGAGCCGAAGATCACATCCTGGCCGGGGGTCACCAGCAGGTGGCCGGTCGCGTACTCGGACGGCCAGCCCGGGCGGTCGGCGCGGGCCGTGCAGGGGATCCGGGCCGGCCGTCCGGCGCTGAGCCGCCGCCGGATCCTCCTGGCGCTCAGCCTGACAAACGTGTCGCTCGCGAGCAGCGTCATCAGCTCGCCGATGATCTCCCCCATGGGGCCCCCTCCGCTGGTGAGCCCCTATCGTCCGTCGTCCGAGGGGCCCGGTGGAGCGCCGATCGGCTTGCGCCGGTGCGACGAAAGTTGACGGCGGGGGCCGGGCCGCAAGGTCGACGGACCCGCGCCAGGGGGGAGAGGCGCGGGTCCGTCATGGCACGTCCGGGCCCCGGGGGGGTAGGGCACTGGGGACGGCCAGTCTGTGGAGTTGTCGGCTACCGGGTCGGGGTCGGTCAGATCCCGATCGGGTGCCAGACCGTCTTGGTCTCCAGGAAGGAGAGTAGCCGGTCCGTTCCGGGCGAATCGGTCCAGTCCTGGGCGAACGGGTCCAGCTCCGGCCGGATGACTCGCTTCAGGGTATCGGCGGCGGAGGCCTCCAGGGCCGCCGCCGCGCCGGGACCGTCGGCCGCGATGGCACCGGTGAGGTCCACCGCGTTGACGTCCTGGTGCGAGGCCAGCGTCGGGGCGATGTCCGCCGTGCGGCCCGAGATGAGGTTGACGACGCCGCCCGGGAGGTCGGAGGTCGCCAGCACCTCCCCCAGGGACAGGGCGGGCAGCGGGGCGTCGGCGGCCGCCGCCACGACCACCGTGTTGCCGGTGGCGATGGCCGGTGCGATCACCGAGACCAGGCCCAGGAAGGAGTGCCCGTACCCGGCCTGCGGGGCGACGATCCCGACGACGCCCGTCGGCTCGGGTACGGACAGGTTGAAGAAGGGCCCGGCGACGGGGTTGCCGTTGCCCGCGATCTGGGCGACCTTGTCCGTCCAGCCCGCGTACCAGACCCAGCGGTCGATGGCGGCGTCGACGAGGGCGGCGGCCTTCTTGGCACCGATGCCCTCGGAGACGGCCACCTCGGCGGCGAACTGCTCGCGCCGGCCCTGGAGCATCTCGGCGACCCGGTAGAGCACCTGGCCGCGGTTGTAGGCGGTGGTGCCCGACCAGCCCTTGACCGCCGCGCGGGCGGCCAGGACGGCGTCGCGGGTGTCTTTGCGGGTGCCGAGCGGGGCGTTGGCCAGCCACTGGCCCTTGCTGTCGGTCACCTCGTACACCCGCCCGCTCTCGGAACGCGGGAACTTCCCGCCGACGAACAGCTTGTAGGTCTTGAAGACGTCAAGACGCGCGGTGATGTCAGACATCGAGGTAGGCCTCCAGACCGTGCCGGCCACCCTCGCGGCCGTAGCCCGACTCCTTGTAGCCGCCGAACGGCGAGGTCGGGTCGAACTTGTTGAAGGTGTTGGCCCACACGACGCCGGCCTTGAGCTGGTTCGCCGTCCACAGGATGCGCGAGCCCTTCTCGGTCCAGATGCCGGCCGACAGGCCGTACGGCGTGTTGTTGGCCTTCTCCACCGCCTCGGCGGGGGTGCGGAAGGTCAGCACGGACAGCACCGGGCCGAAGATCTCCTCGCGGGCGATCCGGTGGGCCTGGCTGACGCCGGTGAACAGGGTCGGCTTGAACCAGAAGCCCGAGCCGGGCAGCTCGCAGGCGGGCGACCAGCGCTCGGCGCCCTCGGCCTCGCCGGCGGCGGTCAGCTCGGTGATCCGGGCCAGCTGGGCGGCCGAGTTGATGGCGCCGACGTCGGTGTTCTTGTCCAGCGGGTCGCCGACCCGCAGGGTGTCCATCCGGCGCTTGAGGGCGTCCAGCAGCTCGTCCTGGATCGACTCCTGGACCAGCAGGCGCGAGCCCGCGCAGCAGACGTGGCCCTGGTTGAAGAAGATGCCGTTGACGATGCCCTCGACCGCCTGGTCGATCGGCGCGTCGTCGAAGACGATGTTCGCGGCCTTGCCGCCGAGCTCCAGCGAGAGCTTCTTGCGGGTGCCGGCCAGCTGCTTGGCGATGGCCCGGCCGACCGGGGTGGAGCCGGTGAAGGCGACCTTGTTGACGTCCGGGTGCGCGGTGAGCGCGGCGCCGGTGCGGCCGTCACCGGTGACGATGTTGACGACGCCGTTGGGCAGGCCCGCCTGGCGGCAGATCTCGGCGAAGCGCAGCGCGGTCAGCGGGGTGGTCTCGGCCGGCTTGAGGACGACCGTGTTGCCGGTGGCCAGCGCCGGGGCGATCTTCCACGCCAGCATCAGCAGCGGGAAGTTCCACGGGATGACCTGGCCGGCCACACCGAGCGGATGCGGGTTCGCGCCGTAGCCGGCGAAGTCGAGCTTGTCGGCCCAGCCCGCGTAGTAGAAGAAGTGAGCGGCGACCAGCGGCAGGTCGACGTCACGGGTCTCGCGGATCGGCTTGCCGTTGTCGATCGACTCCAGGACGGCCAGCTCGCGCGAGCGCTCCTGGATGATCCGGGCGATCCGGAACAGGTACTTGGCGCGCTCGCTGCCGGGCAGCGTGGACCAGTCGGTGAACGCCTTGCGGGCGGCGGCGACCGCGCGGTCGACGTCCTCCTCGGTGCCCTGGGCGAACTCGGCGAGCACCTGCTCGGTGGCCGGGTTGACCGTCTTCAGGGCCTCGCTGCCGCTGGAGTCGACGAATTCGCCGCCGATGAAGTGGCCGTACGAGGTCGCGATGTCACCCGCGGCGGCGGGGGACTCGGGTGCGGGGGCGTACTCGAAGAGGCCGTTCTTGCGCACGGGCTCTTCCGCCTTCTTGTTGTTCTTGGCCATGGTTCTCAGTCCACCGTCACGTAGTCGGGACCGGAGTACCGGCCGGTGGTCAGCTTCTGACGCTGCATCAGCAGGTCGTTGAGCAGGCTGGAGGCGCCGAAGCGGAACCAGTGCGGGGTCAGCCAGTCGTCGCCGAGGGTCTCGTTGACCATCACCAGGTACTTCATGGCGTCCTTGGTGGTCTTGATGCCACCGGCGGGCTTCACACCGACCTGGATACCAGTCTGCTCCTTGAAGTCGCGGACGGCCTCAAGCATCAGCAGGGTGACGGGGGGCGTGGCGTTGACGGCCACCTTGCCGGTCGAGGTCTTGATGAAGTCGGCACCGGCCAGCATCGCCAGCCAGGAGGCGCGGCGCACGTTGTCGTACGTCTGCAGCTCGCCGGTCTCGAAGATCACCTTGAGGTGGGCCGAGGTGCCGTCGGGGCGCCGGCAGGCCTCCTTCACGGCGGTGATCTCGTTGAAGACCGACAGGTAGTGGCCGGAGAGGAAGGCCCCCCGGTCGATCACCATGTCGATCTCGTCGGCGCCGGCGGCCACCGCGTCGGCGGTGTCGGCCAGCTTCACCGGGAGCGCGGCGCGCCCGGCGGGGAAGGCGGTGGCGACCGAGGCGACCTGGATGTCGGTGCCCTTCAGGGCCGCCTTCGCGGTCGCGACCATGTCCGGGTAGACGCAGATCGCGGCGACACGGGGGGTGGTCGGATCGGTGGGGTCGGGGTTCCTGCCCTTGATGCACAGGGCGCGCACCTTGCCGACCGTGTCCGCGCCTTCCAGCGTGGTCAGGTCGATCATCGAGATCGCCAGGTCGATGGCATACGCCTTCGCCGTGGTCTTGATCGAACGGGTGCCGAGGGCGGCGGCGCGGGCTTCCAGGCCGACCTGGTCGACACCGGGCAGGCCGTGGAGGAAGCGGCGGAGCGAGGCCTCGGAGGACGCGACGTCACTCAGGCCGCCGCCCGCAGCGCCGAGGGCGTTGGCTGTAACAGTGGACATAGTCACCAGAGCAGCATATCTACGCGCGTAGCCAAGCGCTAGGCGGCCCCTCTTTCGATGCCGGACCGAGACCTTGCCACCCGGCCCGGGCGCGCTGCGGCACACCCGGCTCCGTGCTCCTCGGGCGCCTCGTGCGACACGCCGGCGGGGCCGGTGGAGTCGCCGGTGGGGGGCGGTGCACCGCTCCGCGGAATGGGCGCTGCCCGTCCGGCCCGGGGCGCGTGGCCCTCGGGCGCTTGTGCGGACAATGGTGCGGTGACGACCGCAGAGCAGCCCACCCCCCGCAAGAAGACCGGCCGCCGCCCCGGGGGCGCCGACACCCGCCGGACGGTACTGGAGGCGGCGCGGGCGGAGTTCGCGGCGCGCGGGTACGAGAAGGCCGGCATGCGGGCGATCGCGCGGGCGGCCGGGGTGGACGCGGCGCTGCTGCACCACTACTTCGGCAGCAAGGACCGGCTGTTCATGGCGGCGCTGGAGTTCCCGGTCGAGCCGAAGGCCGTCGTCGAACTGGTGCTGGCCGGCGACCGGGCGACGGTCGGGGTGCGGCTGGCGGAGTTCCTGCTCGGGCTCTGGGAGCAGCCCGGCGTACTGGACCGGATGCTGGCGCTGCTGCGCGCCGCGGCCACCACCGAGCAGGTGGCGCAGCTGATGCGCGAGTTCGTGCAGGAGGAGCTGGTGCGTCGGGCCGCCGCCGAACTGGGCCTCGACCAGCCGGAGTTGCGCACCGAGCTGATGCTCTCGCAGGTGATCGGGCTGGCCATGGCGCGCTATGTGATCGGGGTCGAGCCGCTGGCCTCGGCGAGCCGCGAGGAGCTGCTGCCGCTGCTGGCGCCGACGTTCCAGGGATACCTGGGCGGGGCCTGAGCCGGGGCTGGGCTCGGCTCGGCCCGCGGTGTGCGGGAGCTTGACGGGGCCCGGCCGCGGCAGGAAACTCATCGCATGATGAATTCCTTGGCGGGGGCAAGCCCCGCGATCCGGGTCACCGGGCTGACCGTCGTGCGCGGCGGCACCACGGTGCTGCACGGCCTTGACCTCGACATCGCCGCCGGGTCGATCACCGGCCTGCTCGGCCCCAGCGGCTGCGGCAAGACGACGCTGCTGCGCTCGATCGTCGGCGTCCAGCGGATCGCCGCCGGCCGGGTCGAGGTGCTCGGGGCCGAGGCGGGCAGCGCAGCCCTGCGCCACCGGGTCGGGTACGTCACCCAGGCGCCCTCGGTCTACAGCGACCTCGGCGTCGCCGAGAACCTGCGCTACTTCGCCGCCGTGCTCGGCGCGCCCAAAGGCGACCCCGAGCGGGTCATCGCCGAGGTCGGCCTGACCGGTCACGAGCACGACCTCGTCGCCCGCCTCTCCGGCGGCCAGCGTGCCCGGGTCTCGCTCGCCGCCGCCCTGCTCGGCCGGCCCGAGCTGCTGATCCTGGACGAGCCGACGGTCGGGCTCGACCCGCTGCTGCGCCAGGACCTCTGGCGGCTCTTCCGGACCCTCGCCGAGGCCGGGCGCACCCTGCTGGTCTCCAGCCACGTGATGGACGAGGCCTCGCGCTGCGACCGTCTGCTGCTGATGCGCGACGGCCGCCTGCTCGCCGACGACACCCCCGCCGAGCTGCTCCGCCGCACCGGGGCCGCCGACGTCGACACCGCCTTCCTCACCCTGGTGGCGGGCAGAACGGAAGTGACCTCGTGACCGCCCTCCACACCGGCCGGACGCCGGCCACCGCCCGCCGCGTGCTGGCCCAACTGCGCAGCGACCCGCGCACCGTCGCACTGCTGCTGGTGGTGCCCTGCCTGCTGCTCACCCTGCTCCGGTACATGTTCGACGGGCAGCCGCAGACCTTCGACCGGATCGGAGCCGCCCTGCTCGGCGTCTTCCCGCTGCTGGTGATGTTCCTGGTCACCTCGGTGGCGATGCTGCGCGAGCGCACCACCGGCACGCTGGAGCGGTTGCTCACCATGCCGCTCGGCAAGCTCGACCTCCTGCTCGGCTACGCGCTCGCGTTCGGCCTCGTCGCACTCGTCCAGGCGGCGCTGGCCTCGGCGCTCACCCTGGGCCTGCTCGGGCTGGACGTCGCCGGGCCGACCTGGCTGCTGTTCGCCGTCGCGCTCGGCGACGGGCTGCTCGGGATGGCCCTCGGCCTGCTGGTCTCCGCCTTCGCGACGACCGAGTTCCAGGCGGTGCAGTTCCTGCCGGCCGTGATCCTGCCGCAGCTGCTGCTCTGCGGGCTGTTCGTCCCGCGCGAGAACATGGCCCCCGTCCTGCGCTGGGCCTCCGACGTGCTGCCGCTCTCCTACGCGGTGGACGCGATGACCCGGTTGACCGGCACGGCGGGCGTCAGCGGGGAGCTGCTCGGGGACCTCGCCGTCATCGCGGGCTCGGCCCTGCTGGCGCTCGCGCTGGGCGCGGCCACCCTGCGCCGCCGTACGGCCTGACCGCCCGACCGCGCCCCCGGCCGGGCGGGAGCGGGGCGTGCGGCGGCGCCCGGTGCCGCGCTCGGCCGACAGGGCGGTCGCGGACCCTGTAGATCGCCGGGGCCATGGGGCAGAATCGGGACCATGACCGAATCCGACGGCACGCCCCACCCGGGCTCCGCCGCCCCCGACGGCGAGCCGATCTACGCGGACCGCGTGTACCGCTCCATGCCCGGCGTCATCTCCGGCGTCCTGCTGCTGCTGGTGGCCGGCTGGCTGATCGGCGACGCCGTCCTGAACGGCACCGGCAAGACGCCCTGGGTCGCGCTGGCCGCCGTCCCGGTCTTCGCCTCCCCGGTGATCGCGTACACGCTGCGCCCGGCCGTGCTGGCCAACGACCGCCGGCTGCTGGTCCGCAACCCGCTGCGCACCATCGACGCGCCGTGGGCGGCGGTCGAGGGCCTGCGGGCCGGCTACTCGGTCGAGCTCTTCGCGGCCGGCAAGAAGTTCCAGGTGTGGGCCGTGCCGGTGTCGCTGCGCCAGCGCAAGCGCGCCAACCGCGAGCTCGCCAAGGGCGGTTCGGGCAGCCTGCACGCGTCCCGGCTGGGCATGTCGACGCGCCCGCCGCGGACGGTGCTGCCGGACGCGCCCGACCCGACCAGGGCCTGGTCGGACCAGGTGGTGGGGGTGCTCCAGGAGCTGGCCGAGCGCAACGCCGGACGGGCGGAGGCGGCCGGTGCGGTGCGGATCTCCTGGTGCTGGTGGATCATCGCGCCGACGCTCGCCGGGCTGGTCGCGCTGATCGCCGTGATCGCGGCGGCCTAGCTGTACTGACCGCGGGCCGGTCAGGCAGGCCCTGGCCGTGGACAGCACGATGGGCCCGTGCCCGGCACCGCACCGGGTACGGGCCCATCGGCCGTCGCGGGGGCAGCCCCCCGCGGGGGATCAGGCCTCGATGCCCGCGGCGGCGGCCAGGTCGCGCTTGATCTCGGCGAGCACGCCGGCGGCCCGCTCGCGCGCCCCGGCGAGGTCGGCGGCCGAGCCGACCGGCAGCACGACCTCCAGGTAGCACTTGAGCTTGGGCTCGGTACCCGAGGGGCGGACCACGATCCGCGCCGAGCGCACGCCCTCACCCGCCAGGTAGTAGCGCAGGCCGTCGGTGGGCGGCAGGTCGGCCGAGCCGGCCGTCAGGTCGTCCGCCTGGGTGACCAGCAGCCCGGCCAGCGAGACCGGCGGCTGCTCGCGCAGCCGCTGCATGGCGTTGGCGATCAGCGAGAGGTCCTGCACCCGGACCGAGAGCTGGTCGGTGGCGTGCAGGCCGTGCTCCATCGCCAGGTCGTCCAGCAGGTCGCCCAGGGTGCGGCCGGAGCGCTTGAGGTTGGCGGCGAGCTCGGCGACCAGCAGGGCGGCGGTGATGCCGTCCTTGTCGCGCACGCCCTCGGGGTCGACGCAGTAGCCGAGCGCCTCCTCGTAGCCGTAGCGCAGGCCCTCGGCGCGGGCGATCCACTTGAAGCCGGTCAGCGTCTCGGTGTAGCCGAGGCCTGCGGCGGCCGCGATCCGGCCCAGCAGGGTGGAGGAGACGATGGTGGTCGCGAAGGTGCCGACGGCCTTCTTGGCGACCAGTGCCTCGCCGAGCAGCGCGCCCACGTCGTCGCCGCGCAGCATCCGCCAGCCGCTCTCGGCGGTGGCGTCCGGCACGGCCACCGCGCAGCGGTCGGCGTCCGGGTCGTTGGCGATGATGATGTCCGGGCCCGCGGAGGCGGCGGTCTCGAACGCGAGGTCCATCGCCCCGGGCTCCTCCGGGTTGGGGAAGGCCACGGTCGGGAAGTCCGGGTCCGGCTCGGCCTGCGCGGCGACCACGGTCGGGGCGGGGAAGCCGGCCTTCCGGAAGGCGGCGACCAGCACGTCCCGGCCGACCCCGTGCAGCGGGGTGTAGACGACGTCCAGGTCGCGCGCGCCGTGCGGGTCGACGGTCGTGACGGCGCGGGCCAGGTACGCCTCGACGATGTCCTCGCCGAGCACCTCCCAGCCGCCGTCGGCGAGCGGTACCTCGGCCAGCGAGCCGATCGCGTCGATCTCGGCGGCGATGCCGGCGTCGGCGGGCGGGACGATCTGCGAGCCGTCGCCGAGGTAGACCTTGTAGCCGTTGTCCTGCGGCGGGTTGTGGCTGGCGGTGACGGTGACGCCGGCGGCCGCGCCGAGGTGGCGGATCGCGAAGGCGAGCACCGGGGTCGGCAGGGCGCGCGGCAGCAGCGCGGCGCGCAGGCCGGCGCCGACCATCACGGCGGCGGTGTCACGGGCGAAGTCGTACGACTTGTGGCGGGCGTCGTAGCCGATGACCACCAGGTCGCCGAGCTGCTCGCGCTTGACGTACGCGGCCAGGCCCGCGGCGGCGCGGATCACCACGGCGCGGTTCATCCGCATCGGGCCGGCGCCGAGCTCGCCGCGCAGGCCGGCGGTGCCGAACTGCAGGCGGTCCGCGAACCGCTCGGCCAGGTGGGACCAGGCGATCTTCTCACCGGACTCGGCGTCGGGGCCCTCGGCGGCGGCCAGCAGGGCCGCCAGCTCCTCGCGGGTCTGCGGGTCGGGGTCCTCGGCCAGCCAGGCCCGGGCGCGGGCGAGGAGGTCGGTGGTGGGTGCCTGCGTCATGCTTCCAGCTCCATCGGGGAGGTTCCTACGGGTCAGGCAGGGGAGGTCCGCCAGGGGGGCAAGCGGACGGGGTCTGCGGGAGGTGCCCCGCAGACCCCGTCACGCATGATTCTGCGTCAGATCCGGTCAGATCCGCTCAAGGACCTTGGCCAGCAGCGCGCCCATGCGCTCTGCGGAGGCCTTTCCGGCCTCCAGCACCTCGGCGTGGTTGAGCGGCTCGCCGGTGATGCCGGCGGCCAGGTTGGTGACCAGCGAGATGCCGAGCACCTCGGCGCCGGCCTCGCGGGCGGCGATGGCCTCCAGCGTGGTGGACATGCCGACCAGCTCTCCGCCGAGCACCCGGGCCATGTGGACCTCGGCCGGGGTCTCGTAGTGCGGGCCGCGGAACTGGACGTAGACGGCCTCGTCCAGGGAGGAGTCCACCTCGCGGCACAGGTCGCGCAGCTTCTTGGAGTAGAGGTCCGTCAGGTCGACGAAGTTGGCGCCGACGATCGGGGAGTCCGCGGTGAGGTTGATGTGGTCGCTGATCAGGACCGGCTGGCCGGGCACCCAGCCCTCGCGCAGACCACCGCAGCCGTTGGTCAGCACGATGGTCTCGCAGCCGGCCGCGGCGGCGGTGCGCACACCGTGCACCACGGTGGCCACGCCGTAACCCTCGTAGTAGTGGTTGCGGCCGAGGAAGATCAGGGCGCGCTTGTCGCCGATCTTCACGGACCGGATCTTGCCGGAGTGGCCCGCGACGGCGGGCTCGGGGAAGCCGGGGAGCTCGGTGACCGGGAACTCGAAGTTGCCCGGGGCCGAAGGATCACCCAGCGCGTCGGCGGCGGGCACCCAGCCGGAGCCCATCACAAGGGCGACGTCGTGGCGCTCGGCACCGGTCAGCTCGCGCAGGCGCTCGGCGGCGGCCTGGGCGGCGGCGTAGGGGTCGGTGGAGACGACCGACTGAGGAGATGCGTTCACGTTGTCGAGGATAGACGGGAATCGGCTACGCGCGTAGAAGATGAGCCCGAGCCATGCTGGATTGTTACCGAGAGCGGCTGGAACCAGCCGATTGCCACGCTGTGCAATCGGATGTTCGTACCAATTCACCGGCGGAAGGCGCGGGCCGGTTTGGGCCCGGCCGTACGGCGCGGGCCCGGCATCGGGGCGCGGGTGACGGGTGGCGGCCGGCTCAGCAGGGCCGGCGGCGCAGGTCCAGCACGTAGTCGTCCGGCGCGCCGGCGCTCTCCGCGGCGTCCGCGATCAGCCCCAGGTAGCGGGCCGCGGGCAGGCCGCCCTCGTAGTCGTTGAGCACGTACGTCCACACCGGGATGTCGCCGTCCAGGGTGTGCGCCCGCAGCCGGATCTTGCGGTAGATGCCGAGCTGCACGCCCTCCCAGCGGTCCAGCCCCTCCTCGTCCATCGGGGAGACGTCGTAGAGGGAGACGAACACCTGGTCCTTCTCGTCCTCCACCACGGTGGCGAGCGAGCCCTCCCAGCCCAGCTGCTCGCCGCCGAAGGTGAGCCGCCAGCCGTCCAGCCAGCCGGTACCGCGGAGCGGGGAGTGGGGGGCGCGGCGGGTCATCTGCCGGGCATCGAGGTTGGTGGCATACGCGGCGTAGAGGGGCATGGGCGTCAGCCTACGGGAGCGCGGGTCGGCGCCCGGGGGTAGGAGTGGCCCTCGTCACATCCGGGCGGCGCCGCAGCGGCATCCGGGGGCGCCTCGGCGGCGCCCGAGCGGCGCCGGGGCGCGGGCGCCCGCACCCCGCGCCCGCACCCCGCGTCCGAGCCCCGACCCCGGCGTGGCGACGGCCCCGGCGTGCGGGACAATGGTGGACGTGACTCGGATCGTGATCATCGGTGGCGGACCCGGCGGATACGAGGCGGCCCTGGTGGCGGCCCAGCTCGGCGCGGAGGTGACCGTCGTCGACCGCGACGGTCTGGGCGGATCGGCGGTGCTCACGGACTGCGTGCCGTCCAAGACCCTGATCGCGACCGCGGAGGTGATGACCACCTTCGACAGCTCGTACGAGGAACTCGGCATCATCGTCGCCGACGACACCCCGCCGCTGGAGCAGGCGGCCCGGGTGGTCGGTGTGGACCTCGGCAAGGTCAACCGCCGTGTGAAGCGGCTGGCGATCGCCCAGTCGCACGACATCACCCAGTCGGTGACCCGGGCCGGTGTCACCGTGCTGCGCGGCCGGGGCCGGCTCGGCGCCGGCGGGCAGGCCGCGGACGGCTCCCGCGAGGTGCTGGTGGACGCCCCCGACGGCACCGTCCAGTCGCTGCGCGCCGACGCGGTGCTGATCGCCACCGGCGCGCACCCGCGTGAGCTGCCGGACGCCCAGCCGGACGGCGAGCGGATCCTCACCTGGACCCAGGTCTACGACCTGGAGGAGCTGCCGCGCGAGCTGATCGTGGTCGGCTCCGGTGTCACCGGCGCGGAGTTCGCCGGCGCGTACCAGGCGCTCGGCTCCAAGGTCACGCTGGTCTCCAGCCGCGACCGGGTGCTGCCGGGCGAGGACCCGGACGCCGCCGAGGTCCTGGAGGAGGTCTTCCGCCGCCGCGGCATGAACGTGATGAGCCGCTCCCGGGCCGAGGGTGCCAAGCGGGTCGACGACCACGTCGAGGTGACGCTCGCCGACGGCCAGGTGATCCGGGGCACGCACTGCCTGATGGCGGTCGGTTCGATCCCCAACACCGCCGAGATGGGCCTGGAGGAGGCGGGGGTCAAGCTCAACGACTGGGGCCAGATCCACGTCGACCGGGTCTCGCGTACCACCGCCCCCGGCGTGTACGCGGCCGGCGACTGCACCGGCGTCTTCATGCTGGCCTCCGTGGCCGCCATGCAGGGCCGGATCGCGATGTACCACGCGCTGGGCGACGCGGTGCAGCCGCTCAACCTCAAGACGGTCGCCTCCAACGTCTTCACCGACCCGGAGATCGCCACCGTCGGCTACACCGCCGCCGACGTCTCCTGCGGGAAGATGGACGCCGTCGAGGTGAAGCTCCCGCTGCGCGGCAACCCGCGCGCCAAGATGCAGGGCATCCGCGACGGCTTCGTGAAGCTCTTCTGCCGCCCGGGCACCGGCATCGTGGTCGGCGGCGTCGTGGTCGCGCCGCGGGCGAGCGAGCTGATCCACCCGATCTCGCTCGCCGTGGACGCCAATCTGACGGTCGAACAGGTGGCCAGCGCGTTCACCGTCTACCCGTCGGTGTCCGGCTCCACCGCCGAGGCCGCGCGCCAGCTGCACATCCGCAAGCGGGCCGACGGCGAATCCTGAGCACTGCGGGCGCAGTTGGGGGCGGTCGCCGACGGGTGGCCGCCCCCTCGCGTTCCACCGGCCTTCACCCGTACGGCGGGCGCGGGCCGGCGTTGCTGACGGCGCGTATTGTACGGTCACGCGCCGCACCGGGGTGAGCAATTCCCGTTACCAGCTGCAAACGCCTGAAAGCAGACGGTCATTCAGGTTACCGTCGGTTCTGTGTTTGCAGCAGAACGTCGCCAGTTGATCCTCGAAATGGTGCGCGCCAACGGAGCCGTTTCGCTCCGCGAGCTGGCCCGCGTCGTCCAGACCTCCGAAGTGACCGTCCGTCGAGACGTACGGGCACTGGAGGCAGAAGGGCTCCTCGACCGCCGGCACGGCGGTGCGGTGCTCCCCGGCGGCTTCAGCCGCGAACCCGGCTACCCGCAGAAGACCCACCTCGCCGCCGCCGAGAAGAGCGCCATCGCCGATCTCGCGGCCGGGCTGGTGGAGGAGGGCGACGCCGTGGTGGTCGGCGCCGGCACCACCACCCAGGAGCTGGCCCGCCGGCTCGCCCGGGTGCCCGGTCTGACGGTGGTCACCAACTCGCTGCTGGTCGCCCAGGCGCTGGCGCATGCCAACCGGGTGGAGGTGGTGATGACCGGTGGCACCCTCAGAGGCTCCAACTACGCGCTGGTGGGCAGTGGCGCGGAGCAGTCCCTGCACGGGCTGCGGGTCTCCAAGGCGTTCATCTCCGGCAGTGGGCTGACGGCCGAGCGCGGCCTGTCGACCACGAACATGCTCTCCGCGAGCGTGGACCGGGCTCTGGTGCAGTCGGCCGCCGAGGTCATCGTCCTCGCCGACCACACCAAGCTCGGCGCGGACACCATGTTCCAGACCGTCCCGACCGAGGCCATCACCCGCCTGGTGACGGACGAGCAGGCGACCGCCGACGACCACACCGCCCGTCAGCTGGACGCCCTGGCGGACTGCGGGGTGCAGATCGCCGTCGCCTCGCTGGGGTTGACCGGTGAGCCGCCCGTGCACGGCACGGGTACCGGGCCGGTGCACCAGGCCCCCGCCGGGGTCGGGCCGCGCCGGGTCGCGCCGCCGCCCGGTGGCGCGCCGCTCCCGGGTCAGCGCCGCCCCGGCGTCCACGGCGGCCCGCCCGGGCAGCCGCCGGCCCGCCTCGCCGAACTCGGCCTCCCCCGCGGCCGTTAGGGCCTGTCTGAGGCGGTCCTCGGCGTTCCGGGCCCAGGGGTCCGGAACGCCGACCGGCCCGCACGCCTCGGGGCGTACGGGCCGGTCGGTGGTGCGGACGTCAGTCCTTGATCTCGCAGAGCGCCGCGCCACTGCTGACGCTCGCGCCCACCTCGGCCTTGAGGCCGACGATGGTGCCCGCCTTGTGGGCGTTCAGCGGCTGCTCCATCTTCATCGCCTCCAGGACCACGATCAGCTCGCCCTCGGCGACGACCTGGCCCTCCTCGACGGCGACCTTGACGATGGTGCCCTGCATCGGCGAGGCCAGCGTGTCACCGCTGACGGCCGAGCCGGCCTTCTTGGCGCCGACCCGGCGCTTGGCCTTGGCGCCCGCCGCGCCGCCGCCGGCCGGAGCCGCCGAGACGCCCAGCGAGGACGGCAGCGAGACCTCGATCCGCTTGCCGCCGACCTCGACCACCACGGTCTCGCGGGTGTCGGCCTCCTCGGCCTCGCCGCCCGCACCCGTGAACGCCGGGATGGTGTTCTCGAACTCGGTCTCGATCCAGCGGGTGAAGACCTTGAACGGGCCCTCGCCACCGTGCACCTCCGGCGCGAACGCCGGGTCGGTGACGACCGCGCGGTGGAACGGGATGGCGGTGGCCATGCCCTCCACCTTGAACTCGGCCAGCGCACGGGCGGCGCGCTGCAGCGCCTGCTTGCGGGTGGCGCCGGTGACGATCAGCTTGGCCAGCAGCGAGTCCCAGGCCGGGCCGATCACCGAGCCGCTCTCGACGCCGGCGTCCAGCCGCACGCCCGGGCCGGACGGCGGCGCGAACAGCGTCACGGTGCCGGGCGCGGGCAGGAAGTTGCGGCCCGGGTCCTCGCCGTTGATACGGAACTCGATCGAGTGACCCCGCACCTCGGGGTCGTCATACCCGAGCGCCTCACCGTCGGCGATCCGGAACATCTCGCGGACCAGGTCGAGGCCGGTGACCTCCTCGGAGACCGGGTGCTCGACCTGGAGGCGGGTGTTGACCTCCAGGAAGGAGATCAGCCCGTCCTGGGCGACCAGGAACTCGCAGGTGCCGGCGCCGACGTAACCGGCCTCCTTGAGGATGGCCTTGGAGGCCCGGTACAGCTCGGCGTTCTGCTCGGCGGTGAGGAACGGCGCGGGCGCCTCCTCGACCAGCTTCTGGTGCCGGCGCTGGAGCGAGCAGTCACGGGTGGAGACGACGACCACGTTGCCGTGGCTGTCGGCGAGACACTGGGTCTCCACGTGCCGCGGGTTGTCGAGGTAGCGCTCGACGAAGCACTCGCCGCGCCCGAAGGCGGCGACGGCCTCGCGGACGGCCGACTCGTACAGCTCCGGGATCTCCTCCAGCGTGCGGGCGACCTTGAGGCCCCGCCCGCCGCCGCCGAAGGCGGCCTTGATGGCGACCGGCAGGCCGTTCTCGCGGGCGAACGCGACGACCTCGTCCGCACCCGAGACCGGGTCCGGCGTACCGGCGACCAGCGGGGCACCGGCGCGCTGGGCGACGTGCCGGGCGGTGACCTTGTCACCGAGATCGCGGATGGCCTGCGGCGGCGGGCCGATCCAGGTCAGGCCCGCGTCGATGACGGCCTGGGCGAAGTCGGCGTTCTCGGAGAGGAAGCCGTAACCGGGGTGGACGGCGTCCGCTCCCGAGTCGGCGGCCGCCTTGAGCACCTTGGCGATGTCCAGGTAGCTGGTGCCGGGGGTGTCGCCGCCGAGCGCGTAGGCCTCGTCGGCCGCGCGGACGTGCAGCGCATCCCGGTCCGGCTCGGCGTATACGGCGACGCTGGCGATACCGGCATCCGAGCAGGCCCGGGCGACGCGGACGGCGATTTCTCCGCGGTTGGCGATGAGCACCTTGCGCACTGTGGCTCCCTTCTTGAACCTCGTCGAGTCTAGGGATTACGGGGTGGTACCGGCGAGTAGCCCCAGGTGGTGAGCTATCCCACACGGAGTGTGACGCGAATTCGTGATCAGGTGTGCACGGAGCGGGAGGCTCCGCAGGTAGAGACGCTACGCGCCCCCGGCCGGAGCGCGCGCCGCCGGCCCCGCCCGCGTCGTGGCCTTCGCCACATCGGGGCCGCGGGGCGGCTCATACGGCGGCCTCCACCGGTCGGACGGTCGCCTTGGCGGTGACGTCCGAGGCGACCTCGACCACGTCCGGTCCGTACGCGCCCGGGTTGATCACCCGCAGGACGAGCGCGAAGGTGCCGTCGGTGCCGTGCCGGCGGGCCAGCTGCCGGTGGTTGGCGACCAGGTAGCGGACGGCGGCGTGGTTGGACATCGCGGTCTGACCGGCGATCAGGAACACCGGCCGGCTGCCCGGTCCGGCGTGCAGCCGGGCCAGCAGCGCGAAGGTCCGCCCGCCCGGCACCTCGGTGCCGTGCTGGTAGCGGAACTCCTCGTCGCCCACCGATATCGCGAGATCGCCGTGGTCGAACTCGGCGCTCCGCTCCCGGGGGGCGAAGCTGACGCCCGGTAGCCAGGAGGCGAGGTGGGCCGCGGTGCGGTCGTTGCTGACCGGGCCGCCGAGGCAGAACTCGGCCTTGCCGCCCAGCCCCTGGCGCACCTGGTCGTGCGCCACGATCTCGGCCCGCGCGCCGCACTCCTTGACCAGTGCGGACAGCTCCATCAGCGCGTACACGTCGTTGCGCTGCACGCTCTTGGAACTGGCGGCGCTGGCGTGCCGGTTGACCACCAGCAGGCACTCCGTGCCGCCGGGCATGCCGAAGAACGTCCGGACCCTGGCGGTCCGCCGCCGGCGGCGCAGGGTCTGCGCGAGCCAGCCCAGCGCGGCACTGATGGCGCTGGCGACCAGGCCGAGCAGTACGTTGAGCACGCTGTCGGTCATCGGCGTTCCCCTTCCCGGATCGGCGGCGCGGCCAGCCTATCGGCGTCGCACGGCCGTGCGGGCTGGATCCGGGGCACAGATGTGCGGCCGAGGATCTGTCGGATCCGGCAGGGCGGTGACCTCCCGGTTGTGTAGGCGGGATGCCGTTCGGCGGTGACGGCGCGCTGCCGGAGGCGCCGCACTTCCCGGCGACGGGCCGGCCCCGCGACGGCTCGGGCCCCCGCGACGGCTCGGGCCCCCGGGACGGCTCAGGCCCAGAGGTCGGTGATCCGCACCCCGAGGGCGGCCAGCAGCCTGCGCAGCAGCGGCAGCGAGAGTCCGATGACGTTGCCCGGGTCGCCGTCGATGCCCTCGACGAACGGCGCCGAGCGCCCGTCCAGGGTGAACGCGCCCGCCACGTGCAGCGGCTCGCCGGAGGCGATGTACGCGGCGATCTCGCCGTCGTCGGGGGTGCCGAAGCGGACGGTGGTGGAGGCGGTCTCCGAGACCTGCTCGCCCGTCACGGTGTCGATCACGCAGTGCCCCGTCCGCAGCACGCCGGAGCGCCCGCGCATCGACTGCCAGCGGGCCAGTGCCTCGGCGGCGTCGGCCGGCTTGCCCAGCGCCCGGCCGTCCAGCTCCAGCACCGAGTCGCAGCCGATCACCAGCTCGCCGCCGCTCAGCTCCGCCGCGACGGCCTTCGCCTTGGCCTCGGCCAGGACGAGCGCGAGCTCGGCCGGGGTGGCGGCGCTGATCGCGTCCTCGTCGACGCCGCTGACCAGTACGCGCGGGTCCAGGCCCGCCTGGCGCAGCAGCCCGAGCCGGGCGGGGGAGGCGGAGGCGAGGACGAGGGCGCGGCGGTCGGTCATGTCCATCAGGGTAGGGGGTGCCGTGGGCCGGGCACCCGCGGCCCGGCGTTTCAGAGCATCATCAGGACGGCCATCAGCACGGTGAGAACGGCGAGCACGGGCCCGGCCCGGTGCAGTCTCTGCTGCACCCGGCGGGTCTCGGGGGAGGGCTCGTCGCGGGGGTCTGACCAGAGCACCGTTCCAGGGTGCGACGGCGCTCCGGCGTTGCGCCTGAGTACCCGTACTCAGGTTTCGGGGCGATGCGGGTCGTTCTCACACGCCCGAGCCGTGCCCGGTGCGGGCCCGGGCCGCTCCGGCCGCGGGCATGCCAGGGAGCGGGAAGCCGGCCGGGCCGACTTCCCGCTCCGGGCGGATCAGCCCGCCCAGCCGGAGGTGCGCCAGACGCCCGCCCCGGGCCTGGGGGTGCTGCGCAGCCGCCGGGCGCGGTCGTTCCACGGGGACGCCGGGCCGGCGCCTGCCCGGCGGGCGGCCTCGGCGGCGGCCTGCGCGGCGGCGGCCCGGGCTGAGACCACCGCCAGGACGGTGGCCAGCTCCTCGGGGGTCGGCTGCCCGTGCAGCACGTGGATCGGTGGCATGTCTCAATCCTCTCGCGGCCGGGCCTACAGCGGAATGTTGCCGTGCTTCTTCGGCGGGAGCACCTCGCGCTTGCCGCGCAGCGCCCGCAGGCCCCGCACGATGTGCCGGCGGGTCTCGGAGGGCGCGATCACCGCGTCCACGTAGCCGCGCTCCGCCGCCAGGTACGGGTTGAGCAGGGTGTCCTCGTACGAGGCGAGCAGCTCGGCGCGCTTGGCGTCGGCGTTCCCGGCGGCCTCGGCCTCGGCGATCTCGCGGCGGTGCAGGATGTTGACGGCGCCCTGGGCGCCCATCACGGCGATCTGTGCGGTGGGCCAGGCCAGGTTGAGGTCCGCGCCGAGGTGCTTGGAGCCCATCACGTCGTACGCGCCGCCGAAGGCCTTGCGGGTGATCACGGTGATCAGCGGGACGGTCGCCTCCGCGTAGGCGTAGATCAGCTTGGCACCGCGGCGGATGATGCCGTCCCACTCCTGGCCGGTGCCGGGCAGGAAGCCGGGCACGTCGACGAAGGTCAGCACCGGGATGTTGAAGCTGTCGCAGGTCCGCACGAAGCGGGCGGCCTTCTCGCTGGCCGCGATGTCCAGGCAGCCGGCCAGGTCCATCGGCTGGTTGCCGACGATGCCGACCGGGTGGCCCTCGACGCGGCCGAAGCCGGTGAGGATGTTGCCCGCGTACAGCGCCTGGGTCTCCAGGAACTCGCCGTCGTCCAGGATGTGCTCGATCACCTTGTGCATGTCGTACGGCTGGTTCGCCGAGTCGGGCACGATGGTGTCGAGTTCGAGGTCCTCGTCGGTGACGGTGAGGTCGGCCTCCTCGGGGTAGGCCGGCGGGTCGCTCAGGTTGTTGGAGGGCAGGTACGAGAGCAGGCTCTTGACGTACTCGATGGCCTCCTTCTCGTCGGCCGCCAGGTGGTGCGCGACACCGGACTTGGCGTTGTGGGCGCGCGCGCCGCCCAGCTCCTCCATGCCGACGTCCTCACCGGTGACGGTCTTGATCACGTCGGGGCCGGTGATGAACATGTGCGAGGTCTGGTCGGCCATCACCACGAAGTCGGTGATCGCGGGGGAGTAGACCGCACCGCCCGCGCACGGGCCCATGATCAGCGAGATCTGCGGGATCACCCCGGAGGCGTGCACGTTGCGGCGGAAGATCTCGCCGTACAGGCCGAGCGAGACCACGCCCTCCTGGATCCGGGCGCCGCCGGAGTCGTTGATGCCGATGACCGGGCAGCCGGTCTTCAGCGCGAAGTCCATCACCTTGACGATCTTCTCGCCGAACACCTCGCCGAGCGAGCCGCCGAAGACGGTGAAGTCCTGGGCGAACACGGCGACCTGACGGCCGTCGACGGTGCCGTAGCCGGTGACCACGCCGTCGCCGTACGGGCGGTTCTTGGCCTGCCCGAAGTTGGTCGAGCGGTGCCGGGCGAACTCGTCGAACTCCACGAAGGAGCCCTCGTCCAGCAGCTCCACGACCCGCTCACGGGCCGTCAGCTTGCCCTTGGCGTGCTGCTTCTCGACGGCCGCGGCGGAGCCGGAGTGCACCGCCTCGTCCAGCCTGCGCCGCAGGTCGGCGAGCTTGCCGGCGGTGGTGTGGGGGTCGTACGGGGCCTCGGTCATCCGGTGGCTCTCCCTGAATCAGATGGGCCGCGACCTGTCAGTGCTACGGGTGAGGGCAGGGCGGCGCAACGAACTACCGTTGAGTAGCGTAGCCAGCGCGGAGGGTTTCCCGTTATGGCCAGCGACACAGTGTGTCAACGAGCGTTCTGCGCGAGGATGGGGCGGCCTACGGCCGTCGGGGCGAGCGCGCCGCGCGAGGCTCCCTCGTCCCCGGGCGGTACCGGGCGCTCCTGGGTACGCTGAGCCGGTGACCGAGCCCGAGCCCGAGGCCCCCCGCCCCCGCCGCAGTGGTCTGCGTGGCTTCGGCCACGCCGGGCCCTCCCCCTGGACCGATCTGGACCGCCCGCCGCTGGACGCCGACGCGCTGCGCCGCGACATCCTCGTCCCCGGAGGGCTCTGGAGCGCGCTGGACGTGGTCGAGGAGACCGGCTCCACCAACAGCGACCTCGCCGCCCGGGCCAGGGACGGCGCGCCCGAGGGCGCGGTGCTGATCGCCGAGGCGCAGAGCGCCGGCCGCGGCCGCCTGGAGCGCAACTGGACGGCTCCGCCACGCTCCGGACTCTTCCTCTCGCTGCTGCTGCGCCCCTCGGGTGTGCCGGTCGAACGGTTCGGCTGGCTGCCGATCCTGGTCGGCGTGGCGGCCGCGAGCGCGATCGAGCGGATCGCCGAGGTGGAGGTCGCGCTGAAGTGGCCCAACGACCTCCAGGTCAGCGTCGACGGCGCCGAGCGCAAGATCGGCGGCATCCTCACCGAGCTCAGCGGCGGCGCCGTGGTGGCCGGCCTGGGCGTCAACGTGACGTTGCGCGAGGACGAACTGCCCGTCCCGGCCGCCGCCTCGCTCGCCCTGGCCGGCGCCGAGGTCACCGACCGGGGGACCTTGCTGCGCGCCGTACTGCGCACCTTCGGCGAGTTGTACGGCGAATGGACGGCGGCCGCCGGGGATCCGCACGCCAGCGGGCTGCTGCCGGCGTACGCGGCCCGCTGCTCCACGCTGGGCCGGGCCGTCCGGGTGCAGCTGCCGGGCGATCGCGAGCTGACCGGCGAGGCGGTGGCGATCGACCCGGACGGCCGACTGGTGGTCCGTACGCCCGACGGCGCCCGGCAGTCCGTCGCCGCCGGGGACGTCGTCCATGTGCGGCCCGAGGGCTCCGGGGCCCCGGCGGCGTCCTGAGGCCCTGGGCGGGGTGCCGCGCGGGCACCCGCCGGGGCGCTCCCCGGCCGCCGGCGGCGCCCGGCTGGGCCGGATGCCCCGGATTACGCGATTCCGTGCGAACATTCCACCTGGCAGCGGTGTGAGGCGCGCCACTACCCGCGGGGTGGCCGGCGCGCGCCACCGGCTAGGTGGCGAGTAGGCGGGACATGAGGCAAGTGCGGCAACCGCACGGGGACGGACCGGTGGCAGAGGACGGCAGCAGCGGCGGTACGGCGGGCTCCGACGACCTGACGGTCGCACTGGACCTCGAACGGCTGATCCTGGACGCACCACGTCGCTACACCCCGTACCAGGCCGCCCGGGCCGCCGATGTGCCGATGGAGCTGGCCACCCGGTTCTGGCGGGCGATGGGCTTCCCGGACATCGGCCAGTCCAGGGCGCTCAACGACAGCGACGTGATCGCGCTGCGCCGGCTGGCGGGCCTGGTGGAGTCCGGGCTGCTCAGTGAGTCGATGGCGATCCAGGTGGCGCGGTCCACCGGCCAGACCACGGCCCGGCTGGCCGGCTGGCAGATGGACACCTTCCTCGACAACCTCACCCAGCCCGTCGAGCCGGGCCTGACCCGGGCCGAGGTCGCGTACCCGCTGGTGGAGCTGCTGCTGCCGGAGCTGGAGCAGTTCCTGGTGTACGTCTGGCGCCGTCAGCTGGCCGCGGTGACCGGCCGGGTGGTGCAGGCCGCCGAGGACGCCGAGATCACCAGCGGCAAGCTGGCCGTGGGTTTCGCCGACCTGGTCGGGTTCACCCGACTGTCGCGCCGGCTGGAGGAGGAGGAGCTCGGCGAGCTGGTCGAGTCCTTTGAGAACACCTGCGCGGACATGATCGCCGGGCTCGGCGGCCGGGTCATCAAGACCCTGGGCGACGAGATCCTGTACGTCTCCGAGGACCCGGCGACGGCCGCCGAGATCGCCCTCGGCCTGGTCGAGACGCTCGCCGAGAACGACACCATGCCGGAGCTGCGGGTCGGGATGGCGTTCGGCACCGTCACCTCCCGGATGGGCGACGTCTTCGGCACCACCGTCAACCTGGCCAGCCGGCTCACCTCGATCGCGCCCAAGGACGCGGTGCTCATCGACGGCGAGTTCGCGACGGCGCTGGAGCACAACGGCAGCGCCGCCCCGGTGGACCTGGACGGCGCGGGCCAGGGCGGCGCCCTGGTGGCGGAGTCCGGCCCGTCCACGGGGGCCGACACCGCGCCCGACCACCGCTTCCACCTGCAACCGATGTGGCGCCGCCCGGTCCGCGGTCTCGGGCTGGTCGAGCCCTGGCTGCTCTCGCGCTGCACGCGCGGCGACTGAGAGAGCGCCGGCTCCGTCCTGCGCAGCGCGGCTCGGCCCGTGCGGCCCGTGCAGCCCGGTTCGGACCCGCTGCCGCGTGTCCGGTCGGCGGGGCCGTGCCGGGGGCTCCCGCGCCGACACATTCGCGCTGACAAAACAGCGCATTTGCGCGCGAACCGGCCATAGTCTTGGTGCAGAACGAGGCCGGGTGCGGGGCGAGTGCAGGACCGAGCGCAGGGATCGAGGCGAGCCGGTGAGCGGCGAGGCGACCATGACGGGCTTCCCGCAGGGGGCGCTCACCTCCGACCTCCGGCTGCAGTCGGTGGTCGAACTGGCGCAGGACATGGCGGGCGCGGCCACCCGGCTGGAAGCCATCCGGGCCGCCGCCGTCCGGGCCACGGTCGCCCTGGACGCCACCATGGCGGCCGTCTCGGTCTGGGACCGCGAGTCCGGCCGGCTGCGGGTCCTGGTGAACTACGGGGACCTGGCGCCCGGCGAGGAGGAGCTGCCGGAGGACGAGTCCTATCCGGTCGCCGACTTCCCCGAGATCGTCACCTATCTGGAGGAGCGCTGGGCGCCCGGACGCCTGCCGCGCGCCTGGCTGCAGACCGCCGAGAACTCCACCCCGCACAGCAGCCACGGGCACCCGGGCGGCGGCGCGTTCTGCCAGCACCGGGCCGCCGGGCTGCGCCGGCGCGGCCGCGAGTGCTGCCTGGTCGCCCCGATCGTGCTGCACGGCCAGGCCTGGGGCGAGCTCTACCTCGCCCGCGCCGCGGGCCTAACGCAGTTCACCCAGGAGGACGCCGACTACGGCACCCTGCTCGCCGCCCAGATCTCCGCCGGGCTCGCCCAGACCGAGCGGCTGGCCGACCTGCGGCGGCTGGCCTTCACCGACCCGCTGACCGGCCTGGCCAACCGGCGGGCCGTGGACACCCGGCTGGAGGGCGCGCTCCAGGCACACAACCGGGACAACACGGTCGTCTCCCTGGTGGTCTGCGACGTCAACGGGCTGAAGCGGGTCAACGACCAGCTCGGCCACGAGGTCGGCGACCGGCTGCTGGAGCGCTTCGCCCACCAGCTCTCGCTGGCCGCGGCCAAGCTGCCCGGAAGCCTCGCCGCGCGGCTCGGCGGCGACGAGTTCTGCCTGCTCGCCGAGGGCCAGAAGGCGGACGAGGTGGTCGCCGTCGCGGAGGAGCTGTGCGCCCGTGCGCTGACCCTGGCCGAGGGCGAGGGGGTGGCCTGCGGGGTCGCCTCCACCGGTGACTCGATCGGGCCCGTCACCACCCCCGACCGGCTGTTCCGGCTGGCCGACGCGGCCCAGTACCGCGCCAAGGCGGCCCGGGCCGCGCACCCCGTGGTGGCCGGCCGCAGCCACGGCCCCGGCTTCTCGCCGGACCCGACCGTCCTGCTCGCCGACGCCGCCGACCCGCATCACCGGGCCGACGGCCGCGGCCGGCCCGGTGCGCGGCCCGGCGGCGACCGTCGGCGCTTTCGCGGCGCCGCCCACAGCGCCGACGCGGGCCAGCTGCTGACCGCCGTGCTCGCCGCCCTCGACCAGCACGGCCTCACCCGCGCCACCCACCCCGCCGACACCCTCAGCCGGCTGGCCACCGTCGCCGAGACGGCCTCCCGCCTGCTGGACGCGGTGGGCTGGTGGGTCTCGTACGTGCCGCCGGGCTCCCAGCTGATGCGCACCTGCCGGCACGCCGTCTACCGGATGACCAGCGGTCCGAGCAGCAGCCGCGCGGAGACCCAGCGCGCCCGGATCGAGGCGCCGGACGCCATCTTCGACCTGCACCACTACCCGCTCACCCGCCGTACGGTGCGCGGGGGTGCCTTCGCGCTGCGGGCCGGTGCGGCCGGCAACGACCCGGCGGAGGAGGCCGTGCTGGTGGTCAGCGGCTACCGCGGCATGGTCGCGGCGGGCGGTCAGAACGCGGCCGGCGGCTGGCTGGTGGAGCTCTTCGCCGACGACGCCACCCTGCCGCTCGGCCAGGTCGCCTCCCCGCTGCGGGCGCTCGTCGCCGTGGCCCTGTCCGGGCCCGCCTCGCCGCCGCCCACCTGACGGCCGCCGACCCGGGCCGGCCGGGTGGCCGCTCGCGCTGATCGTGCTGGTGGTGCTGGTCCGGGGGTGGGGTGTGCGGGTTCGGTGACCGCTTGGTTCCGGGGTGGTAGCGGTCGGGGAACAGGCCGCCCCCAGGCTGTTGCGGCAGCGGCCCGCATGGGACAGTAGGCCCCGGTCTGCGGCCACCGGGGCCGGGCCGGATCGGGGGTTGAGTCGATGAGAACGCGTCTGACGGGCCTGTTCCTGTCCCTGTTGCTGGCGGGCGGGGGTGCCGCGCTGGCCGCCGGCCCGGCGCAGGCGGCCGCACCGCACGCCTACGTCGTGACGACCGCTCAGGGCGCGTCGCCGGCCCAGGCTGCCCAGGCCGCGCCCGTCGCGCCGGCCGCGGCGCCGGCTGCCGCGAGCGGTACGAGCGCCTCGGCGGCCGAGCACGCCACCCAGCTGGCCGCATCCAAGGACAAGAAGAAGTCCAAGAAGAAGAAGGGCTTCTTCAGCAAGGCCATCGGCCTCATCGTCGGCGCGGTGGTGGTGGTCGTCCTGATCGTCGTCGTGGTGCTGATCGTGCTGGCCGTCCGCCGCCGCACCCGCGACTGACGGCCCCCGGCGGCGACCGCGCGACCGCGCGGGCGCGCCGCCGGCCCGCCGTGACGAACGACGGCCCGTCGGCCCGTCGGCCGCCGCCTCAGCGCACGCGGTCCGGACGGGTGTAGACGTTGGCGCTCTCGCCGCGCAGGAACCCGACCAGGGTCAGGCCCAGCTCCTCCGCCAGGTCCGCCGCCAGTGAGGACGGCGCGGAGACGGCCGCCAGCAGTGGGATGCCCGCCAGTGCCGCCTTCTGCGTCAGCTCGAACGAGGCCCGGCCGCTGACCAGCAGCAGGTGCCCGGTCAGCGGCAGCCGGCCCTCCCGCAGCGCCCAGCCGATCACCTTGTCCACCGCGTTGTGCCGCCCGACGTCCTCGCGGGCGCAGAGCAGCTCTCCCGCCGCGTCGAACAGGCCGGCGGCGTGCAGCCCGCCGGTGGAGTCGAAGGTGCGCTGGGCGGCGCGCAGCCGCTCGCTCAGCCCGTACAGCACCGCGGGCTCGACCCGCAGCGGGTCGGCGGAGACCGGCCACCGCACATGGGTGCGGACGGCGTCGACGGTGTCGCGGCCGCAGAGGCCGCAGGCGCTGGTGGTGAGCAGGTTCCGGTGCGCGGAGAGCGGCAGCGCGCCGCCGCCGCGCAGCGTCGCGTCCACCACGTTGTAGGTGTTGGTGCCGTCCGCGTCCGTCCCGGCGCAGTAGCGCAGCGCGGCCAGGCCGTCGGCCGAGTGGACCAGCCCTTCACCCACCAGGAAGCCGGCCACCAGGTCGAAGTCCTGTCCGGGGGTGCGCATGGTGACGGTGAGCGCCTCGCCGCCGACCCTGATCTCCAGCGGCTCCTCGGCCGCCAGTGCGTCCGGCCGGGCGCCCCGCTCGCCGCCGCTCAGCCGTACCACCCGGCGCCGTGCCGTCGCTCGCGCCATCCCCGGCCGCCTCCCACTCACTGTCCTGGCCACCCAGCGTGCGCCATCGGGCCGCCGGAGCGGAAATCGGTGCCGGGTGCCGGGTGCCGGGTGCCGGGTGCCGGGTGCCGGGTGCCGGGCGGCTCGGGCGGCGGCCGCGGCCGACCGTGGTCATGATGGAGCCGGCGCCGATCTCCTGAGACCGGTAGGCCTCCGGCGGTTGTCATATCTTCATTCACCTGGTGTGATTGTGTATATGGATATGCACAGTGCTGTGGCCCCCGACGCGCCCCTCGTCCTGGTCGGCAAGGCCGACGTCAGCGCCGAGGACGTGCTCGCCGTCGCGCGTGGCAACGCCCGGGTCGAGATCGGCCCCGACGCCCTCGCCGAGATGGCGTCCGCCCGCGCCCGGATCGATGCCCTCGCCGCCGAACCGCGCCCCGTCTACGGGGTCTCCACCGGCTTCGGCGCCCTCGCCGTCCGGCACATCAGTCCGGAGCTGCGCGCCCAGCTCCAGCGCTCGCTGGTCCGCTCGCACGCCGCCGGCATGGGCCCGGCCGTGGAGCGCGAGGTGGTCCGCGCACTGATGTTCCTGCGGATGAAGACCCTCGCCTCCGGCCGTACCGGGGTGCGCCCGCTGGTGGCCCAGACGATGGCCGCCCTGCTCAACGCCGGCATCACCCCCGTCGTCCGCGAGTTCGGCTCGCTCGGCTGCTCCGGCGACCTGGCGCCGCTCTCGCACTGCGCGCTGGTGCTGATGGGCGAGGGCGTCGCGTACGGCCCGGACGGCGCCGAGCACGACGCCGGTGAGCTGCTGGCCCGGGCCGGCATCGAGCCGGTCGAGCTGCTGGAGAAGGAGGGCCTGGCCCTCATCAACGGCACCGACGGCATGCTCGGCATGCTGGTGATGGCCATCGCCGACCTGGCCCGCCTGTTCACCACCGCCGACATCACCGCCGCGATGTCGCTGGAGGCCCTGCTCGGCAGCGAGAAGGTGCTCGCCCCCGAGCTGCACGCGCCGATCCGTCCGCACCCGGGCCAGGCGCTGAGCGCCGCCAACATGCTGGCCGTCCTCAAGGGCTCCGGCCTGACCGGCCACCACCAGGACGACGCCCCGCGCGTCCAGGACGCCTACTCCATCCGCTGCGCCCCGCAGGTGGCCGGCGCCGGGCGCGACACCCTCGCGCACGCCCGGCTGGTCGCCTCGCGCGAGCTCGCCGCCTCGGTCGACAACCCGGTGGTGCTGCCCGACGGCCGGGTGGAGTCCAACGGCAACTTCCACGGCGCGCCGGTGGCGTACGTGCTGGACTTCCTCGCCATCGCCGCCGCCGACCTCGGCTCGATCTCCGAGCGCCGGACCGACCGGCTGCTGGACAAGGCCCGCTCGCACGGCCTGCCGGCCTTCCTGGCGGACGACCCGGGCGTGGACTCCGGTCTGATGATCGCCCAGTACACCCAGGCCGCCCTGGTCAGCGAGAACAAGCGGCTCGCCGTCCCGGCCTCGGTGGACTCCATCCCGTCCTCCGCGATGCAGGAGGACCACGTCTCGATGGGGTGGTCCGCGGCCCGCAAGCTCCGCCAGGCGGTGGAGAACCTCGGCCGGATCCTCGCCGTCGAGCTGACCGCCTCGGCCCGCGCCCTGGAGATCCGCCAGCAGCCCGACGGCAGCGGCCCGCTCGCCCCGGCCACCGCCGCCGCAATGGCCGCCGCCCGCGCGGCCGGGGTCGGCGGGGCCGGCCGGGACCGCTTCCTGGCGCCCGACCTGGAGGCCGCCGCCGAGCTGGTCGCCTCCGGCGAGCTGCTGCACGCGGTCGAGCGGGTCACCGGCCCGCTGGCCTGACCGGGGCGGACATGAGCGCGGCAGGAGTGAAGGGGCGTCAGTCCCAGGCGCTCCTGCCGCGCTCGCTCCCGCTGCCGCGCTCCTCACGCCGATCGGCCATCACGGCGGAGAAGTTGACGCCGACGATCCCGGCCCAGCACACCACCAGGCCCATCAGGCCCGAGGTGCCGGCCGCGATGCCCGACAGCGGAACGCCCATCACCAGCGAGAACACCTGCAACCGGGCGCCCCGGCCACGGCGTCCGCCCCGCTCGCGGCCGAGCCCGTACCCGGGTGGCGCCGGCCGCTCGGACACCCGCTGCTCGACCCGGGCGTCCAGGCGGGAGTCCAGCCGGGCCAGGAACGAGTCGACGAGCTCCGACTCGTACTCCTTGCCGAGCTCCTTGCGGGCCTGCACGGCGGCGTCGAGGTCTCGCCTCAATTCGTCCTGGCGTGTTTCCATGCTGTCCACCCTGCGCCCCGCCCGGGTGCCCGGTCCACCGCTTCGCGGTGATCTCCGGGGCGGCTCAGGGGGAAATCAGGGGTCACCCCGAGGCCGCACCACCCGGCGGCCGGCCGTCCCGGCGTACGAGACGTCATTGCCCGTCCGGGCGGGACTGCTGCACAGTCGTCCGCACAGCCCGAACCCGGAGGAATCCCACCGATGACCGCGACCGATCGAACCCCCGCCGACGGCACCGCCACCGACGGCACCGGCGCGGGCGACACCGGTGCGGACGACGCCGCCGTCGGCCCCTCCGCCCGGCTGCTCCACCTGTTCGAGGGCCACCGGCTGACCCCGACCCAGCGCCGGATCGCGCACTCGCTGGTCCGGCACGCCCCGGAGGCGCCGTTCCTCTCCAGCGTCGAGGTCGCCGAACTCGCCGGCGTCAGCCAGCCCTCCGTCACCCGCTTCGCCGTCGCGCTCGGCTACGACGGCTACCCGGCGCTGCGCAAGCAGCTGCGCGAACTCGGCGCGGGGGAGCCCGCGGCCCCCGAGACGCCCGACGACGCCGTACGCAACGAGCACCAGCAGGCGGTGCTCGCCGAGATCGCCCATCTGCGCCACCTCGCCGAGCTGCTCGCCGACCCCGAGCCGATCGTCCGCGCGGCCCGGCTGCTCGCCGCCTCCCGCCCGCTGCCGGTGCTCGGCCTGCGCGCGGCCTCCGCCCAGGCGCGTGGCTTCGCGTACTTCGCGGCCAAGGTGCACCCGGACATCCGGCTGCTGGACGAGGGCGGCAGCATGCTCGCCGACCGGCTGGAGCAGGCCGCCGCGGCGGGCGCCAGCGCGCTGCTGTGCTTCGCGCTGCCGCGCTACCCGCGAGAGCTGATGGACGCTCTGGTGGTCGCCAGGGAGTGCGGGTTGACGGTCCTGACGGTCGCGGACAGCGCCTTCGCGCCGGTCGCCAAGCTCTCCGATCTGTTGCTGCCGGCGGCCGTCGGCACCGGGCTGGTCTTCGACACCGCCTGTGCGCCGATGATGCTCGGACGGGTGCTGCTGCAGACCATGTGCGACGAGATGCCCGGCGCGGAGGCCAGGCTGGAGGCGATCGAGCAGTCCGCGGCAGCTCGCGGCCTGTTCCTGGAGTAGCGGTCCGCGTTGCGGGCATCCCACCGGTAGGCCCTGTCGGGGGGCCGGACGGGGGTGTCCGGCATGCGAGTGATCCACGAAATGAAGCTGGTCGGCCGGCTCGCCTCGGGCGCCGACGAGTGGTCCTGCCCCACCTGCGGCCGCCGGGTCACCCTGCGGCGGCTGCCCGAGCCCGAGCTGACCGTCCTCGATCCGGGTGACGAGGGCGCGGTGCACGTCGGTGTGATCGACCCGCAGGCCTCCCGGTCCGCCGCCGAGGCCGCGGAGCGGTACGGACTCGGCCCCGTCCAGGACGTGCCCCGCCCACCGCGCCCGTCCGCCCCGTCGACCCCGTCCGCCCCGGCCGAGGCGGACGCGGACGACCGCCGCTGGCTGGCCGAGATCGGCATCGACTGGGACGGCGACGCGGCCGCGTAGCGGCGTCCGGCCTCCCGGGCGGCCGGGGCCTGCCCGCCGCGCCGTCGTCCTGCTTATACGGATCAGAGCGCACCGGGGGGACACTGGAGCGTGCGGATATCCACCTGACCCACGGTCTGTGACAGGTGAGCAAGATGAGGCACTACTGGCATGACGGGTACCACGAGGCATGGACGTGGATCGTGCCCGGAATCACCATGCTGCTGTTCGGTCTGCTGCTGATCGCCGTCCTGGTCCTGCTGTGGCGCACGCTCGCCCACCGGACCGCCGGCCCGGGTGCGGCGCCCGTGTGGGGCCGGCCCGCAGCGCCGCCGCCACCCACGCCCACCCCCGAGCAGGTGCTCGCGGAACGGCTGGCCAGGGGCGAGATCGACGTCGACGACTACCGGCTGAGGCTGGCCGCCCTGCACGGCGGTGCCCCGCCGCCGCCGACCCCGTGAGCGCAGCCGTCGCGCCCGTTGCGCGCGGGCATCCCCGGGTAACGGTTCAAAGCCGTGCCGCGCAGGTCTGGCCGCAGGCGGACTGATTGGATATATTCAGAGTGTCGAACACTGAATGAATCCATCCGCAGAGAGGCCGGGAACATGGTGCAGCAGCAGACGGGCAGCGGCCCGCGCGAGGTCCGCGCGGCGCGCGGGACGAAGCTGACGGCGCAGGGCTGGCAGCAGGAGGCCGCACTGCGGATGCTCATGAACAACCTCGACCCCGAGGTTGCCGAGCACCCGTCCAAGCTGGTCGTCTACGGCGGCACCGGCAAGGCCGCGCGCGACTGGCGCTCGTACGACGCCATGGTGCGCACCCTGCAGACGCTCAAGCAGGACGAGACGATGCTCGTCCAGTCCGGCCGGCCGGTCGGCGTCATGCAGACCCACGAGTGGGCGCCGCGCGTCCTGATCGCCAACTCCAACCTGGTCGGCGACTGGGCCAACTGGGAGGAGTTCCGCCGCCTGGAGAGCCTCGGGCTCACCATGTACGGCCAGATGACCGCCGGCTCGTGGATCTACATCGGCACCCAGGGCATCCTCCAGGGCACCTACGAGACCTTCGGCGCCGTCGCCACCAAGCTGCACTCCATGGGGAAGTTGGTCAACAACACCCTTGAGGGCACCATCACCCTCACCGCCGGTCTCGGTGGCATGGGCGGCGCCCAGCCGCTGGCCGTCACCATGAACGGCGGCGTGGCGATCTGCATCGACTGCGACCCGTCCCGGATCGCCCGCCGGATCGAGCACCGCTACCTGGACGTCGAGGCCACCAGCCTCGCCCACGCCCTGGAGCTGGCCACCGACGCCCGCGACAAGAAGCAGCCGCTCTCCATCGGCCTGCTCGGCAACGCCGCGGAGCTCTTCCCGCAGCTGCTGGCGATGGACGCGCCGATCGACATCGTCACCGACCAGACCAGCGCCCACGACCCGCTGAGCTACCTGCCGATCGGCGTCGCCTTCGAGGACATGGCGGACTACGCGGCCGCCAAGCCGGCCGAGTTCACCCAGCGCTCGCGCGAGTCGATGGCCAAGCACGTCGAGGCCATGGTCGGCTTCCTGGACAAGGGCGCCGAGGTCTTCGACTACGGCAACTCGATCCGCGGCGAGGCCCAGCTGGCCGGCTACACCCGCGCCTTCGACTTCCCCGGCTTCGTCCCCGCGTACATCCGGCCGCTGTTCTGCGAGGGCAAGGGCCCGTTCCGCTGGGCCGCGCTCTCCGGCGACGCACAGGACATCTACAAGACCGACAAGGCCGTGCTCGACCTGTTCCCCGAGAACGAGTCGCTGCACCGCTGGATCAAGATGGCCCAGGAGAAGGTGCACTTCCAGGGCCTGCCGGCGCGGATCTGCTGGCTCGGCTACGGCGAGCGCGACAAGGCCGGCGAGCGCTTCAACGACATGGTGGCCAGTGGCGAGCTGTCCGCGCCGCTGGTGATCGGCCGTGACCACCTGGACTGCGGCTCGGTCGCCTCCCCGTACCGCGAGACCGAGGCCATGCTGGACGGCTCGGACGCGATCGCGGACTGGCCGCTGCTCAACGCCATGGTCAACGTCGCCTCCGGCGCGTCCTGGGTCTCCATCCACCACGGCGGCGGTGTCGGCATCGGCCGCTCCATCCACGCCGGCCAGGTCACCGTCGCCGACGGTACGGCGCTCGCGGGCGAGAAGATCCGCCGCGTGCTCACCAACGACCCGGGCATGGGCGTCATCCGCCACGTCGACGCCGGCTACGACATCGCCACCGAGGTCGCGGCCGAGCGCGGGGTGCGCGTCCCCATGGGTGAGCTGTGACCACTGTGCCGTCCACCGATGGTTTCCAGCGGATGTGGGCGGAGCTGCTCCCCGTGGGCCGCTCCGCCTCCTCCGGGGGCTACCGCCGCTTCGCCTGGAACTCCGCCGACGCCGAGTGCCGCGCCTGGTTCGAGGAGCAGGCCCGCGCCCGCGGCCTGACGTACGAGCTGGACCGCAACGGCAACCAGTGGGCCTGGCTCGGCGACCCGACCGCCCCCGGTGCCATCGTCACCGGCTCGCACCTGGACTCCGTCCCGGACGGCGGTGCCTACGACGGGCCGCTCGGCGTGGTCTCCTCCTTCGCCGCGCTGGACGAACTGCGCGCCCGCGGCGCCGAGTTCGACAAGCCGCTGGCGATCGTCAACTTCGGTGACGAGGAGGGCGCCCGGTTCGGCGTCGCCTGCATCGGCTCCCGCCTCACCGCCGGCGTGCTCTCGCCCGAGCAGGCGTACGAGCTGCGCGACGCCGACGGTGTCCGGCTGCCCGACGCGATGGAGAAGGCCGGCTACGACCCGGCCGCCATCGGCGCGGACGACGAGCGGCTCGCCCGGATCGGCGCCTTCGTCGAGCTGCACGTCGAGCAGGGCCGCTACCTGACCGAGCAGCACCCGGTCGGCGTGGCCAGCGCGATCTGGCCGCACGGCCGTTGGCGCTTCGACTTCCACGGCGAGGCCAACCACGCCGGCACGACCCGGATCGAGGACCGCCGCGACCCGATGCTGACCTTCGCCAACACGGTGCTCTCCGCCCGCAAGCGGGCGAAGCTGGCCGGGGCGCTGGCCACCTTCGGCAAGGTCGCCGTGGAGCCCAACGGCACCAACGCGATCGCCTCGCTGATCCGCGGCTGGCTGGACTCCCGGGCGGCCGACGAGCCGACCCTGACGGCGCTGGTCGAGGAGATCCGCCAGGCCGCGTACGAGCGCGGCGAGCGCGACGGCGTCCGGGTCGAGCTGACCCGCGAGTCGTACACGCCGGTGGTGGACTTCGACGGCCCGCTGCGCGACCGCCTCGCCAAGCGGCTCGGCGGGGTGCCGGTGCTGCCCACCGGCGCGGGACACGACGCCGGAATCCTGGCATCGGCCGTTCCGACCGCCATGCTGTTCGTACGTAACCCGAGCGGTGTCTCGCACTCCCCGGCCGAGCACGCCGAGGAGGCCGACTGCCTGGCGGGCGTCGCCGCCCTGGCCGACGTACTGGAGGATCTGGCGTGTCAGTGACCTACTGGGCGCAGTACGCCTGGCTGCCGCACGCCAACGGGCCGGTGGTCGAGCAGGACGTGCTGATCGGTACCGGAGCCGGTGGCAAGATCGCCAAGGTCACCCCGGACAGCGGGCCCTGCCCGCCCGGGGCCGTCCGGCTGGAGGGGCTGCTCGTCCCCGGCCAGGCGAACGCCCACTCGCACGCCTTCCACCGCGCGCTGCGCGGCCACGTCCAGGTCGGCTCCGGCACTTTCTGGACCTGGCGCGACACCATGTACCGGTTCGCCGGCGCACTGGACCCGGACAGCTACCTGGCGCTCGCCACCGCCGTGTACGCGGAGATGGCGCTGGCCGGCATCACCGCGGTCGGGGAGTTCCACTACTTGCACCACGCGCCCGGCGGCGCCCGCTACAACGACGCCAACGCGATGGGCGAGGCCCTGATCGAGGCGGCCGGGCGGGCCGGCATCCGGATCACCCTGCTGGACACCTGCTACCTCTCCTCCGGCTTCGGCGCCGAGCCGACCAAGCCCCAGCGGCGGTTCAGCGACGGCGACGCCGATGCCTGGGCCGCCCGGGTCTGCGAGCTGAAGCCGCGTGAGCACGCCCGGATCGGCGCGGCGATCCACTCCGTGCGTGCCGTCCCGGCCGACCAGCTGGGCACCGTCGCGCACTGGGCGGCGATGCGCAAGGCGCCGCTGCACGTCCACCTCTCCGAGCAGACGGCGGAGAACGACGCCTGCCTCACCGCGCACGGTGTCACCCCCACCCGGCTGCTCGCCGACCACGGCGCGCTCGGCCCGCGCACCTCGGCCGTGCACGCCACCCATCTCACCGACGAGGACGTCAAGCTCCTCACCGACTCCTCCACCACCATCTGCATGTGCCCCACCACCGAGCGGGACCTCGCCGACGGCATCGGCCCCGCCCGGCGGCTCGCCTCGGCCGGCTGCCCGATCACGCTCGGCAGCGACAGCCACGCGGTGATCGACCCGTTCGAGGAGGCCCGCGCGCTGGAGCTGGACGAGCGGCTGCGCACCCGTACCCGCGGCCACTGGACGGCCAACGCGCTGCTGCGGGCCGGCACCGTGGACGGCCACGCCTCGCTGGGCTGGCCGGAGGCCGGGCGGATCGAGGCCGGCTCGCTCGCCGACTTCACCGTGCTCGCCCTGGACAGCGTCCGCACGGCCGGCCCGGCGTTCCGGCTCGGCGCGGAGATCGCGGTCTTCGCCGCCTCCGCCGCCGACGTCCGGCACGTGGTGGTCGGCGGCCGGCAGGTCGTCAGGGACGGGGTGCACCAGCTGGTGTCCGACGTCCCCGCGGCGCTGCGCGACTCGATCGCCGCGCTGAACGCCTGAAGCCCCCGGGGGGCCGTGGGCGCGGGGGCTGATCCCGCCGCCCGCGGCCCCCGGGCCGTCCGGCCGCACCCGTGCCGCCGACACCCGTCCGGCCACACCGGTCCGGCCACACCCCCGTCTTCGGCCGGGGCACCCCCGTAGCGACCCGTGACATCCACCGAGAGGGCCCCCGTTGAGCACCCTGATCACCGACATCGGCAGCCTGGTCACCAATGACCCGGCCCACGGCAGCGGCCCGCTCGGCCTGCTCACCGACGCGGCCGTGATCGTGGACGGCGGCGTGATCGCCTGGGTCGGCCGGGCCGTCGACGCGCCCGCCGCCGACGACCGCCACGACGCCGCGGGCCGCGCGCTGCTGCCCGGCTTCGTCGACTCGCACTCCCACCTGGTCTTCGCGGGCGACCGCACCGCCGAGTTCAACGCCCGGATGTCCGGCCAGGCCTACACCGCCGGCGGCATCCGGACCACCGTCGCCGCCACCCGCGCCGCCACCGACGAGCAGCTGGACGCCAACCTGGCCCGGTTCGTCGGCGAGGCGCTGCGCCAGGGCACCACCACCATCGAGTGCAAGTCCGGCTACGGCCTGACCGTCGAGGACGAGGCCCGCGCCCTGCGGATCGCCGCGGCGCACACGCCCGAGACCACCTACCTCGGCGCGCACGTGGTCGCCCCCGAGTACGCCGACGACCCGGCGGGCTACGTCGCGCTGGTCACCGGCGAGATGCTCGACGCCTGCGCCCCGCACGCCCGCTGGGTGGACGTCTTCTGCGAGAACGGCGCCTTCGACGGCGACCAGGCCAGGGCGATCCTGACGGCCGGCGTCAAGCGCGGGCTGACCCCCCGGGTGCACGCCAACCAGCTGTCGTACGGCCCCGGTGTGCAGCTCGCCGTCGAGCTCGGCGCGGCCTCGGCCGACCACTGCACCCACCTGACCGACGAGGACGTGGCGGCGCTGGCCGGCTCGGAGACGGTCGCCACCCTGCTGCCCGGCGCGGAGTTCTCCACGCGCGCCCCCTATCCGGACGCCCGCCGGCTGATCGACGTGGGCGCCACCGTCGCGCTCTCCACCGACTGTAACCCGGGCTCCAGCTTCACCAGCTCGATGGCCTTCTGCGTGGCCGTCGCCGTCCGGGAGATGGGTATGACCCCCGACGAGGCCGTGCACGCCGCCACCGCCGGCGGCGCCCGGGCCCTGCGCCGTACCGACGTTGGCTGGATCGCTCCCGGGGCCCGGGCCGACCTGCTGCTGTTGGACGCCCCCTCGCACGTCCACCTCGCCTACCGCCCGGGCGTCCCGCTCACCGCCGCCGTCTGGCGCGCCGGGGTCCGGGAGGTCTGAGGTCCCGGGCAGGCAGCGCCCGACGCCCGCGGCCCGGTACCGATCGAGTGATCGGTACCGGGCCGCGGGCGTGAGCGGTGTCAGTGCGCGAGTGTCAGTGCACGTCGCCCATGAGCCTGACGACCTTCTTGCGGTACATCGCCAGCGCGAGACCGGCGATGATCGCCAGTACGCCCTGGAAGGCGAAGTACCAGGTGCTGCCGGTGGCGTCGCCCAGGCCCAGCTGGATGATCGCGGCGACGCAGTCGCCCGCCGTGACGGCGAGGAACCAGACGCCCATCATCTGGCTGGCGTACTTCGCCGGGGCCAGCTTGGTGGTGACGGAGAGGCCGACCGGGGAGAGCGTCAGCTCACCGACGGTCTGGACCAGGTAGACCATCGCCAGCCAGAGCGGCGTGACCTTGACGCCGCCGCCGGCCGCGGCCATCGCCATCATCATGACCAGGAAGGAACCGCCGACCATGAGCAGGCCGAAGGCGAACTTCATGGTGGTGCTGGGGTTCTTCCCGCGGCGCGAGAGCCAGACCCAGAGCCAGGCGAAGACCGGGGCCAGCGCCATGATGTAGAGCGGGTTCAGCGACTGGAACCAGCTGGACGGGAAGTCGATCCCGAACAGCGTGGAGGCGGTGTTCTCGTCGGCGAAGACGCTCAGCGTGGAGCCGGACTGGTCGTAGATCATCCAGAACGCGGCGGCCGCGACGAAGAACCAGATGTAGCCGCTCATCTTGGACTGCTCGGCGGAGTCGAGGTCCTTGTCGCGCTTCACCTTGGCGAAGACGAACACGGGGATCGCGATACCGGCGATGGACAGCGGCCAGATCGCCCAGTTGATGGTGAAGTGACCGGTCAGCACGACCACGCCGTAGAAGACCACGGCGGCGGCCAGCCACAGGCCGGCCTTGCGCAGGATGACGCTCTTCTCGGCGGGCGAGATCGGCGAGGTCACCACGTCGCTCTTGGCGCTCAGGTGGCGGGTGCCCAGCAGGAACTGGGACAGGCCGAGCGCCATGCCGATGCCCGCGAGGGCGAAGCCGAGGTGCCAGTTGACGCTCTGGCCGACGGTGCCGATCACCAGCGGGGCGGCGAAGGCCCCGAGGTTGATGCCCATGTAGAAGATGGTGAAGCCACCATCGCGACGCGGGTCGTTCGGGCCGTCGTACAGGTGGCCGACCATCGTGGAGATGTTGGCCTTGAGCAGGCCGGAGCCGACGGCGATGAACACCAGGCCGACGAAGAAGGACACCTGGGCCGGCACGGCCAGCATGAAGTGGCCGGCCATGATGATCACGCCGCCGAGGGCGACGGTCTTGCGGGCGCCGATGAATCGGTCGGCGATCCAGCCGCCCGGAAGGGCCAGCAGGTAGACCATCGCGGTGTACACGCTGTAGACGGCGGTGGCGACCGCGACCTTCATGCCGAGTCCGCCATCGGTGGTGGCGGCGGTCATGTAGAGCACCAGCAGGGCACGCATGCCGTAGTAGCTGAAGCGCTCCCACATCTCACTCATGAAGAGGGTGGCGAGGCCGCGGGGGTGCCCGAGGAAGGTCTTGCCGCTGGGAGGGGCCGACTGTATGCCGGCATCCAGGGTGGTAGACGCCATGAAGAGTGGTTCCTTGCCAGACATCGTCCGCCGAGGGGGGTTGCAGGCGGACGGGGACTGAACCACTGTACGTGGCGACTTTTGGGAACATCGGATGACAAAGCACGCGAAATTGGTATCAAGGAGGTAAAGCCGTTACCTGCCCCGGCGTGGCTATCGATGGTAGCTCGGCATCTGTTCCTTCAAACGCAAGATCGAATCGTAGGATCTTCGACGAAGAGATGGTTCACCCCGGAAGTGCGGATCATGGTGACGCTTTGTATAACGATCACCGTCTGTGAACTAGCTCACGGCGTCATGGCCGCCATCCGGGCGGACTACGATCGCCCCATGACCTGTGTGCTGCTTGCCGAGGACGACCCGGCGATCTCCGAGCCGCTGGCGCGGGCCCTGCGACGCGAGGGCTACGAGGTGCTCGTCCGCGAGGACGGCCCGACCGCGCTGGCCGCCGGGCTCACCGAGGAGGTCGACCTGGTGGTCCTCGACCTCGGCCTGCCCGAGATGGACGGCCTGGAGGTCTGCCGCCGGCTGCGCGCGGACGGCAAGAGCTGCCCCGTTCTGGTGCTCACCGCCCGCGCGGACGAGGTGGACACCGTGGTCGGCCTGGACGCGGGCGCCGACGACTACGTCACCAAGCCGTTCCGCCTCGCCGAGCTGCTGGCCCGGGTCCGGGCGCTGCTGCGCCGCGGCAACGTAGACCAGCTGACCACCGGCGCGCACGGCGTGAAGATCGACATCGAGTCGCACCGCGCCTGGCTCGGCGAGGAGGAGCTCACCCTCTCCGCCAAGGAGTTCGAGCTGCTGCGGGTCCTGGTCAGGGACGCCGGCCGGGTGGTCACCCGCGAGGAGATCATGCGCCAGGTCTGGGACACCACCTGGTGGACCTCCACCAAGACGCTGGACATGCACATCTCCTGGCTGCGCAAGAAGCTCGGCGACGACGCGACCAACCCCCGCTACATCGCCACCGTGCGCGGGGTCGGCTTCCGGTTCGAGAAGAACTGACCCGCTAGGACAGCAGGACGAGCAAGGGCGTCTGGAGCCGCAGCGTGAAACGCAGGATGATCAACTCGCTGCTCGGCGTGGTCCTGGTGGTGGTGACGGTGTTCTGCGTCCCGCTCGCCCTAGTCGAGAAGCGCACCATCGTCAACTCCGCCCAGGACCGGGTGGACGCGGCCGCCGTCCGGGTGCTCGCCCTGGTGGAGAACCGGCTCGCGGCGGGCGAGCCCGTCACCGGCGAGAAGTTCGCCAACCAGGTCACCGAGGGCAGCTACGTCGAGGTCGACATCCCCGGCCGCCCGGCCGTCTCCACCGGCCAGCGCCCCAGCGGCAGCCACCTGCTCAAGGCGGTGGAGGTCGGCGCGAGCGGCGAGACGGTGATCGTCGAGCAGTCCCGCGCGACCGTCGACCACGAGATCGGCAACATGCTGCTGCTGCTCGGCGTGGTCGCCCTGCTCGCCGTACAGGCCGCCGTCGCCCTCGCCGTCTGGCAGGCCAAGCGGCTGGCCCGCCCGCTCACCGACCTCGCCGAGACGGCCGAACGGCTCGGCTCCGGCGACCCGCGCCCGCGCGACCGCCGCTACGGCGTACCCGAACTCGACCGGGTCGCCGAGGTGCTGGACCAGAGCGCCGAGCGGATCGCCCGGATGCTCACCGCCGAGCGCCGGCTCGCCGCCGACGCCTCACACCAGTTGCGCACCCCGCTGACCGCCCTCTCGATGCGGCTGGAGGAGATCACCTCCCTCGCCGAGGAGCCGGAGACGGTCAAGGAGGAGGCGAACATCGCGCTCCAGCAGGTCGAACGGCTCACCGACGTGGTGCAGCGGCTGCTCACCAACCAGCGCGATCCGCGCAGCCCGGCCGCCGTCGCGTTCGACCTGGACGATGTGATCAAGCAGCAGGTGGAGGAGTGGGGGCCGTCGCTGCGCGACACCGGCCGGACGCTTCAGGTCGAGGGCCTGCGCGGGGTCGCCGCCGTCGGCACCCCGGGCACGGTCGCGCAGGTGCTGGCCACCCTGATCGAGAACTCGCTGATGCACGGCGCGGGGATGATCACGCTGCGGGTGCGCCCCTCCGGCACCTCGATCGTCGTCGAGGTCCAGGACGAGGGCAGCGGCGTCCCGCTGGAACTGGGCAACCGGGTCTTCGAGCGGGCGGTCAGCGGCCGCAACTCCACCGGTATCGGCCTCGCCGTCGCCCGCGACCTGGCCGAGGCGGACGGCGGCAGGCTCGAACTGCTCCAGCTGCGCCCGCCGGTGTTCGCCCTCTTCATGGGCCGCAGCCACAACAAGGGGTAGCGCCCGTCCGCTCGCGGGGGCGGACGCCCGGGTCCGGGTGGCCCCGGGTCCGCGTCGCCCCAGGTCCGCGTTGCGTCGGGGCCGGTTCTCGCCCCGGCCTACTTCGCGTAGTGGTGGACTTCCTCGGTGGCGAGCAGCAGTTCGGCCTGCTCGACGACCGCGGGCGTCTGAGCGCCGGGGGAGGTCGCCGGGTTGGTCCCCGGTGCGGGCTCGGCTGCCGGGACCTCGGGCATCGCCTTGAAGACCCAGGTCCGGTACGAGAAGAAGCGGAACAGCGTGCCCAGGCCGGTGCCGAACGCCTTGGAGATGTTGTACGCCAGCGGCCCGTGCAGGCCCAGGGTGTACGTCGCGAACCAGACCGTGCCGTTCTCGATCAGCATCCCGATGCCGCTGAAGATCAGGAACAGCGTGATCTCGCGTCGGCGCGAGGCGGCGTCGCTGTCGCGGTAGACCCAGTAGCGGTAGCCGAGGTAGTTGGCGGCGATGGCCACCAGGGTGCCGATCACCGAGCAGCGGACGGGTGCCCAGCCGGTCAGGTGCAGCACGGCGTTGGAGACGCCGAAGTTCACGAAGACGCCGCCCAGGCCGACGACACCGAACTTGACCACCTCGCCGGAGAGCCCGCGCAGTCGCTGGACCAGGGAGGTGCTCGATGTGGCGTTCGTCGTCATACCCGGCTGTCTCCTGTGCCTGCGGGACGAGAGTGCCTGCGCGGCTGCACAGCTCCCTGGAGTCCTGCACGCGCGCACACAATCACATCAGCGCAACTGGACCCGGCCATCCAGGCTACCCCGTTCGGCCAACCGGATCAGCCCGAGGGGGAGAGCCCCGAGGCGGAGGCTCTCGTTCCGCCGCAGCCCCTGCTCCCGCTGGGCTGCCGCGCCCCCGCGGGGGCGCCGCACCGCCGGCCGGGAGCACCCGCACCCCCCACCTCACCTCCCTCGCGCCCGCCCCCGCGGGTCGCGCGTTCCGCCGCCCCCCACCGGCCCGGATATCCTGGGCAGCGTGACTTTCCCGGGCAACGCAAACTTTCCAGTGGTGGGCATGATCGGCGGCGGGCAGCTGGCCCGTATGGCGCACCAGGCGGGCATCCCGCTCGGGGTCAGGTTCAAGCTCCTCGCCGACACCCCCCAGGACTCCGCCGCACAGGTGGTCTCCGACGTCGTCCTCGGCGACTACCGCGACCTCGACACCCTGCGCCGCTTCGCGGCCGGCTGCGACGTCATCACCTTCGACCACGAGCACGTCCCGACCGAGCACCTGCGGGCGCTGCAGGCCGACGGCATCGCCGTCCGCCCCGGCCCGGACGCCCTGGTCAACGCCCAGGACAAGGGCGTGATGCGGGCCAAGCTCGACTCGATCGGCGTCCCCTGCCCCCGGCACCGCCTGGTGGCCGACCCGGCCGACGTGACCGCCTTCGCCGAGGAGGGCGCCGGCTACCCGGTGGTCCTGAAGACGGTCCGCGGCGGGTACGACGGCAAGGGCGTCTGGGTCGTCGACAGCGAGGAGGAGGCGCACGCGCCGTTCCTCGCGGGCGTCGCGGTGCTGGCCGAGGAGAAGGTCGACTTCCTGCGCGAGCTGGCCGCCAACGTGGTGCGTTCGCCCAGCGGCCAGGCCGTCGCCTACCCCGTGGTGGAGAGCCTCCAGGAGAACGGCGTCTGCGCCGAGGTCACCGCCCCGGCCCCCGAGCTCGATCCGGCGATGGCCGCCGAGGCCCAGGCCCTCGCCCTGCGGATCGCCGGCGACCTGGACATCACCGGCCACCTGGCCGTCGAGCTGTTCCAGACCCGCGACGGCCGGATCCTCGTCAACGAGCTGGCGATGCGTCCGCACAACTCCGGCCACTGGTCGATGGACGGCGCCGTCACCTCGCAGTTCGAGAACCACCTGCGGGCCGTCCTCGACCTCCCACTCGGCGACCCCCGGCCGCGCGCCAAATGGACCGTCATGGTCAACGTCCTCGGCGGCGACTACCCGGACATGTACCACGCCTTCCTGCACTGCATGGCCCGCGACCCCGGCCTGCGCATCCACATGTACGGGAAGGACGTGAAGCCCGGCCGCAAGGTCGGCCACGTCAACGTCTTCGGGGACGACCTCGACGACGTCCGCGAGCGCGCCCGCCACGCGGCCGCCTACCTGCGAGGAACCATCACCGAATGATGAGCACGAGCACCCCCACTGCTCCCGTCGTCGGCATCGTCATGGGCTCGGACTCCGACTGGCCCGTGATGGAGGCCGCCGCCCAGGCGCTCGACGAGTTCGAGATCCCCTACGAGGTCGACGTCGTCTCCGCCCACCGGATGCCGCGCGAGATGGTGGCGTACGGCGAGAACGCGCACCGGCGCGGGCTGAAGGCGATCATCGCCGGGGCCGGCGGCGCCGCCCACCTGCCCGGCATGCTGGCCTCCGTCACCCCGCTGCCCGTCATCGGCGTGCCGGTGCCGCTGCGCTACCTGGACGGCATGGACAGCCTGCTGTCGATCGTCCAGATGCCGGCCGGCGTGCCCGTCGCCACCGTCTCGGTGGCCGGCGCCCGCAACGCCGGGCTGCTCGCGGTGCGGATGCTCGCCGCCTTCGACCCGGAGCTGACCGAGCGGATGACCGACTTCCAGGCCGAGCTGAACAGCCAGGCCACCGAGAAGGGTAAGAAGCTGAGGGCCAAGGTGGCGGGTTCCTCCTCGTTCGGCTTTGGGAAGTAGCCCGCCTGGATAGAACAGCTGCATGACTTCTGAGCTGTTCGACCGAGCGCTGGCCCTGCTCCGCGACACCCCGGTGGTGGACGGCCACAACGACCTCCCCTGGGCGATGCGCGAGCAGGTCGGCTACGACCTGGACGCCATCAACCTGACGGCCGACCAGCGCGCCCGGCTGCACACCGACCTCGACCGCCTGCGGGCGGGCGGGGTCGGTGCGCAGTTCTGGTCCGTCTACGTCCGCTCCGACCTGGCCGGCGACCACGCGGTCAGCGCCACCCTGGAGCAGATCGACTTCGTGCGGACGCTCACCGAGCGCTACCCGGACCGGCTGCGGCTCGCGCTCGACGCCGACGACATGGAGGCGGCCCGCGCCGAGGGCCGGATCGCCTCGCTGATGGGCGCCGAGGGCGGCCACAGCATCGACTGCTCGCTCGCCACCCTGCGGGCCCTGTACCAGCTGGGCGTGCGGTACATGACGCTCACCCACAACGACAACCTCCCCTGGGCCGACTCGGCGACCGACAAGCCGGCCGTCGGCGGGCTGACCCGCTTCGGCGAGGAGGTCGTCCGGGAGATGAACCGGCTCGGCATGCTGGTGGACCTGTCGCACGTCTCCGCCGACACCATGCGCGACGCCCTGCGGGTGACGCAGGCGCCGGTGCTCTTCTCGCACTCCTCCGCGCGCGGCGTCTGCGACCACCCGCGCAACGTCCCCGACGACGTGCTGGCCCAGCTGCCCGACAACGGCGGCGTCGCGATGGCCACCTTCGTCCCCAAGTTCATCCTGCCCGCCGCCATCGAGTGGACGGTCGCGGCCGACGAGAACATGCGGGCCCACGGCTTCCACCCCCTGGAGGCCACGCCCGCCGCGATGGACCGCCAGCGCGCCTTCGAGGCCGCCCACCCCCGTCCGGAGGCCACCGCCGCCACCGTCGCCGACCACCTGGACCACATGCGGGCGGTGGCCGGCATCGACCACATCGGCATCGGCGGCGACTTCGACGGCACCGCCTTCCTGCCCGCGGGCCTGGACGACGTCTCCGGCTACCCCAACCTGATCGCCGAGCTGCTGGGGCGGGGCTGGTCCGAGGCCGACCTCGCCAAGCTCACCTGGCACAACGCGGTGCGGGTGCTGCGCGAGGCCGAGTCCGTCGCCCGCACCCTCCGGCGGACCCGGCGCCCGTCCATCGCCACCATCGAGCAGCTGGACGGCCCGCAGGCGCACTGACCGCCGGTCAGTTGCCCGCCGGTGGCCGGCCCGAGGAGCGCCGCCGGGAGAGTGTCGAGTCCATCATGCCTCGTCAGCCTGCCCGGCGGTAGGACCGAGAGCACGCCCGTTCGATCTTGCTCGGGCCCGGCGGCGCCCCTCAGACTCGATCCATCCACCCCTGCCCACGCGGCCGCACTCTCCCCGGAGATGCGGTCGCGCCCGTCGCGCTGCCCGCGTGCCGGAGGGCGCCGCACGAGGGTGGAGGAACGAGGGGGATCGATGAACCACGATGAGGTGCTCCGGGCCCGGATGCTGCTGCTCGGCTCCGGCGAGCTGAGCACGGCCGAGCGGCTGCGGGCCTACCGGGTGCTCGTCCACGTCAGCCCGGCGGTGTACCGGACGAAGCTCTCGCGGCTGCTGGTGAAGCTCGCCGCACGCAGCGGCCCCGAGGCGCGGGCGGCACTGCTCGCAGAGGCCGTGACGGTGGCCGAGGGCCTGGCCGAACGCGACCCGCTGCGCACGGACGTACTCGGAGCCGCCCTACGCGTTGCCCGCGACGAGACGGCACGCTGACGCCCGATCACCTCCTGGTGGCCCGACTGCGCACCCGCCCCCGCAGCGGGCCACCACCCGCCCGGGGCCCCGCCCACCTGCCGCATCGCTCACCCCGAGCCGAGCAGGTCCGGCGCGGGCCTCCCGTCCAGGGCGGCTCTGGCGGCCTGCATCGCGGCCCGGGCGCGGTTCGCGCCGCCGGGGGCTGCGGCGGCCCCGCCGCCGACGGCGACCGGGCGGGCGCCGAGGCCGGCACACGCCCGGCAGATGCCGGCCTCCGGCACCGGGTCGTGGCACCGGCCGCACTCGGCGTACCCCCGCCCCGGCGGCTGCTCGGGGGCTTGGACGGGAGGCATCTTGCGTTCGAGTCGGCTGCGGAGCACGCCGACGGGGGAGTGCACCGTCGCGGGCAGGCCTTCCAGCAGGGCCTGGGCCAGTCGGCCGGGGCTGCTGCCGCGCTCCAACCACTGCGTCACCAGCGGTGCCAGTCGTACCGCCTCGGCCTCGCCGATGTGCAGGCGCGGCTCCGGCCGGGTCACCCGGTACAGCGTGGCGACCGCCGCGCGGGTCTGCTCGTCCCCCGGAACCCCCGTGGTCTGCCCGGTGTCCCCGGCCCGCTCGACAGGGAGGGAGGGTTCTTCCACCCGGTTCTTTACAAGAGGGGTGTCAGCGCGACCGGCGCCCGCCTCACCGGGGACCGGGCGGGCGACACCCGGCGCCATCAGCTGCGGGAGGTCGAACACGTGCGACTCCGAGCGTACGGTGCCGTCCGACATCCGTACCTTGTCGACCCGGTAGTACCCGGCCTCGGTGAGTTCCTTGAGGGCCCGGCGGATCGCCCCGCGGCCCTGCGGGCTGGAGTCGGCCATCTGCCGCGCGTCCTCCCGCCACCCGTCGGGGCGCGAGAGCAGGTCGGCCAGCAGGCCCCGGGCGGTGTAACTGAGCCTGCGGGCTTGAAGAAACCCGTTCGGCAGCACCGTGAAGTCGCGCACGTGGGCGCTACGATGGACACGCATTGGGAGGTCTTGCTCCTGTTGCCGGACCCCGGGGTGTTGGCGCACCGCCGGGGTCAACTGTGTGACGTTCCGGTGACGGAACGTAGCACCTCGCCGGTCCCGACGGCGCCGAGTCGCCCAAATCCTGCGCGTACGCACCGGTTCTGACCGATTGTGCTCACCGATCCACCTATCCCCGCCCTAGTTTGACCCGTCGCCGCCCGCCGATGGCCACATGCCCTCACCCGACAGGTGGGGAACGCCGGAGGAGGCCGCCGGCCCGCCAAGTGACAGGTGGCGCCTTTGCGTTCGTGATCCCCGCGCCCGGCGCGTACGGTTCGCGGCACAGCGGCGAGCCGGAAGGCGACCCGCCATGGCACAGCCGCCCGACCTGGGTGCGCCCCCGTCCATGTTCCGTGGGCTCGTCCCGACTTCGCCGGGGTAATGACCACCGGCGTACGGCAGGTCAGCTCGGACGCCGCGAGAGGGTGAGTCGCCCGCCCGGGTAGGCGCTGCGCCAGGCATCCGGATCCTGGAGGGGACGGGTCACGCAGCGGTGCCGCACCAGGTCCGATCGCTCGGCCGGAGTCAGCCTCCTCGGCTTGCCGAGGCTGTCCCGGTCCGAGTCGGGGTCCGCGTCGATGGCGAAGTGGAAGGCGGTGTCGGTCAGGTAGTCGCGGCGGAAGTCTGTCTCCCACTGCGAGTTGCTGCCCCAGGCCAGCGACCCGTCGAAGGTCTCCTCCCGGTAGCGGCGCATGAACACGTCGTGGAGCGGCGACCGGTCCGCGATGCCCGCGACCAGGTGCCGGGCGCCGGCACGCACCGTCACACCAGCGCGGCTGAACAGCATCTCCCCGAACATCAGGCCCGGCCAGACCGTCCCGGTGATCTCGACCGGCGCCTCCGGGTGCTCGTCCTGCTCGACGTGGACGACCTCGTGGAAGAACGGTTCGAATGCGACGTCGCCGATCGGGGCCATGCCGAGCCGGGCGAAGGCGGCCAGGTACTGGTCACGGGTGATCTGCGGCCAGCACTCGGGCTGGTGGATGTCATGCGCCCAGGGGATCTCAGAGCCCGGCGGCAACAGCGGCTGGAACTTGTAGATCAGTGCGTCGCTCACGCGGCTGAGCGCGTACGCCGTCTGTAGGGGATCGCCGAACTCGTACTCGGTCCGCTTCCATCCGCCGAAGGCGGCCAGCGGCGCGAGGGCCTCCCGGACGGCGTCGGTGTGCTCGTTCAGCGACGGTTCGACGACCGCGGGGGAGACGTCCACGCCCTGGTGGTTCTCCACGGCGTGGAACAGTCGGCGGACGCGCAGTGCGGGGATCACGTAGTGCAGCGTAGGCAGACCCGTCCGTGCGGTCGACCGGCTTTCCCGCGAGGCTGCGTCAGGGTGCCGTGACCGTGGGCGCCGGCATCGGTGCCATCGCCCGCAAGACCATCTCACTGAGCGAGTGACTACGCTTATGTCTCCAGACTGAGCAGTGACGGACTCGACCGGTACGCCACCTGCTGCTGATCGCCGGGTCGAGGTCTCAGAGCAGCGGGATCTCGATGGCCGGGCACTTGTCCATCACCATGTCCAAGCCGGCCGCCCTGGTCCGCTCGTAGGCGGCCTCGTCGATGACGCCGAGCTGGAACCAGACGGCCTTCGCGCCCGCCGCCACGGCCTCGTCCGCCACCACGCCGGCGTGCTCGGAGTTGACGAACACGTCCACCACGTCGACCTCGAACGGGATGTCGGCGAGCGTGGCGTACCCCGGCTCGCCGAGGACGGTCTCCGCCTTCGGGTGCACCGGGACGATCCGCTTGCCATAGCGCTGGAGCACCCGGGCCACCCCGTACGCCGCGCGCGCCGTGTTGTTGGACAGGCCGACCACGGCCCAGGTGTCGCCCGTGGCGGTGAGGATCCTGCGGACGGTCTCGTCGTCTCCGTACGTCGTCATGCCGGCTCCAACGACGGCGCAGCGGCGGCCATTCCTCAGCTGGGCCGGCCCATGGCGCGGTACGTCCAGCCGGCCGCGCGCCAGCGGGCGCCGTCCAGCACGTTGCGGCCGTCGATCATCCTGCGCTCGGCGACGACGGCGCCCAGGGCGGCCGGGTCGAGCTCGCGGAACTCCTGCCACTCGGTGAGGTGCAGCACCACGTGCGCGCCCTCGGCCGTCTCCAGGGCGGACGTGCCGTACGAGAGGCTGGGGAACATCTTGCGGGCGTTGTCCATCGCCTTGGGGTCGTACACGGTGACCTGCGCGCCCTGGAGCTGGATCTGCGCGGCCACGTTGAGGGCGGGCGAGTCCCGGATGTCGTCCGAGTTGGGCTTGAAGGCGGCGCCGAGCACGGCCACCCGCCGGCCCAGGAAGCCGCCGCCGCACTGCTCGCGGGCCAGCTCCACCATCCGGGACCGGCGCCGCATGTTGATCGAGTCGACCTCGCGCAGGAACGTCAGCGCCTGGTCGGCGCCCAGCTCCCCGGCGCGGGCCATGAACGCCCGGATGTCCTTGGGCAGGCAGCCGCCGCCGAAGCCGAGTCCGGCGTTGAGGAACTTGCCGCCGATCCGCTCGTCGTAGGAGAGCGCCTTGGCGAGCTGGGTGACGTCGGCGCCGGCGCTCTCGCAGACCTCGGCCATCGCGTTGATGAACGAGATCTTGGTGGCGAGGAAGGAGTTGGCGGCGGCCTTGACCAGCTCGGCGGTGGCGAAGTCGGTGACGACGAATGGCACACCCTGCCCGATCGGCGTCGCGTAGACCTCGCGCAGCAGCTCCTCGGCCCGCTCGGTGCGTACGCCGACCACGATCCGGTCGGGGCGCAGGGTGTCGCCCACGGCGAAGCCCTCGCGCAGGAACTCCGGGTTCCAGGCCAGCTCCGCGCCCTCGCCCACGGGGGCGAGCGCGGTCAGCCGCTCGGCGAGCCGGCCCGCGCTGCCCACCGGGACGGTGGACTTGCCGACCACCAGCGTGGGACGGGTCAGATAGGGGGCGATCGAGTCGATGGCGGTGTCGACGTAGCTCATGTCGGCCGCGAATTCGCCCTTGCGCTGCGGGGTGTTGACGCAGATGAAGTGGACGTCGCCGAACTCGGCGGCCTCCTGCGGCGAGTTGGTGAAGCGCAGCCGGCCGGTCGAACCGGGGTGCCCGGCGACGTGCTTGACCAGCAGCTCGGAGAGCCCGGGCTCGTACATCGGGACCTGGCCGGCGGTCAGGGTGGCGATCTTCTCAGGGTCGATGTCCAGGCCGAGCACCTCGAAGCCGAACTCCGCCATGCAGGCGGCGTGCGTGGCGCCGAGGTAGCCGGTGCCGATCACTGAGATGCGGAGGGCCACGGGTTCCCCTTTGCGGAATGTCGACCTGGCGGGCATCGTCGCCTGCGCTGGCTGGGTGCAAGCACTGATGCTAGCCGCCCGCGCGCGGGCGCAGTAGCCGCGCCCGGGCCGAGGGACATTCGGGAGCAATCTGTTCGAATCCATGCGGCCCGAGCGGCGGGGCCGGGCGGCAATATCCGTGAGCGGCGGGCGGGCCCGGTGTGACCGTCGGCACAATGCCCCCATGGAGCCGAAGGCCGAAATCCAGGACGAGCCGGACGAGTTCCGCACCACCGCCCCCGGCCCGGCTGCTGCGGCGGCCGACGGCCCTGCCCGCGCGCCGGGCGGCGCCGAGGGCCGTGCCCGGCTCAGCCTGTTCGAAGGCCGCGCCGCCGAGGGGGATGACGAGGCCCAGGGCGAGGGGGACGAGGAGGGGGCGCCCGTCCGGCCGGGTACGGCCCCGGCCCGCCGCCGGCGCCGTACCCGGCGGGTGCTCGGCTGGGTCCTGGCCACCCTGCTGTCACTGACCGCCGCCGCGGTCGGCGGCCTCTACTGGACGGCCGAGCACTACGCCTCCTCCGTCGCCCGCATCCCGCACGCCTTCCCCGGCGTCCCGGAGTCGGCGCAGCCGCGCCCGGTGCCCGGCAGCGGGCTGAACTTCCTGCTGGTCGGCCTGGACGCCCGCTCGGACTCCGCCACCACCGGCAGCGGCGCCAAGGCCCCGGCCTGGCGGGAGGGCGCGGCCCGCAGCGACACCATGATGCTGCTGCACCTGTCCGAGGACCGCCGAGGCGCCTCGCTGGTCTCGCTGGCCCGCGACACCTGGGTGGACATCCCCGGTCACGGCCGGGCCAAGCTGAACGCCGCGTACTCCTGGGGCGGCCCGGCGCTGATGACCGAGACGGTGCAGAACCTCACCGGCATCCGGATCGACCACATCGCGGTGATCGACTGGAACGGCTTCCGCGCGCTCACCGACGCCGTCGGCGGCGTGGACATCACCATCCCGCGCACCATCGAGGCGGTCGGCGAGGCCCGCCGCTGGGAGGCCGGCACCCGGCACATGGACGGCGCCCAGGCGCTGCTCTACGTCCGGGAGCGGTACGGCCTGCCGGGCGGCGACCTGGACCGCACCAAGCGCCAGCAGAACTTCCTGCGTTCGCTGATGCTCCAGGTGATGAGCTCGGGCACGCTGACCAGCCCCGGTCGGCTGGGCGCCCTGCTCCGGTCGGTGGGCGAGATGGTCAGCGTGGACGACCGGCTGGGCAACTCCGACCTGTACGACCTGGTGTGGAGCCTGCGCTCGGTGCGGGCGGACGACGTTCGCTTCATGAACGCGCCGTTCGGCGGCTTCGACACCGTCGCGGGGCAGGATGTGGTGCTGCTGGACGAGAAGCCGGCCGCGCAGCTGTGGGAGGCGCTGCGCAACGACCGGATGGTGCAGTACTTCCGGGAACACCGGGCCGGTGACACGCTGGGTGCGGACGTCCGCTGAGCGGCTGACGGTGTCGCGCATGTCACGTCAGGCCTAGGCAGTGTTCAACCCTAGAATTAGGATCTACTTAACAGTAATTAACTAGGCGAGCGAGGCATCATGGCGAGCAGCTCAGGAGCGGACTTCGACCTCTTCCGTACCACCGAGGAGCACGACATGCTCCGGGAGGCGGTGCGCTCGCTGGCCGAGGCGAAGATCGCCCCGTTCGCGGCCGAGGTGGACGAGCAGGGCCGTTTCCCGAACGAGGCGCTGGAGGCGCTGCAGGCGAACGACCTGCACGCCGTGCACGTCCCCGAGGAGTACGGCGGCGCCGGTGCGGACGCGCTGGCCACCGTGATCGTGATCGAGGAGGTCGCCCGGGTCTGCGCGTCCTCCTCGCTGATCCCCGCGGTCAACAAGCTCGGCTCGCTGCCGGTCCAGCTCTCCGGCTCGGAGGAGCTGAAGCAGAAGTACCTGGGCGCGCTGGCCCGTGGCGAGGGCATGTTCTCGTACTGCCTCTCCGAGCCGGACGCCGGTTCGGACGCCGCCGGGATGAAGACGCGCGCCGTGCGTGACGGCGACTTCTACGTCCTCAACGGCGTGAAGCGCTGGATCACCAACGCGGGCGTCTCCGAGTTCTACACGGTGATGGCCGTGACGGACCCCGAGAAGCGTTCCAAGGGCATCTCCGCCTTCGTCGTGGAGAAGGGCGACGAGGGCGTCTCCTTCGGCGCGCCGGAGAAGAAGCTCGGCATCAAGGGCTCGCCGACCCGCGAGGTCTACCTCGACAACGTGCGCATCCCGGCCGACCGCATGATCGGCGCCGAGGGCACCGGCTTCGCCACCGCCATGAAGACCCTGGACCACACCCGGGTCACCATCGCGGCTCAGGCGCTCGGCATCGCCCAGGGTGCGCTCGACTACGCCGCCTCGTACGTCAAGGAGCGCAAGCAGTTCGGCAAGCCGATCGGCGACTTCCAGGGCATCCAGTTCATGCTCGCCGACATGGCGATGAAGCTCGAGGCCGCCCGCCAGCTCACCTACGCGGCCGCCGCCAAGTCCCAGCGCACCGACGGTGACCTCACCTTCTTCGGTGCGGCCGCCAAGTGCTTCGCCTCGGACGCCGCGATGGAGATCACCACGGACGCCGTCCAGCTCCTCGGCGGCTACGGCTACACCCGCGACTACCCGCTGGAGCGGATGATGCGGGACGCCAAGATCACCCAGATCTACGAGGGCACCAACCAGATCCAGCGCATCGTCATGGCCCGCAACCTGCCGTAGGCCTGACTCCCTGGCCGTGCCCGCGAAGCCCCCGCGTCCACCTCCGGACGCGGGGGCTTGCGCATGCCCGGGTCTGAACGAGGACGCCTGAACGAGCCGGGACGGGGCGAGGGGGCCGGGCGTCGGGCGAGTGGACGGCTCAGCCGATCCGGCGGGCGGGGACCGGGGTGCGCAGGCCGATCCGGCGGGCCGGGGCGCCGGCCCAGATCTCGCCGGGGCCGGTGGAGCGGGTGAGGACGGCGTTGGCGCCGATGACGGTGCCGGCGCCGACGGTCAGGACGCCCTCCTTGCAGATGACCTTCGCTCCGGCGCAGACCACCACGCCGTCCTCGAGCACCACCCGCCGCATCCGGCTCAGCTCCTGCGGGACCCAGGGGTCGGCGCGGCCGATGGTGACGCCGTTGTAGAGCGTGACGTCCGCGCCCAGCGTGGTGAACGGGTGCAGCACGGTGCCGAAGCCGCGGTGAAACACGGCCAGCCCCGGCCCGATCTCGGCGGCCGCCGGCACCTCCATGCCGTACAGCGCCAGCAGCTCCTGGACGAGTCGGCCGAGAACGCGGTGGCGGCGGCGGTAGATGAGGGAGGTCATCAGAGACATGCAGCACATTGTGACCGCCCGGTCGCGCAATGTGTCGGCGCGAGCGCGAAAGCTGCGCCGTACGGGTGAGTACGGCGCAGCCGGGTCGCGGGTCGCGGGTCGCGTGGGCGCTACTTGACGTCCGGTACCGCGGTGTCGTTCTTGAAGGCGTCGAAGACCTGCTTGGCCTTGGCGGAGTCCCACTTCACGGCCGACTCGCCGGTCGAGGTGCGGAAGTCGGGGTTGCCGATCGGCACGGTGATGCTCTTGCCGCTGCCGCCGTTGACGTCCTTCATGGCCAGGAAGAGCGAGCCGAGGTCGGTCAGGCCGGCGTCCTCGTCCACGATCAGCGTGCCGAGGCCCGAGCTGATCAGCGGGTAGAGGGTGAACGGGTTGAGCACGGTGACCGGTGAGGCGGCCTGCTTGGCGAGGGCGCCCAGGAACTTCTGCTGGTTGCGCATCCGGCCGAGGTCCTGGTCGGCCATCTGGTGGCGCTGGCGGACGAAGGCGAGCGCCTGGGTGCCGTTGAGGGTCTGGGTGCCGGCCTTGAGGTCCAGGCCGGAGTCCTTGTCCTTGACGTCCTGCTCGATGTTCATCTCCACGCCGCCGATGGAGTCCACGATGCCGACGAAGCCGGCGAAGCCGATCTCGGCGTAGTGGTCGATGTGGATGCCGGTGTTGGTCTCCACGGTCTGCGCCAGCAGCTTGCCGCCGCCGCTCGCGAAGGCCGCGTTGATCTTCGTGGTGACGGCCTTCACCGGCTTGCCGTTGTCACCGGTGTGCTCGGGGATCGGCACCCAGGAGTCACGCGGGATGCTCATCAGGGTGTTCCCGTTGTCCCCGATGTGCAGGACCATCATCGAGTCGCTGCGCTTGCCGCCGGCGTGGCCGGTGTGCAGGTCCTCCTCCTGGGAGTCGCTGAGGCCGTTGCGGCTGTCCGAGCCGACGATGAGCCAGTTGGTGCCCTTGCCCTCGGCGGGCCGGCCCGGGTACGAGGCGAGCACGTTCTCGTGGTTGAGCTTGGAGTCCGCCCAGAACCAGGTGCCCACGCCGGTCGCCACCAGGGCGATCGGCAGCACGATGGCCGTGATCTTCAGGATCCGCTTGATCATCGGCCCGCGGGAGCGGGCGGCGGACGGCTGCGCGCCGCCCGGGGCTATCGGACCGCGCGGACCGCCGGGGCCGCCCGCACCGCCGGGGCCGACCGGCGCCCCGGGCCCCTGCTGCGGGATCGCACCGGGCCGGGCCGGCTGCCCGTACGAGGAGGGCTGGCCGTAAGGCGTCGGCTGCCCGTAGGGCTGCTGCTGCGCGCCCGCGGCCGGCTGCCCGCCGGGCTGCGGGGGGCGCCGCGGCGAGGGCGCCGAGGGGCCGCGCGGGTTCAACGAGGCCGGCAGCGGCGGCTCGCCCGCCGTGCCACCGCTCTGCCCGTACGTGCCGCCGCTGTCGCCGCCGTACGGGTTGCCACCGCCGCTCGGGCGGCCCTCCTGCCACGTGTTCATGTGGGAGAGGATGCCCGACGCCTGCCTCGGTGACTCCACCCGGGGTCCTCACCAGCCCTCTTGTAGCAGACCTGATGCAAGGGGCGGATCGTACCGCCGTATCTTCACCGGGCGGAACGAACCTTGACCTGCCGGAACGCCGCGTGTTTGCATGACCGCCATGGAACAGCGATGGACCCTCACGCGTCGGCGGCACGTCGACCTTCAGCGTGTGTCCTGTTCGCTGTGTCGCGGCTGACCGCTCGCCGCCGCCGCTGACCTTCACCTTCGCCCCCCGCCGACGCCCCTGAGGCACGGCTCCCGGCGACCCCGCGCCCCCGCGGATCCCCGTACAGCCGCACTCAGCGCATCCGCATCCCGCGCGCCCAGCTCAGCCCCCAAGCGCCCCCACGCACCCCCGCGCTCATCCTGCCCGGCGCGCCCCCGCGACGCCGCCCTGCTCCGAGGTGAACTCCATGGCCACCATCCTGTCCGTCTCCGGCTCTCCCTCCCGCACCTCCCGCACCACCCGCCTGCTGCGTCACGTCGACGGCCTGCTGGCCGAGCGCGGTCACACGGTCCTGCCCTTCGAGGTCCGCAGCCTGCCCGCCGAGGCCCTGCTCGCCGCCGACACCTCGCACCCCGAGATCGCCGCCGCACTGGAGCTCTTCGAGCGTGCCGACGCGGTGGTGATCGGCACGCCGGTGTACAAGGCGGCCTACTCCGGCCTGCTCAAGACCCTGCTGGACGTCCTTCCGCAGTACGCCCTGGCCGGCAAGGCCGTCCTCCCGCTGGCCACCGGAGGCTCCACCGCGCACGTCCTCGCGGTGGACTACGCGCTGCGCCCGGTGCTCAGCTCGATGGGGGCCGGGCACATCACCCAGGGCTGGTTCGTCCTGGACCGCCACATCAGCCTCCGGGAGGACGGCAGCACGCTGATCGAGCTCGGGACGGACGCCCAGCTGACGCCGGTCGTGGAGGCGTTCGCGCTGGCCGTCGAGCGGCGCACCGAGCCGGTGCTGGTGCACTGACGGCCCGTCGGAGCGCCCCGACCCTGACCGGAGTGGCGCCAACCCCTAGGGGGAGGTGCCCCCCGGCCCGTACATCCGGGGTCGGGCCGCTTCCTCCCGGCGGATGACGATCTGCTCGCCGGGCGCTCCTAACGTGGTCCTTATCCCCGCCCGTACGCAACGGGGGGTGGGGCTAGCCCCAGGGTCGATACACCTACCAACACCATGTCGGGGGACAGGTGCCGGCGGCCAAGCTGGGGTACAACGGGCGGGCCACTTTCTAGGAGACACCAGTGACGACGGCAGCAGCAGCCGTGTACGACCCTCAGCTTCCGGGCGGCGAGGCCGCCGTGGCGGCCTCGGCGCGGCAGGTGACCAAGGCCTACGGTGCGGGGGAGACCAGGGTCACCGCGCTGGACGCGGTCGACGTGGACATCCAGCGCGGGCGGTTCACCGCCATCATGGGCCCCTCGGGCTCCGGCAAGTCGACCCTGATGCACTGCCTGGCGGGTCTGGACACGGTGTCCGAGGGCCGGATCTGGATCGGCGACACCGAGATCACCGGCCTCAAGGACAAGCAGCTCACCAAGCTGCGCCGGGACAAGATCGGCTTCATCTTCCAGGCCTTCAACCTGCTGCCGACCCTCAGCGCGCTGGAGAACATCACGCTGCCGATGGACATCGCCGGCCGCAAGCCGGACGCCGCCTGGCTGGACCAGGTGGTCCGCACGGTGGGCCTCGCCGACCGGCTCAAGCACCGGCCGACCCAGCTCTCCGGCGGCCAGCAGCAGCGGGTCGCGGTGGCCCGGGCGCTGGCCGCCCGCCCCGAGATCATCTTCGGGGACGAGCCCACCGGGAACCTGGACTCCCGGGCCGGCGCCGAGGTGCTGACCTTCCTGCGCCGCTCGGTCGACGAACTGGGCCAGACCATCGTGATGGTCACCCACGACCCGGTCGCCGCGAGCTACGCCGACCGCGTGCTCTTCCTCGCCGACGGCGTGATCGTCGACGAGATGCACGCGCCGACCGCCGACTCCGTCCTCGAACGCATGCGCCGTTTCGACGGCAAGCGCACCAGCTGAGCGGGGAATCGGACTCATGCTGCTCAAGACCTCACTGCGGAGCTTCTTCGCGCACAAGGGCAGGATGGCGCTCTCGCTGATCGCCGTCGTGCTCTCGGTCGCGTTCGTCTCCGGGACCTTGGTGTTCTCCAACACCGCCACCAGCACCTTCGACCGACTGTTCGCCTCGACCGCCTCCGACATCTCCGTCCAGCCCGCCAAGACCGGCATCGGCGGTGACGACGAGGACCAGCGCGGCAAGGCCGCCACGCTGCCGGTCGACACCGTCGCCAAGGTCGCCGCCCAGCCGGGCGTGAAGACCGCCCTCGGCCGAGTCATCGTCGAGAACACCACCCTGGTCAACCCGGACACCAACAAGGCCGTCGGCCCGACCAGCGGTGCCCCGACGATCACCGGCAACTGGACGGACACCCCGCGCAACTCGGTCGAGATCACCTCCGGGCACGCACCGCAGGGCTCCGACCAGGTCGTGTTGGACGCCGACACCGCCAAGAAGGCGGGCCTGGGCCTCGGCAGCAAGCTGCGGGTGCTCAACGCGGGCAAGCACGACTTCACCATCGCCGGCATCGCCACCTTCAAGACCACCAACCCCGGTGCGGCGCTGGCCTTCCTGGACACCCCGACCGCCCAGCGGGTCCTGCTCGGGGAGAACGCCTACACCTCCGTCGAGGCCTTCGGCGACGGAAGCAAGTCCAACGAGCAGCTCAAGGCCGACGCGCTCGGCTCGCTGAGCGGCGGCTACGAGGTCAAGACGGCGGCCGAGCAGAAGGAGGAGAAGAACAAGGGCGTCGGCTCCTTCCTCGGCTTCATGGAGAAGGCGATGCTCGGCTTCGCCGGTGTCTCGCTCCTGGTCGGCGGCTTCCTGATCATCAACACCTTCTCGATGCTGGTCGCCCAGCGCACCCGGGAGATCGGCCTGCTGCGTGCCGTCGGCGGCAGCCGCCGGCAGGTCAACCAGTCGGTGCTGGTCGAGGCATTGCTGCTCGGCGTGATCGGCTCGACGCTCGGCATCGCCGCGGGCCTGGGCCTGGCCCTCGGCCTGATCCGGCTGATGAAGGCCGCCGGGATGAACCTCTCCTCCGACCTGGTCATCGGCGCGAACGTGCCGATCACCGGGTACGCGGTCGGGATCCTGATCACCGTGCTGGCCGCCTGGATACCGGCCCGCCGGGCCAGCAAGATCGCGCCGATCGCCGCCCTGCGCGACCACGGCAACCCGTCCGAGGGCCGCTCCACCCTGGTGCGGACCGTCATCGGCGTGGTGCTCACCGGCGGCGGCGCGGCCCTCCTGGTGCTCGCGGCCAACGCGGACACGGCGGGCACCGGTGGCCAGCTCCTGGCCCTGGGCGTGCTGCTCACCCTGGTCGGCTTCGTCGTGCTCGGCCCGCTGCTGGCGACATCCGTGGTCCGGGTGCTCGGCGCGGCGCTGCCGGCGGTGTTCGGCCCGTCCGGCAAGCTCGCCCAGCGCAACGCGATGCGTAACCCGCGTCGTACCGGCGCCACCGCCGCCGCGCTGATGATCGGACTCGCGCTGGTGATCGGCGCCTCGGTCTTCACCTCCTCGGCGATCAAGTCCACCAACGACCAGATCGACAAGTCCGTCGGCGCGGACTACATCATCGACGGCGGCCGCACCGGTCTCACCGCAGAGATGGTCAACGCCGCACGGAACACCCCCGGCCTGGACCACATCGTCGAGCAGAGGTTCCTGCCGGCCGTCTTCACCACGCCGGACGGCAAGAAGACCGAGGACGTCGGCATCTCGGCGGTGACACCGCAGTTCACCGACGACTTCCGGCTCACCGCGAAGTCGGGTACGGCGGAGTCCATCAAGCAGGGCTCGGTCACGGTCGGCGAGAACTTCGCCAAGGACCACAACCTCAAGCTCGGCGACCAGATCACCGTCGACTACGGCAAGGGCCGCACCCAGTCCCTGCCGGTCGGCCTGATCACGGCCAAGAGCGACTCGCTCTTCCAGGGGGCCTTCCTGGCCACCGTCGACACCGTCACCAAGGCTGTCCCGGTCGCGGACCAGCCGCTCGACGTGGCGCTCTTCGGCAAGGCCAAGGCCGGCGCCGACGTCGCCAGGACGCTCACCGCGCTGGAGGACTCCCTCAAGGAGTACCCGCAGCTCATGATCAAGGACCAGGCCGGCTACAAGGAGCTCGTCCAGCAGCAGATCAACACCCTGCTGTACATGATCTACGGCCTGCTCGGTCTGGCGATCGTCGTCGCGGTGCTCGGTGTGGTCAACACCCTGGCGCTGTCGGTGGTCGAGCGGACCCGCGAGATCGGCCTGCTGCGGGCGATCGGGCTCTCCCGCCGCCAGCTGCGCCGGATGATCCGGCTGGAGTCCGTGGTGATCGCCCTGTTCGGTGCCGTCCTCGGCACCGGCCTGGGGCTGGGCTGGGGCATCACCGTCCAGCAGGTGCTGAAGGACCAGGGCCTGCAGACCCTGGCGGTCCCGACCGGCACCATCGTGGCGACCATGATCGCCGCCGTGCTGATCGGCCTGATCGCCGCCCTGGTGCCGGCCTTCCGGGCCGGCCGGATGAACGTCCTCGCGGCGATCGCGACGGACTGACGGACCGCATTTCCGGGGGGAGCGAAGGGGCCGGGTGCACACGCACCCGGCCCCTTCGCCGCGTCCCCGCCCCGTCCCATCCTCATCCCCACCCCGTCCCCGGCGGGCGGACGCCGCCGCCCGCCCGCCAGGCGCGCGGCGGCGGCTGAGATCATCGCGGGATGCCCAGCCAGGACTCACCGCCCCTGCCCGCCGCACCGCCGCTCACCGCCGCGGCCGCCACCGGCTGGCGCGCCGCCCGTACCGTCTGGGTACTTGACGGCCGGTGGCCGGCCCTCGTGCCGGTGGCGTTCTTCCTGCTCGCCGGCGCGCTGGAGCCCGCCGCGACGATCTGTGCCCCCGACCGGCCCTGCCCGGTGTCCTGGGGCAGCGCGCTGGCCACCTACGCGGTGATCGCCGAGGCGATCCTGCTGCTCGCCAGACCCCGCCTGGTCGCCCTCGTGCCGCCAATCGTGCTGACCCTGCTCTGGTACCTGCCGGACGGCCCGCAGAACGACATCTGCCGCTGGACGGCGCTGCTCGTGCACGGGCTGCTCGCCGCCGTACTGATCGGCGCCGAACTCGGCCGGCGCCGGGCCAGACAACAGCTCGACGCCCTGATGGGCCCCGCGGTGCCCTACCCCTGGACGGTCGCCGGCTCGCCCTGCCCGGTGGACGCGCCGAGCCGCCGCCCGGGGCGGCGCATCCTGGGCTGGCTGCTGATCACCCTCGCCGTACTGCTGGCCCTGGTCGGCCTCGCCCGCCAGGACGAGTACGACCGCAGGGCGGCCGGGGCCACCACCGTGCCGGGCGTGGTGCTCTCCGTCGACGAGGCGGAGTCCACCGCCAGGATCGGCTACCAGCCGGCGGACACGCACCAGCAGCGCAGCGTCGAGCTGGACATCCCGTGGAGCCCGCTGCCCGAGCCCGGGGCGAACCTGGCGCTGCTGGTCGACGGCGAGGACTGGGTCCAGGTGGCGCGGGTCCCCTACAACCCGACCGACTGGGTGCTGGGCGGCGCCCTGCTGGCGTTGCTCGGGACACTGCTGCTCGGCTCCGCCCGCGGCTCGGCACGCAGCCGCCAGGGCTTCGCGGCGCCCGGCGCGCCGGCCCTGAGCGTGCTCGTCCAGCCGGACGGCAAGGGCGATCTGCTGGTCAAGCCGGTGGACGCCGCAGCGCAGGGCGACCCGGCGCTGTGGCGGCTGCGCGAGCAGGAGAGCTACGTCTGGATCGGTCCCGACCCCGACCGCCCCGCGTGGGTGCACGAGGGCGAGCTGTACGCCGAGGAGCTCGCAGGAGCGGACGGGGACGACGGGGCGGGCGAGGACGAGCCGCGCGAGGACGCCGCTCCGGTGGACCGGGCGGTGCCTCCGCAGGCCGCCGCCGAGGTCCTGGAGGCGGCCAACCGGCCGGTGCGGGCGCTGCTCTACGGCGGGCCCGACGGCCCGCACGCGCAGCTGCTGGTGCGGCCCCCTTTGCTGGCGGACGACCCGGCGGCCGGGTGGGTCGCCGCGGTCTGCCGCGAGCGCGCCGTCATGCCGCAGCACGGCGGCCGCCGCGGCCGGTACCTGGAGGACGAGCTCGCCGTCGCCGCCCTGACCGCGCAGACCGTCGCGGAGCAGCCCGCGGACGGCCCGCCGATCCCCGCGCAGCGCTGGGAGATGCCGCTGCCGCTGCGGCTCGCCGCCGGGCCGCTGGTGGCGGTGCTGCTGGCGCTGGCCGTGCAGCTGGTGGGGACGGACTCCTGGTGGCGCGGCCTGCTCCAGCCGCTGCTGATCGGCATACCCGCCTTCCTGGGCATGGCGGGGGCGCTCGGCTGGCAGGCCGAGGTGGACGCTGCCGGGGTCGCCGTGGTCTCGGCGCTGAGCAGCCGCCGGGTGCCCTGGCAGCGGGTGAACGCGGCGGCCGTGCACCGGCACCGGCTGGTGGTACAGCTCACCGACGGCCGCGAACTGCAGATCGGCAGCCGGCCGGCCCGCCTGCTCAGCCGCCACCTCGGCGGTCCGTACGACCCCGCGGCGGCGGCCGCGGCCATCGGCACGGCGGCCCAACTGCCGGGGCGGCGGCCGGTGGCGGAGCGCCGGGACAGCCTGGCCAGCCCCCAGCTGCTGCTCAACCGGCTGGCGCTGACGGGGTACGTGGTCTTCGTCGTGGCGCACTTCTTCGGCTGACCGCCCTGCCACGCAGGCCGGGCTCGCGACGCCCGGTCACGCCCGGGTCCCGCCGGGCGTGACCGAGCGGTCAGGGGCAGCCGATCTCGGCGGCGGTCGAGGCGGTCGGCGCGGTCGAGGGGGAGGCGAAGGGGGAGGCGGCGGGTGACGGGGCGGCCGCCGCGGCGGAGGGCGCCACGGCGGGGAGGGAGGCCAGGCCCTGGTAGTCCCCGCCCACGACGACCTGGAGGGTCCCGCCGAGGCCGGGGACGGGGTTGAGTTCGGCGCCGGGCAGTGCGAGGGCCAGCGTCCTGGCCGACTGGTCCCAGCGCGGGTCGTAGCGCACCACCGTCCGGGCGGCCACCGGGCCGCTCGCGTTGGCGATTGTGCCGGTGGTCGCGAAGCCGGCCCGGCGCAGGTCGCCGTCCACCCGGGCGCCGAGGCCGGCCGCCCCGGAGCCGTTCAGCACCTGGACGCGGATCCGCCCGGGCGCGACGGCCGGCCCGCTCGCCCCCGCCGTCCCCGGCGCGCTCGTCTCCGCCGCGGCTGCGGAGGGCGAACCGCCCGCCGCCGGCCCGGTGAGCGGCCGGCCCGCCCGTACGGCGTCGAAGAGGGCACGGGCGCCGGCCTTGTCCCAGACCACCGTGGATCCCCAGCCGGCCACCGGCTTGTCCACGTCGGCCAGCGGCACGGTGGCGAACTCGGCGTCGCCGCCCGAGAGCTCCTTCATCCGGCTCGCCAGGGCCAGCAGCTCGTCCGCGGTGACCTCCTGGTCGGCCTTGACCGAGCTGAGCACGCTGTCGGTCACCCGGGCTAGCTTGACCGGGTTGAGCAGGGTGCCGGCCGTGGTGGCCTGGTGCAGCAGCTGGGCGAGGAACCTCTGCTGGCGGTGCATCCGGCCGAGGTCGGCGCTGCCGTCCAGATGCCGGGCCCGGACGTACTTCAGCGCCGCCACGCCGTCCAGGGTGCTGGTCCCGGCGGGCAGGTCGAGGCCCGCGTAGTCGTCCTTCAGCGGTTTGGCGGTGCAGACCTGGACGCCGCCGAGGGCGTCGACGGTGGAGACGAAGCTCTGGAAGTTGATCTGGAGGTAGTGGTCGATCCGCAGGCCGGTGTTCTGCTCGACCGTGCGCACCGCCAGCGGGGCGCCGCCCATGCCGTACGCCGCGTTGATCTTGCCCTTGCCGGCCGGGACCTGCCGGCGGGTCACCTCGTCCCAGTGGGCGGGGATGTCCACGTAGGAGTCGCGCGGGATGCTGATCACGGTGGCCCGGCCGCCGTCGCCGGCGAGTTGGACGATCATCATGGTGTCGGTGCAGTGGCAGGACTCGCCGCCCGCGTGCAGCACGTCCTTCAGGGTGTGCTCCGGGATGCCCTCGCGGTCGTCGGTGCCTACCACCAGGAAGGTGCTCGCGCCGTCCTCCGCCGGCCGGGCGTGGTCCCCGCTGAACGCGTCCACCCGGTCGATCGAGCGGCCCAGCCCGTTCAGTGCCGCCCAGCCGCCGCCCGAGGTGGCGAGGACGGCGAACGCGAAGCCGCCGGCCAGCCGGCGGGCCCAGCGGTGGCGGGGCTCGGCGGCTGCGGAGCTCGGGCGGAGGGGCATCCTCTGGATGGTAGGGCCGCCGATGGCCGGGCCGGGTGAGGGCACGCCGGGCCCGACGGGTACGGTGACCCCGGACCGCCGAAACGTTCCTCCGGTGGAGGGTTCGGGGAGGTACCCAGACCGGGACAAGACGGCAGCCCATCCGCACCGGTACGGTTGGCCTCGATGAACACCAAGGCTGCTGAGGAGCTGCCGGCGGTCTCTGTGATCATGCCGGTGCTCAACGAGGAACGACACCTGCGTACCGCGGTCCGGCACATCCTGGAACAGGAGTACGCCGGCCCGATGGAGGTGGTGATCGCCCTCGGCCCGTCCACCGACCGGACGGCCGAAATCGCCGCAGAGTTGGCCGCCGAGGACCCCCGGGTCCGTACGGTGCCCAACCCCACCGGGCGCACCCCCGCCGGGCTGAACGCGGCGATCCGGGGCTCCAGCCACCCGATAGTGGTGCGCGTCGACGGGCACGGCCTGCTGACCCCGGGCTACATCACCACCGCCGTCCGGCTGCTCGGCGAGATGGAGGCGGCCAACGTCGGCGGCATCATGTACGCCGAGGGCGAGACCGAGTGGGAGAAGGCGGTCGCCGCCGCCATGACCTCCAAGATCGGTGTCGGCAACGCGGCCTTCCACACCGGAGGCCTGGCCGGCCCGGCGGACACCGTCTACCTCGGGGTCTTCCGCCGCGAGGTGCTGGAGCGCCTCGGCGGCTACAACGAGGAGTTCGTCCGCGCCCAGGACTGGGAGCTGAACTACCGCATCCGCCAGGACGGCGGCCTGATCTGGTTCACCCCCCAGCTGCGCGTCACCTACCGCCCCCGCCCGAGCGTGCGGGCGCTGGCCAAGCAGTACAAGGACTACGGCCGCTGGCGCCGGGTGGTGACCCGCTACCACCGGGGCTCGGTCAACCTGCGCTACCTCGCCCCGCCGACCGCCTTCCTGGCCGTGCTGCTGGGCCTGGCGCTCAGCGCCGTCCACCCGGCCTTCCTGGCGCTGCCGGCCGCGTACCTGCTCGGCATCCTCGGCGGAGCGGTGGTCGAGGGTCGCGGCCTGTCCCTCAAGGCCCGCGCCCAGCTGCCGGTGGCCTTCGCCACCATGCATCTCAGCTGGGGCTTCGGCTTCCTCACCTCCCCTCGCTCGCTGGCCCGCAAGGTGATCGGCAGCAGCTCGCCGGCGCGGCTGAGCCCGGTGGGCGAGTCGGGCTGACCCACGCCGGCTGACCAAGGCCGGCCGTTGGCCGAGGTCGGCCGAGGCCGCCCGCGTACGCCCCGGGCGACCCGCGAACCACCGAGCGCCGAACCCCCTCCCCGCCCGGGAGGGGGTTCGCCGTTTCCCGGCCGGGCCGGCCGGCCGGGCGCTATCTTCTGGCCCATGGGGACAGCCGAGGGCGGACGGGACGGGCGGGGCGAGCCGACCGACGGGCCGCAGGACGGGCGGAGCGCACGTGTCGAGTCGAGCGCGGACGTCGACGCGCGGGCGAGCATCGGTGCGGGCAGCACGGTCTGGCACCTGGCCCAGGTGCGCGAGGACGCGGTGATCGGCTCCGAGTGCGTCATCGGCCGCGGCGCCTACGTCGGGCCCGGCGTCCGGATCGGGGACCGCGTCAAACTGCAGAACCACGCCCTGGTCTACGAGCCCGCCGTGATCGAGGACGGTGTCTTCGTCGGCCCCGCCGCGGTGCTCACCAACGACCTCTACCCCCGGTCGGTCGACGTCGACGGCAGGCTCAAGCGCGGCGGCGACTGGCACGCCAGGGGGGTGACGCTGCGTCACGGCTGCTCGATCGGCGGGCGGGCGGTGCTGGTCGCCGGGGTGACGGTCGGCCGCTGGGCGCTGGTGGCGGCCGGTGCGGTGGTGCACCGCGACGTACCGGACTTCGCGCTGGTCGCAGGGGTGCCGGCCAGGCGGATCAGGTGGGTGGGCCGGGCCGGTGAACCGCTGATCCCGGCCGGGGAGGGGCGCTGGTGCTGTCCCCGCACCGGGGAGGAGTACCTGGAACAGGACGGGGTGCTGACGCCCAGCCGGTGAGCGGCCACCCGGCCCGGCCCAGGGCCCCCGGCCCGGTGCGCGTCAGCCGTGTCGCATGATCAGCACTGCCGGGTACCAGTCACTTGGCGCAGATGTCGGTGTCGTCCGCCTGGACCCGCTGGAGGTCCTTGGGCGCCTCCGCGGCCGTGACCGCCGGTGTGGAGGAGGAGGCGCCGGCGGTCGGTGCGTCCGAGCCGAGCACCAGGACCAGAGGGTCCTTGGCCCCGGCCCGGGCGTCCTGCTTGATCGCGCCGGCCGGCAGCCCCAGAGCGCCGGCCAGCGCGGCCGCCTGCTCGGCCCGGCCGGCCGGGTAGGAGAGCGTGCTGGTGGCGGTGGCCGGCGCGTTGGCGGCGGTGGCGGCCCGGGTGAAGCCCTGCGCCTGGAGCCGGTCCACGGTCTTCTGGGCCTGCCCGGGGGCCCCGCTGCCGTTGCGGACGGTGACCCGGATGTCCTTGGCGTCCACGGCGGCGGCCGACGGTGCAGTCGACGACGCGGCCGAAGGCGCCGCGGACGGGGCGCCGGCGGAGGGCGCGCCCGTCGGCTCCCCCGAGCCGGCGGCCGGCTCGGGGGAGTCGGTGAGCGAGCGGTCGGCGGCGATCAGCGAGAACACCTGTCCGGCGTCGGGCTGCTTGAGCACCAGCCGGTTCTCGTCCCTGGGGTCGTCGAGCACCGGGACGGTCGCGAAGGTGATGTTCTTGGTGTCCACCTTGCTGATGTCCAGCGCGAGGTCCTTCAGCTTGTCCACGCTGTTGAGGCCCGAGTCGACGGTGAGCGCCTTGGTGGCGGCGTCGGCGAGGTTCCACACCTTGGTCGGGCTGGTCAGGGTGTCGCCGCTCTTCATCTTGCGGATCATCGAGCTGATGAACTGCTGCTGGAGCGGGATGCGGGTCAGGTCGCCGCCGAGGCCGACGGCGTGCCGGGTGCGGACGAAGGCCAGTGCCTCGTCACCCTGGACGACGTGCTTGCCGCGGGTCATCCGCAGATGCGAGTCGGGGTCGTTGATGTCCTTGGCGGCGCACACCTCCACCCCGCCGACCGCGGTGGACAGGCTCTTGACCGCCTCGAAGTTGACCATCACGAAGTGGTCGATCCGAATGCCCGTCACCTTCTCGACGGTCTTCCAGCTGCAGCCGGCGTCGCGGCCGTCCTGGCCGAGGCTGGTGTTGAACATCGCGCGGGCCTCGCCCGGGATCGTCTTCCGGCCGCTCTGGCACTCGGGAATCGGCACCATCAGATCGCGCGGGATGCTGATCACCGTCGCGTTGCTGCGGTCCTTGGCGATGTGGAACAGCAGCGTGGTGTCGGCGTGCCCGGTGCTGCCCTCGTCGCCGTACGAGCTGCCCAGGCCCTCCCGGCTGTCGGTGCCGAGCACCAGGATGTTCAGCGCGTCCCCGGCGGGCTGCGGACGCTCCGACTCGCTGCCCAGCTGCACCTTGACGGCCGTGATGTTGCTGTTGAAGTGCTGGTACGCGTACAACGCCCCGCCGCAGCCGGCGACCAGGACCAGCGCGCCCACGCCCGCCGTCCACTTCAGCGCCCGCCGCCGGCCCCGCCCGGCGGGCGCGCCGCGGCGCCGGGCGGCACGTCCACCACCCGGTACGGGAGCGGAGGGCCCGGCGGCCGGTACCGGCCCGGCGGGCGCGCGGCGGGGGTCGGGTACGGTCCTGCCGAGGTCGAGGCGGTACTGCCCGGTGTCCGGGTCGAGCACCCACTGGTCGGCGGGGTCGACCTCCTGCGGGGTGTCCTGCACGGGTTGCCTCCGTCCGGCCGGTGTCGGGGCGGCGCGCGGATTGCGGCCGACCCGGACACCCTAGACGAGCCCGGCGGGGGCATTGACCGTACTGTGATCGCGGCCATCCCTTTACTCCGGGCAATTCGGACAAAGCCCTGGCAATTCCCGTGGAATGGCATCCGAGCGTCAACCCGCTTACCCATTCGGGGATTACGCGGCGGCAGGCTGACGATTTGTCGGAGCTCTTGCTATGTGCACAAATCTTGGTCACTGGGCGGCGCAGGCGTCCACGTCGGCCGTCCGGCCCTCGAAGGTCGGCGAGGCGGTCGGAACCGACGTCGGCCCTGGTGTGACCCGGTATGCGGCGGTGTCGGCGGCCGTGTCGGCGGAGCCGTCGGGGGTGCTGGTGCCGCGTCCCGCGCCGACGCCCGGGCTCGGGCCGGGGCCGGAGCCCGGGCGGCTCACGGGGGGCGCGACGGGGGCGCGGACGGCGATCGGCCGGTCCATTCGAAGCGCCGTGAACAGCTGTGCGGTCTGCGGCTGTACGAATTCGTCGCGGTCGTTGTCGAGCCGGTACGGGCGGCGGGGTGCGGTGAGAAAGACCACATCGGAGGCCGGCATGGCGCGCAGGTCCTGGGTGAGGTCGTAGAGCGAGCCGAGTGAGGACAGCCCGGAGTCCGCCTTGATCGAGGAGGTGGCGGCGTCCAGCACCGGCCACAGCTTGGTCGGGTTGAGCAGGACGCCCTGCGACTGCACCTTGCGGATCAGCGAGGCCAGGAACTGCTGCTGACGCCCCATCCGCTGGGTGTCGCTGCCGTCGCCCAGGCTCTCCCGGGCCCGGACGTAGCCCAGGGCCTGCTCCCCGTGCAGGATCTGCCGCCCGGCGGGCAGGTCGAGCTTGGCGTCCCGGTCGTGGATCGCGTTCGGGACGCAGACCTCCACCCCGTCGACGGCGTCCACCATCGCCTTGAAGCCGGAGAAGTCCAGGATCATGTGATGGTCGATCCGGATGCCGGTGAGCTGTTCCACGGTGCGGATCGCGCAGGAGGCGCCGCCGGTCTCGAACGCCGAGTTGAACTGGACCAGCCGGGGCTTGGTACGGGTGCCGTCCGGCAGCTCGCAGACCGGCACGCTGACCATCACATCGCGGGGGATGCTCACCGCGGTCGCGTGCCGTCGGTCCGCCGCGATGTGCAGCAGGATCGTGGTGTCGGAGCGCTGGCCGCCGGCCACGCCGTAACCGGTGTTGGCACCCGTCCGGTCGTCGCTGCCGATCAGCAGGATGTTCTCGACGCCCTGCGCGCCCGCCGTACGGCTGGGCCGGTCGGCCTCCAGGCGGGCCAGCAGCCGGTCGGTGGCGGTGTCCGTCTCGATGTTGCCGTCGAGCTTGCGGTACGCGATCCACAGCAGCGCACCGCAGGTGAGCAGGAGGACGGCGAGGGCGCCGGCGGTGATCGGCAGCCACCGCCGGCGCCTTCGCCCGGTCCTGGTCGCAGTGTCCCCGGGCGGGCCGTGCCCGCCCGGGGGGTCCTGGGTGGTCGGGGTGTCGTCCTGGCTGGTCGGGGGAGTGCGCTCAGTCGGGGAGTTCCGGGTGTCATCGTCCTCGGCCATGGCAGGGATCCCTACCCGCCCGGCCGGGCCGCCGGGGTCACCCCAGGCGCAGAGTCACCCGTTCGGACTCCAGCCGCTTCTCCCACTGAGTGGCCGTCAGCGAGTCGGAGTTGCGGCACAGCACCACCGAGGCGCCCGCCGCCAGCGGGGCCAGCAGCCCGGCCTCCAGTCCGGCCCAGTCCTCGTACGAGAGCGTGGAGAGCACCCGGTCGCCGGTCGACAGGCCGAGCCGTACGGCGCCCTCGCGGGCCAGCTGGACGGTCTGCTCACCGGTCAGCTTCAGCGGCAGGCCGTCCACCTCGGTCTCCAGCGCGGGTGCGTCCGGCGCGACGGGGGAGTACGGCGCGAAGCGGTCGCCCTGGCCGGGCACCTCGGCGGCGTAGTCCAGGAAGCCGTCCGGGCGCTGCGGGAAGCGGCCGCCGAGCGGGCGCAGCGCGAGCGCCACCCGTTCGCCGGAGCAGGCCTGTGCGGCCTCCAGCCCGTCCGGCCCGCTGACCACCAGGTCGGCCTCGGCCGGGTCGCCGCCGGGGGCGGCCGTCACTCCGACGGACCAGCAGGCGAGCAGCCAGACGGCGCTCTGCCAGTGGGCCGGGAGCAGTAGGGCGGCCCGGTCGTCGGGCCCCGCGTTGAGCTCGTCCTGGAGCAGGTTGGCGGTCTTGGCGACCCAGTTGTCGAAGGTCCGGGCGGAGAGCTCGACTCTCTCGCCGGTCGCGTCGTCGTAGAAGGTCACCAGCGGGAGTGAGGGGTCCGCAGCGGGAGTGCCGCCTCGCAGGTATGCGTGCAGCAGCTCGACGGGGGTGCGGGCATCGGCAGCGAATGGCGCAGTCATGGTGCGCCCCAGCCTACGGCCTCGGGGGTGGCCACCGGGAGGGGTGTCCGGCGGGTGTCGGCCGACTGCGCCTGGCGTGGCGTCACAATTGATTTGCCGCCAATATCCCATTTATGGACTTCTCGATTCTGACCGTCCTCGGGGCTGCCTCGACCGCCGCCCTGATCCTTCAACCCGCCGCCTCCGGCGCGGGGGCCGACCTGACGGCGCGGCATGCGATATCGACGGGAGCCGGCGGCGTGACGACCATCGCCATCGGCACCTCGCAGCAGCGCTCCGCGACCGGCGAACGCACCCTGGAGCCGCGGACCACCGGCTCGTTCACCCTCGTCGGCGTCAGCTGGGACGACCCCCGCGCCGACCTGGACGGCGGCGTGGTCCAGGTCCGCACCCGTGACGCCGCCACCGGCGTGTGGAGCGACTGGCACCAGCTCTCCGCCGACAACGACGACGCTCCCGACCCCGAGGCGGCCGAACACACCGGCCCCGGCACCCGGGGCGCAACCGCCCCGCTGTGGACCGGGCCCAGCGACGGCGTGGCCGTCAAGGTCACCCCCGGCCGCGGCGCCCTGCCCGCCGGGCTGCGCGCCGAGCTGGTCGACCCGGGCACGGGCGTCGCCGCGGGTGCCCCGCGCGATCTGCCCGCCGAGAGCGGCACCCCGGCCGACAACGAGGCCCCCCGGCCGGGCATCGTCACCCGTTCGGGCTGGGGCGCCGACGAGTCGATCCGCGAGCCCGGCTACGTCTACACCGGTCAGGTGAAGGCCGTCTTCGTCCACCACACCGACACCACCAACGACTACGCGTGCAGCGACTCACCGGCCATGATCAGGTCGATCTACACCTACCACGTCAAAACCAACGGCTGGCGCGACATCGGCTACAACTTCCTGGTCGACAAGTGCGGCACCATCTACGAGGGCCGGGCCGGCGGCGTCGCCAACCCGGTGCTCGGCGCCCACACCCTGGGCTTCAACACCAACTCCGCGGGCGTCGCCGCGCTCGGCACGTTCATCTCCGGGACGGTGCCGCAGCCGCTGGCGGACGGGGTCTCCAAGATCGCGGCCTGGAAGCTCGGCCTGACCGGCCAGGACGCCGGCGGTGAGACCACCCTGGTCTCCGGCTCCTCCGGCAGCCGCTACCCCGCCGGCACCACCGTCACCTTCAACACCATCTCGGGACACCGGGACGGCTTCGCCACCGAGTGCCCGGGCAGCGCGCTCTACGCCCGCCTGGGGGACATCCGCGTCTGGGCGGCACACCTGCAGGGCCGCAGCTGAACGCGGCGGGGCCGGCCGCGATCAGGCGGCCGGCCCGGGGGCCCGGCTCAGCAGGGCGCGCAGCTCCTGCGTCAGGGCCTCGGCCACCTCCGGGCGCCCGTGGTACTGGGCGGGGGTGTTCTGCAGCAGGGCGATCCGCCAGCCGGCGCCGTGGTTGACACCGACCACCGTCTGCAGGGCGTTGAGCGTCGGATCGAGGTCCGCGCTGTCGTCCGACACCAGGCCCGCCACCGCCTCCAGCAGTGCCACCCCCGGGGCCAGCGGGCGTACGTGCCTGACCTTGGCCACGTACTCGGGGGTCTCGTGGGCGGCGAAGATCCGGCTCAGCTCGGCGGCGATCGCCGACCTGCCCGCGTACCGGCTCCCGTCGAAGCCGATCACCACCCCGTCCTCGGCGAACGGCCCGGCGAAGGCCGAGCCGTCGCGTGCGTTCCAGCCCTCCAGCACCCGGTGGTAGAGCGCGCGCACCGCGCCCTCGTCGGCGGTGGAGAGCTCCGGTAGCCGCGTATCGTTCATATGTCCATGGTCGGCGACCCGGGCTGGACGGTACAGCGGAGGCGGGGCGGTACGGCGCAGGAGGTGCGTGGCGGTGGCGGGCGAGGCGGTACGGCGCTGGCGGCCCGGCTTCCCGCTCGACCTGGCCCGCACCCTGCTGCCGCTGCGCCGCGGGCCGGGCGACCCCTCCTACCGGACGACCGGCGACGGCGCCCTCTGGCGCTGCTCGCGCACGCCGGGCGGGATCGGGACGCTGCGGGTGCTCGCGCGCCCGGCCGAGGGCGAGATCGAGGCGTCCGCCTGGGGGCCGGGCGCCGACTGGCTGCTGGAGCGACTGCCCGTACTGCTCGGTGCGGAGGACGACCCGGGCGCGCTGGTGCTGCCGCCGGGGGCGCTGCGCGAGGCGCAGCGGCGCACCGCGGGCGTGCGGCTGGGCCGGACCGGCCTGGTGATGGAGTCACTGGTGCCGGCGATCCTGGAGCAGAAGGTCACCACCGACGAGGCGTACCGGGCCTGGCGGGTGCTGCTGCGCGACTTCGGGGCGCCCGCCCCGGGGCCGGCCGAGGGAATGCGGGTGGCGCCGTCCGCGCGGGACTGGTCGATGGTGCCCAGCTGGGAGTGGCACCGCGCGGGGGTGGACCCGCGGCGCTCGGCGGCCGTCGTCCGGGCGGCGCGGCTGGCCCCCCGCCTGGAGGAGGCCGCCGCGCTGGACCACGAGGCCGCCTTCGCCCGGCTGACCTCGGTCCCGGGCGTCGGCATCTGGACGGCCGCCGAGACCCTGCAGCGCAGCAACGGTGACCCGGACGCGGTGTCGGTGGGCGACTACCACCTGCCCAACCTGGTCGGCTGGGCGCTGGCCGGCCGCCCGCGCAGCGACGACGCCCAGATGCTCGCCCTGCTGGAGCCCTACCGCCCGCAGCGCCACCGCGTCTGCCGCCTGCTGCTCGCCACCTCCGGCCATGCGCCCCGCTACGGCCCCCGCCTGGCCCCGAACGACCACCGGCGGCGCTGAACCCACGCCGATGGATCCGTACGCGATCGGGCCGGACGTCAAGAAGCGGACGTCAAGAAGCGGACGTCCGCCGCGGGCGCTGACCACCCGCCGCGTACCCCGGGGCGTTCAGCGGACGGTGATGAAGGTGTCGGCGGTGCGGGCCGGGCGCTCGCGCGGGGGTTCGGCGGGGCGGCCGACGGCGATGGCGCCCATCGGGTCCCAGCCGGCGGGCAGGTCGAGGACGGCGCGGACGGTGTCGCGGCAGAACATGGTGGAGGAGACCCAGGCCGAGCCGTAGCCCTCGCCGGTGAGGGTGACCAGCAGGTTCTCCACCGCGGCGCCGATGGCGACGGTGAACATCTCGCGTTCGGCGGCGGCCCGGCGCTCGTCCGGGTAGTCGTGCGAGCCGTCCATCACCAGGCAGGGGACGACCAGGTACGGGGCGTCGCGCAGGACGTTGCCGCGGGCCGTGCGGCGGGCGATCTTCGCTTCGTCCCAGCCGTCGAGTTCGCGCAGATCACGCTGCCAGGCGGCGAGCATGGCGTCCAGCAGCCGGGTGCGGACCTCGGGCGTCTCCAGCAGGACGAAGCGCCAGGGCGTGGTGTGGTGCGGCGCGGGCGCGGTGACGGCGGCGGCCACCGCCCGGCGGACGGCCGCGGGATCGACCGGTTCGCCCGTGAAGGCGCGGATGGTGCGGCGCAGGGTGACGGCCTGGCGCAGCGCCTCGGAGGTGCCCAGCCGGAACATGTCGTCGGCGGCGGGGCGGATCAGCGGGCGGGTGCCGGGGCCGTCCTCGGCGGTGACGAGCCCGGCCAGACCCCGGACGACGGCGACCGGTGTGCCGGTGGCCTTGCCCTTGACCAGGTCCGCGGCGGCGGCGAGTTCGTCGGCGGTCGCGGTGACGGTCAGTGCGAGTTCGTTGCCGTGGCTGTCGGTGCGCCCGCGGTGGTCGTCCAGGACGGCCAGCCCCGCGGCGCCGATCGCCACGTCGGTCAGGCCCTGGCGCCAGGGCCGGCCGAAGGTGTCGGTGATGACGACGGCCAGCCGGCGGCCGGTCCGCTGCTGGAGGGCGGCGCGCAGTGCGCGGGCCGAGGCGTCCGGGTCCTCGGGCAGCAGCAGGACGGTGCCGGGCGCGGTGTTGGAGGCGTCCACCCCGGCGGCGGCCATCACCAGGCCGTGCCGGTTCTCGACGATCCGGGCGGGCCCGCGCCGGGCGACCACCCGGACCGTCTCGGCGTCGATCGCGGCCTCGCGGTCGGCGGCGTGCAGCAGCCGCCCCTCGGCCTTGCTGACGATCTTCGAGGTGACCAGCAGGATGTCGCCGTCCTCGAACTCGCCGGCCTTGGCGATCAGCTCGGCGAGGTCGCTGCCGGACTCGATCTCCGGCAGGCCCGTGACCGGCAGGACGTGCAGGCTCATACCCGGACCTGCTCGGCGAGCTCCAGCGCCGCGCGGGCCATCGCCGCCGTCGCCTCGGCGTCGGTCATCAGCAGCGGCACGGCCCTGCAGCGGATCCCGGCCGCCTCGACGGCCGCGACCGCGTCCTGGTCGGCGGTGTCCACCAGCCAGCCGTCCAGCAGGCCCGCCGCCCGCCCGGCCCCACCCTCGTCGGAGCCTGCCCGCTGCGCGGCCCTGCCGCCGTAGTTCAGCGCGACGGCGTCCGCCGTGGCCTCGACGCCCACGGCGGCGAGCACCTTGTCGGCCATCCCCCGCACCGGCGCGCCGCCGATGATCGGGGAGAGCCCGACCACGGGTGCGGACGCCTGGCTGACGGCCTGCCGGATGCCGGGCACCGCGAGGATGGTGCCGATGCTGACGACCGGGTTGGACGGCGGCAGCAGGATCACGTCGGCGGCCGCGATGGCCTCCAGCACGCCCGGCGCGGGCTTGGCCGTGTCGGCGCCGACCGGGATGATCGCCTCGGCGTCGACGGCGGCGTGCAGCCGGACCCAGTACTCCTGGAAGTGGATCGCCCGGGTGCCGTCCGCGTCGGTGATCCTGACGTGGGTCTCCACCCGGTCGTCGCTCATCGGCAGCAGTCGCACGCCCGGCTGCCAGCGGACGCAGAGCGCCTCGGTGACCTGGCTGAGCGAGTAGCCGGCGGTGAGCATCTGGCTGCGTACCAGGTGGGTGGCGAAGTCGCGGTCGCCGAGCCCGAACCACTCGGGGCCGACGCCGTACTCCTTCATCTCCGCCTTGATCGACCAGGTCTCGTCGGCCCGGCCCCAGCCCTGCTCCTCGTGGATGCCGCCGCCGAGGGTGTACATCACGGTGTCCAGGTCGGGGCAGACCTTCAGCCCGAAGAGGTGGATGTCGTCACCGGTGTTGCCGATGACGGTGATCTCGTCCTCCGGGGAGACGACGTCCTTGAGGCCGCGCAGGAAGCGCGCTCCGCCGATCCCGCCTGCCAGTGCCACGATGCGCATGCGCCCATCCTGCCAGAGCCGGACGAGGCGTCAGTGTGCCGCGGACTGCGCGGCGGCGCGGCGCTCGGCCAGGGCCGAGGCCTGCGGCTGCGCCTGCTGCTCGGGCTGCGCGGCGGCGTACTGGGTCATCTCGGTCAGGCCGGGCGTGTAGAGGTGGATCGAGACGGCGGGCTCCAGCGAGGCGTTGACCACCTCGTGCAGGTACCCGGAGGAGAACACCCGCCGCCCGCCCGGGCGCAGGGTGCGCGCGCCGTCGCCGGCCGCGGTGAGCGAGCGCTCGACCAGCTCGCCCTGGACGACGGTCATGACACCGGAGGAGTCGCCGTGGTCATGGAAGCCGGTGGACTGGCCGGGCAGCCAGCTGAGCAGCCAGACCTCGTACCCGGGGCCGGTCTCCAGCCGGGCGTACCAGCGGGTGAGGGCGTCGAAGCGGACCAGCGGTTCCCACCGGGCGCGGTCGGCGGCGATCTCGCGGACCAGCCGGGCGTGGCCGGCGACGGTGGTGGGGTGGGCGGGCAGGTCGGTGCGGCCCAGGTGCGGGAAGGCCAGCGGGTCGCCGGCGATGGAGACGTCGCTCAGGCCGTCGGCCCACCGCGGCCGGGCGATCGGGGCCTCGGCGGTACGGGGCCGGGCGGCCGGGGAGGTGGCGAGGGCTCGGCGGGCGAGTTTGGTGCGATCGCGGTTGCGCTGGCGGATGCGGGTCATACGCATGGGCGTGTCCTCGGAGACGGCTGGTTCGGAAGGGATCAGCCGGGTCCGCGGATGTCCTGGGGCGGGAGCGCGGGCGGCCTCTGTGGTTCCTGGGCGGCGCGCGGTGGGACGCGTGCGCCTAGATACAGCAGGAACAGAGGCGACAACAGAGAGAAGAGCTCGCGGCACGGCGGAGCGCGGTCTGGCGGCTCCGGCGGGCGGCGAACTCTGACATGCGTGCAAGGAGACCGCAACGGGAGGAGCCGTGTCAACTCGATCACTGGGACATTCGGGGCTCAGGGGCCATGAATCACCGGATGGGGTGATAAATCACCCTCTAGGTTTTGATGTGAAGATCGCCGGGAAGGCAGGGCGATGACCGGTTCCGTCCGGCCGGCAACCTTGCCGGGCCGCTCGGCGTCCCCTCTCTCGGGGGGTGGTCAAGATCGGCTGCGCCCCTGTTGACTGCAGGTCAGTGGGCGGGCGGTTGTGGATGGTTCGTCCACCCGCGAGCTGCAAAGTCCGGAATGTCCGGATATGTACACTATTCGTAACAGCTTGGTGCCAGGGAGTGAATCCTCGGCCCAATACCAGAGCTCGGCTTGACTAGGCCAGAGTGACGCAACTGTAATTTCACTCGTGTCGTTCAGCCGCATCAGCAGCGGCAACCACGGGGACGCCAAAAGGGGCAGAGGAGGCGCGCCACATGAGCGAGCTCTTTGAGCTGTTGATCGGTGACGGCATCGAGGAGGAGGAAGAGGAACTCGGTTGGCAGGAGCGCGCGCTGTGCGCCCAGACCGACCCGGAGTCCTTCTTCCCCGAGAAGGGCGGCTCCACCCGCGAGGCCAAGAAGGTTTGCCTCGCCTGCGAGGTCCGCTCCGAGTGCCTGGAGTACGCCCTCGCCAACGACGAGCGGTTCGGGATCTGGGGCGGCCTCTCCGAGCGTGAGCGCCGGCGGCTCAAGAAGAGCGCCGTCTGATCCCGGTCGTCCACTGACCCGGCGTCGGCCGCCCCGCGCAGACCGCGGCAGCCGACGACCACATCTGCCCGTGCCGGCGCCTCACCAGACGGTGGGGCGCTTTCGCTTTCCCCGGCACCCGTTCCCCCGCACCTCCCTGGCGCCTGCTCTCCGCGGCGCCCGCTCTCCCGTGCGCCCGCCCAGGTGCCCGCGCCCGGTGGCCCCCCGGGCGGACGCCGCGGCGCGCCCCGGCGGGGAACCCTCGACAACTCCTGCACCGACTCCGCGAACATCTCCGCCACCCGGAGCCGTTAGTGTGGTGCGCCATCCGGGTGCTGCGCACCCGGCCAGCGCACCGCCGCCCGCCCCCGTACCAACGGCGTGACCGGACGGCACCGCGCACCTCCGCCGTCCACCGGCTTCAACCACCGGCTGCATCGACTGAAAACTGGGGCCCGCGCACTCGATGACTGTCTACAGCCACCAGAGCGGCTTCTCCGCTGCCAGGCCTCCCGCGTACCCGCGTCACCTGGTCACCGCGGTGATCGTCTCCCACGACGGCGCCCGCTGGCTGCCGCAGGCCCTGGCCGGACTGCTCGGCCAGGACCGCCAGGTACAGCGCATCCTCGCCGTCGACACGGGCTCCACCGACACCTCGCCCCAGCTGCTCGCCGACACCCTTGCCGACTGGCTGCCCGAGAGCGGCCCGATCGTGCTCGGCCGCCGCGCCGGCTTCGGTACCGCCGTCGCCGAGGCCGTCTTCAACAGCCCACTGCTGCGCCCCGCCGACCTCCCCTACAGCCTGGACCCCTCCGGGTACGACCCCGTCACCGGCGGCTGGGACGACTTCGGGGACCCGCTCGGCGCCGAGGACGAACTCGGCCGCGGCGGACCGCGCGAGACCCAGCCCGTGGAGTGGCTCTGGCTGCTGCACGACGACTGCGAGCCGCAGACCGACGCCCTGCGCCGGCTGATCCAGGTCGCCGACTCCACCCCCTCCGCCGCCGTCATCGGCCCCAAGCTGCGCAGCTGGTACGACCGGCGCCAGCTGCTGGAGGTCGGCGTCAGCATCGCCCGCTCCGGGCGCCGCTGGACCGGCCTGGACCGCCGCGAGCAGGACCAGGGCCAGCGCGACCAGGTCCGCCCCGTCCTCGCCGTCTCCAGCGCCGGCATGCTGGTGCGCCGCGACGTCTTCGAGGAGCTCGGCGGCTTCGACCGCGCGCTGCCGCTGATGCGCGACGACACCGACTTCTGCTGGCGCGTCAACGCGGCCGGCCACCGCGTGGTGATCGCCCCGGACGCCGTACTGCGGCACGCCGAGGCCGCCAGCCGCGAACGCCGCGCCATCGACTGCGCCTCGGCCCACCCGCACCGGGTCGACAAGGCGGGGGCCGTCTACACCCTGCTCGCCAACTCCAAGGGCCTGGTCCTCCCGTACGTCCTGCTCCGGCTCATCCTCGGCACCCTGCTGCGGGTGCTCACCAACCTCGTCGGCAAGGACCCCAAGCAGGCCTTCGACGAGCTGGCGGGCCTGGGCCACGAGCTGATCCGGCTGCCCAGACTGCTCCTCGCGCGCAAGCGCCGCGCCAGGACCAGGTCCGTCGACCCGCTCGACGACCGCACGCTCTTCCCCGCGCCCGGCGCCACCGCCCGCCTCGCCGTCGAGGGTGCGATCAGCTCACTCGGCATCGGCGGTACCGACGACTCCGGCGCCGGCCGGCACGGCTCGGTCGAGGCCGGGCCCGGTGACGAGGACTCCGAGGACCTGGTCGTCGAGCAGTTCGCGCTGATCAAGAAGCTCGCCCGGCGCCCCGCGCCGGTGCTCTTCGCCGCCCTGCTGGTCTTCGCGCTCCTCGCCTGCCGCTCCCTGTTCGGCTCCGGCGACCTGCTCGGCGGCGCGCTGCTGCCCGCCGCCGACGGCGCGTCAGGCCTGTGGGGCATGTACGCCGACGCCTGGCACCCCGTCGGGACCGGCTCGACCGCCACCGCACCGCCGTACCTCGCGGTGCTCTCGGTGCTGTCCTGGCTGCTGTTCGACCACGCCGACCTCGCCGTCACCCTGCTGGTCGTCCTCGCCATCCCGCTCGCCGCCGTCAGCGCCTACCTGGTCTCACGTCCGCTGCTGGACTCGAAGATCGTCCGCGCCTGGGCCAGCGCCACCTACGCCCTGCTGCCCGCCGCCACCGGCGCGCTGGCCCAGGGCCGGATCGGCACCGCCGTCCTCGCCGTCCTGCTGCCGCCGCTGGCCCGCGCCGCCGCCATCACCGCCGGCCTCGGCATCCGCGCCGAGACCGCCGCCAAGGGCGCCCGGCCAGGTTGGCGCAGCGCCTGGATGACCGTCCTGCTGCTCACCCTCACCACCGCCTTCGTGCCGCTGGCCTGGGCCCTGGCCGTCCCGCTCTGCCTGGCCATGCTGGCCGTCGCGGTGCTGCGTGGCGGCGCCTTCGGCTCCGGCCTGGAGGCCCTGCGGCTGCTCGGCCTGCGGGTGCTGGTCGTGCTCGGCGTACCCGTCCTGGTGCTCGCGCCGTGGTCGCTGCACGTGCTCGCGCACCCCTCGCGGCTGCTGCTGGAGGCCGGCCTGCCCGGCTTCAACGGGCCTTCGGCGAGCCCGCTCGGCCTGCTCCTGGTGAACCCCGGCGGCTCCGGCGTCCCGCCCGTCTGGCTCTCGGCCGGTGTGGTGCTCGCCGCGCTCGCGGCCCTGCTGCGCGCCGACCGCCGCCGCGCCGTACTCGCCGCGTGGGGCGCCGCCGGCGCAGGCATGCTCTTCGCCGTCGCCGTGGCCGGCACCAGCGTCACCCCCGCCTCCGGCGGCAGCGCCGTTCCCGCCTGGGCCGGCCCCGCCACCCTGCTGACCGGCATCGCGCTGCTGGCCGCCGCCGCGATCGGCGCCGACGGCGCCAACGCCCGCGTGGCCGGCATCGCCTTCGGCTGGCGCCAGCCCGTCGCCGCCCTGGTGGTGGCCTCCGCGGTGCTCGCGCCGCTGGGCACCGCCGTCTGGTGGGCCGTCAGCGGAGCTGACGGCCCGCTGCGGCGCACCGCCGCCGCCCAGGTCCCCGCCTTCATCGCGGAGGAGGCCGGCAGCACCGACCGCTCCCGCACCCTCGTCCTCACCGGCGACGCGAACGCCACCGCCATCCGGTACGCCCTGGTGCGCGGCGCCGGCCTGACCCTCGGCCAGACCGAGGGCACCGTCGACTCCGGCGCCGCCGCCGGCGGCCTGACCGCCCAGGTCGGCAGCCTGCTGGCCGGCTCCGGCGCCGACCAGGCCAGCGCGCTGGCCGCGTACGGCGTCGCGTACGTGCTGGTCGAGCAGCCGATGATCGACAAGGTCAAGGACGTCCTGGACACCACCCCCGGCCTGACCAAGGTCAGCCAGGACGGCGGCACCGCCCTCTGGCAGGTCAGCGGCGTCCCGGCGACCCGGGCGGTGATCACCGCCCCGGGCACCCGCCCGGTGGCCGTCCGCTCCGGCGAGCGCGACCTCGACACCACCGTCCCGGCCGGCCCCGAGGGCCGGGTGCTGCGCCTGGCCGAGCAGGCCGGCCCCCAGTGGCAGGCCGCCCTGGACGGCACCGCCCTGGAGCCGACCACCGTGGACGGCTGGGCGCAGGGCTTCAAGCTCCCGGCCGGCGGCGGCAAGCTCAGCGTCGTGCGCGAGAGCGGCCTGGCCCACACCGGCTGGATCTGGGCCCAGCTGCTGCTCGGCGTGACCGTCCTGGTGCTCGCCCTGCCCGGGCGGCGCAGCCACAAGGACGACGACCTGCCGGAGGAGGTGGTCGCCGCCGCCGCGCTGGCCGCCGCCGCCCAGGCGCAGGCCCCCGCCCCCGGCAGCCGCCGGGCCCGCCGGATGGCCGAGCGCGGGGAGGGCGCCGACGAGGCCGGCGAGGAGGGCGGCGTGTACGAGGGCGTACGGCCGGGTGCGATCCCGCAACAGCCCACCGAGGCCCCGGCCGACCCCGGGCGTGGCGCGGGCCCGGTGCCCGCCGCCGAGCCGTACGCCGTCGCCTACCAGGACCAGTCCTTCCAGCAGGCCGACCCGTACGGCTGGGATCCCTACGCGGCCCAGCAGCAGCCCGCCGCCGCCCCCTACGGCGGCCAGGACGGCTACGGCCAGCAGTACCAGCAGGCCGGGTACGAGCAGGCCGGGTACGAGCAGGGCGGCTACGAGCAGCCGTACCAGCAGCCGCCGCAGTACGGCTACGACCCGTACGCCGCCGGCGAGCAGCAGCAGCCGCCGCCCTACCCGCCCGGCGCTCCGCAGGGCGAGCCGTACTACGAGGACCACCCTGACGACCCGAACAGGCCGGGCCAGTACCCGCACCACCACGGATCGGGGAGCTGACCCGCGATGAAGAAGCCCACCTTCAAGAAGCCCGCCTCCGCCGCCACCGACCCGGCGTCCGGGGGCCGGACCGGCACCAGGACCACCCAGTCGCTGCTGGCCGCCGCCGTCGTACTCGCCGCCGTCCTCGGCATCGCCGAGCTGCGCCCGCCGGCCACCGCCCCGGGCGTGGACGCGGCCGGCGCCGCCACCACGGCCGAGGTCGAGCGCACGGCTCTGGTCTGCCCCCAGCCGATCCAGGGGCTGACCGGTTCCACCGCGCTGACCGCCTTCGCCCCGCCCGGTGCCAAGGCCGCCGGCGGCACCGGCTCGGTCAGCGACGTCATCCCGCCGCCGGCCGCCCCCACCACGGCTCCCTCGGCACCGGCCGGCGCCGCGGCGGCGCCGGCCCCCTCGGCCACCGCCCCCGACCCGGCCGCGCCGCCCGCCGACGCCCGGCTGTCGCTGACCAAGCCCGGCGTCCCGGCGACCGCCCCCGCCGCCAACGGCGACAACGCGCCTGGCTCGGCCGCCGTCGCCAGCGGCGGCTACGCGCCCGGCTTCACCGTCAGCCAGACCACCACCGTCACCGACCAGCGCGGCCTCGGCATGTCCGGCGTCACCTGCGCCACCGCCGGTACGAGCTTCTGGTTCGCCGGGGCCAGCACCGCCGGGGACCGTACGGACTACGTCAGCCTGACCAACGCCGAGTCGACCGCCGCCGTGGTCGACCTCAAGCTGAGCGGCGACAAGGGCCCGATCGAGAACGACGCCGCGAACGGCATCACCCTCGCCCCCGGCACCTCGCAGGCCGTGCTGCTCTCCACCCTGGTCAAGGACAAGATCACCGACCTCGCCGTGCACGTGGTCGCCCGCAGCGGCCGGATCGGCGCCGCCCTGCACGCCGCCGACGGAAACAAGGGCGCCGACTGGGTGCCCGTCTCGGCCGATCCCGCACCCACCCAGGTACTGCCCGGTCTGCCCGCCGACACCGCCTCGGCCCGCCTGGTGGTGGCCGCCGACCCGCGGGACGACGCGGACCTGAAGATCCAGCTCTCCGGCAAGAACGGCTGGTTCACCCCGGCCGGCAACGAGACGATCCACGTCAAGGCCGGCATGGTCGCCGCCGTCGACCTGGGGAAGATCACCCGGGACGAGGTCGCCGGGCTGCGGCTGTCACCCACCGACGACAACCACCCCACCCCGATCGTGGCCGCGCTGCGGGTCGACCGCGCCACCCAGAACGGCAAGTCGGACGCAGCCTGGCTCTCCGGCGCCGCTCCCGTGGGCGCCCGCGCGAGCATCGCCGACAACCGGGGCGGCGGGGCGTCCACGCTCTACCTGACCTCTGCGGGCGAGGCCGGCACCGTCCGGGTCACCGCCTCCGCCGGCACCGGCGGTGGCACCCCGGCCACCAAGGAGGTGCAGATCGCTGCGGGCGCCACGGTCGGCCTGCCGGCGCCCGAGCCGCAGGGGCTGAACGGCACCTTCGCGATCACCGTGGAGACGCTGTCCGGCGGCCCCGTGATGGCCGCCCGGATGATCGCGGTGACCACCAAGGACGTCCCGATGTTCACCGTCCAGTCGCTGCACGACGACCGCAGCACCGTCAAGGTCCCGCACGCCGTGCAGGACCCGGCAGTGGTGGTCCGCTGACCTCGGCGGCCGGCCCGCCCGCGGCGGGCCGGCCGCCGGCGGGTCAGTCCTCGTCGTAGCGCGGGTCGATGGCGTCGGGGGAGAGCCCCAGCAGCTCCGCCACCTGCTCGATCAGGATCTCGTGCACCAGTGCCGCGCGGTCCTCCCGCGACTTCGCCCTGATCTCCACCGGCCGCCGGTAGACCACGACCTGGCTCTTTCGCCCCTGCTTGGCCGGCATCACCCGGCCCAGCGGCACCCCGCCGTCCGGATCCTCCTCGCCCTGCCCGGGCAGCGGCACCTCCTGAACGGCGAACTCCACCTCGATCAGCTGCGGCCAACGCCGCTCCAGACGCTCCACGGACTCTCGTACGTAGTCGTCGAACAGCTCGGAGCGGGTGAGCGAGATCGGTACCTGAGGCGGGGCCAGCGGGCCGCGCAGGCCCCTGCCATGCCGGTCGCGGTGCCGGGGGCGGCGCGACGGTCCCGTTGATGACTGCGGTGCGGAGCTGTCCATATCACCGTCGAGCGTAGTCCTTGGAGGGTCGGAAGTGGACCACCCCGGCCCAAGAGCGGCGGGCGCCGGGGGGCGCACGGGACGCGACACGGGCGCACTCACCGGGGGGCGGGTCTTCGCCACCCGGCGGGGAGTGCGGTACCGTCCACCCTCGTGAGCTCTGTACGTCGTTGTTCGCGGACCGCGTGCGGCCGGCCGGCCGTCGCGACGCTGACGTACGTCTACGCGGACTCCACCGCCGTCCTCGGACCGCTCGCCACCTACGCCGAGCCGCACTGCTACGACCTGTGCGCCGAGCACGCCGAGCGCCTCACCGCCCCGCGCGGCTGGGAGGTCGTCCGCCTCGCCGCGGAGGCCGGGCCGCTGCGCCGCAGCAGTGACGACCTCGAAGCCCTCGCCAACGCCGTCCGCGAGGCCGCCCGCCCCCAGGCGCCGCGTCAGGTCCGCGGCCCCGAGGGCGATCCGGCCGAGGCGGGCCGCCGCGGACACCTGCGGGTGCTGCGGTCGCCCGACAATTAGGGCTCGGCTCGCGGTACTTCCGAAGCTCGGCTCGCCTGGTTGCTGGGGCTCGCGCGCGGTACTTCCGGAGCTCGGTCGCCGCCCGCGTGTGCTGTCCGTACCCGGCCGGGTGGGGGGCTGGCGGGGCCCCGGTACGCTTCCCACCTGTCCGGGTACCCAACGGTGCTGTGCCGGGACGTATCGTGACCAGGGGCAACCAGCCCTCCGATCAGATCATCAGGGTGGAGCCGTAGTGCGCGACCTCAAGCAGCTCGTGAAGGCGTACGACGTCCGGGGCGTCGTGCCCGACCAGTGGGACGAGAGGCTGGCCCGTGCCTTCGGCGCCGCGTTCGTCAAGGTCACCGAGGCGACCGCGATCGTGGTCGGCCACGACATGCGCCCCTCCTCGCCCTCGCTGAGCCGGGCCTTCGCCGAGGGTGCGGCCGCGTACGGCGCCGACGTCGTCGAGATCGGGCTCTGCTCGACCGACCAGCTCTACTACGCCAGCGGCAAGCTCGACCTGCCCGGCGCGATGTTCACGGCCAGCCACAACCCGGCGCAGTACAACGGCATCAAGATGTGCCGCGCCGGCGCGGCGCCGGTCGGCCAGGACACCGGCCTGTCCGAGATCCGCGAGCTCGTCGAGTCCTGGACGGACGAGGACGACAGCGTCACCGTCCCGGCCGTCGATGTGGCGCCCGGTTCGCTCTCCGGCCAGGACACCCTGCGCGGTTACGCCGACCACCTGCTCGGCCTGGTCGACCTCACCGCCATCCGCCCGCTCAAGGTCGTGGTGGACGCGGGCAACGGCATGGGCGGCCACACCGTCCCCACCGTCTTCGACGGTCTGCCGCTCGAACTCGTCCCGATGTACTTCGAGCTGGACGGCACCTTCCCCAACCACGAGGCCAACCCGCTCGACCCGGCGAACATCGTCGACCTGCAGGCCAAGGTCCGCGAGGTGGGCGCCGACATCGGCCTCGCCTTCGACGGTGACGCCGACCGCTGCTTCGTCGTCGACGAGCGCGGCGAGCCGGTCTCGCCGTCCGCCATCACGGCGCTGGTGGCCGCCCGCGAGATCGCCCGCGCCAGGGCGGCCGGCGAGGACGAGCCGACCGTCATCCACAACCTGATCACCTCCTGGACCGTCCCCGAGGTGGTCCGCGAGCTCGGTGGCAAGCCCGTCCGCACCCGGGTCGGCCACTCCTTCATCAAGCAGGAGATGGCCGTCACCGACGCCGTGTTCGGCGGCGAGCACTCCGCGCACTACTACTTCCGGGACTTCTGGCGCGCCGACACCGGCATGCTGGCGGCCCTGCACGTGCTGGCCGCCCTCGGCGGGCAGGAGGGCACGCTCTCGGCGCTCACCGCCGAGTACGACCGGTACGCGGCCTCGGGCGAGATCAACAGCACCGTCGAGGACCAGGCCGGCCGCTCCGCCGCCGTCCGGGCCGCGTACGGCGAGCTGGCGGGCACCACCGTCGACGAGCTGGACGGCCTGACCGTCGCCGGCCAGGACTGGTGGTTCAACCTGCGCGCCTCCAACACCGAGCCGCTGCTGCGCCTCAACGTCGAGGCCAAGGACCCGGCCCGGATGGCCGAGCTGCGCGACGGCGTGCTCGCCATCGTGCGCGGCTGACACCCGGCACCGAATCCCGTACCGAACCCCGCGCCGCACCCGGCGGCGCACCACCCGACGAACCCGCAGTGCCCCGGCCGGTGGGCCGCCGTGCACCCGGAGGACGCGCCGAGCCGAGAGGCACCGGACCAACAGCGCCCGCAGGGACACGAGCGAGTAACCTCCTACTGGCCGGGGCACCGCCGTGCCGCCCCACCCGCGAGATCTGGAGCCTGACGCCCAATGAAGCTGGAACCCTTCCTGCTGGAGATCCTGGTCTGCCCCCAGTGCCGGGCCGCGCTCACCGAGGGCGGTTCCGAGGAGCAGCCCGAGCTCCTCTGCACCGGTGAGACCTGCGGACTGGCGTATCCCGTCCGCGACGGCATCCCGGTGCTGCTCGTCGACGAGGCCCGCCGCCCGTCCTGACCTTGCCGGGCTCCGGCCGGGGCCCGGGTCCTGACCTTGCCCGGCCGGAGCGGTGCGCGCCGCCCGGACCACCCCACCCCGTCGGTAGCTCCACCTCTCAGTCGGAGGCCAGCCGCATGCTCGACGACACCCTGCTCGACGACCCGGCCGCCCTCCAGCGCGCCGACCGCGACCACGCGCTGCTCGCCCTGGCCGGCGCCGGCGCCCGGGTGCGGACGGCCCTGCGGCTCGCCGACGCGGCAGGCCTCGCCGCGCTGCGGCCCGACGGCCGCCCGCGCGGTGTGCTGGTCGCCGGGCACGGCAGCGCGGTGGCCGCCGGCGAGATGCTCGGCGCGCTGGCCGGCACCGGCTGCCTGATCGCCACGCTGCCGCCCACCGACGCGAACCCCGTCCCCAGAGCCGGGCGGGACGTCCGGCCGCCCGCCTTCACCGCAGGGCTCGTCTGGCAGCTGCCCGGCTGGGCCGGCCCGCTCGACCTGCTGGTGATCGCCTCCGGTGACGGCGGCGAGCAGGGCCTGGTCACCCTCGCCGAGCAGGCGTACGCGCGCGGCTGCGCGATCGCGGTGATCGCCCCGACCGGCAGCCGCCTGGCCGAGGCCGCCCTCCAGGTCCGCGCCCTGCCGCTGCCGTACGTCCTCCCGGCGCTGCCCGACCGGGACGAGTCCGGCGACCTGCCCGCGGAGCCCGACCTGCCCGCCGAGGACCCGGGCGCGCTGTGGGCCTTCCTCGCCCCGCTGCTCGCGCTCACCGAGAAGACCGGCGTCACCCAGCTCCCGGCGGGCTCGCTGCCCGCCACCGCCGACCGCCTCGACGAGACGGCGGTCCGCTGCCGCCCCGACGCCGCCGCGTACACCAACCCCGCCAAGAGCCTGGCCGGACGGCTGGCCGGCACCGTCCCGCTGCTCTGGGCCGAGGGCCCGGTCGCCGGCGTCGTCGCCGCCCGCTTCGCCGCGCTGCTCGCCGACCGCGCCGGGCGTCCCGCCCTGGCCGGCCTGCTGCCGCAGGCACTCACCGCGCACCGCGGCATGTTCACCGGCCGCCTCGGCGCGGGCGCCGACCCGGACGACTTCTTCCGTGACCGGGTCGACGAGCCGGACCCGCTGCTGCTCCAGGTGCTGCTGCTGCGCCACACCCCGGGCCGCCCCGGCGAAGCGCAGGGCCCGGCGGAGGTGGCGGCCGACGACGAGGGCGCGCGCAGCTTCAGCGTGCTGCGCGCCCACCGGTTGGCCGCCGCGCACGAGGTCCGGCTCACCGAGTACGCCGGCGTCCGGGCCGATCCGCTGCACGCGCTGGCGGAACTGGTCGGCCTGACCGACTTCGCCGCCGTCTACCTGGGGCTGGCGGCCGACCGCTCCTGACCGGCGGCGAACGGGGGGCGCGGCGCCCGCCCGAGGCGTGACCGGAGCCGGAGCGTGCGGGGCGGGCGGGATACCGTATGCGCCGGTAAGCAAGCAGAGCACAGCACAGCGCGGCCGCAGCAGCACGGCCCCGGCGGAGGGAAACCGACCCCAGCATGAGTACCGAAGGCGGCACCAAGGCACTAGTCGCGGCCCTGTCCGCGAACCTGGCGATCGCGGTGGCCAAGTTCACGGCCTTCGCGTTCACCGGCTCGTCCTCGATGCTCGCGGAGGGCGTGCACTCGGTGGCCGACTCCGGGAACCAGGTCCTGCTGCTGGTCGGCGGCAAGCGCTCCACGCGCAAGGCGGACGAGGAGCACCCGTTCGGCTACGGCCGCGAGCGCTACATCTACGCCTTCCTGGTCTCCATCGTGCTGTTCACCGTCGGTGGCCTGTTCGCGATCTACGAGGGCTACGAGAAGATCCACGACCCGCACGAGCTGCACGGCTGGTACTGGGCGGTCGGGGTGCTGGTCTTCGCCATTCTGATGGAGGGCTGGTCGTTCTGGACGGCCATCAGCGAGTCCAACAAGGCCAAGGGTGACGTCGGCTGGGTGCAGTTCATCCGCCGGGCCAAGGCGCCCGAGCTGCCCGTCGTGTTGCTGGAGGACACCGGCGCGCTGGTCGGCCTCTTCCTCGCGCTGATCGGCGTCTCGCTCACCGTCGTCACCGGCGACGGCGTCTGGGACGGCATCGGCACCCTCTGCATCGGCCTGCTGCTGGTGGTCATCGCCGTCGTGCTGGCGCTGGAGACCAAGTCGCTGCTGCTCGGCGAGTCCGCCGCGCCGGAGGTGATCAGGCAGATCCGCGAGGCGCTGGTGGACCACGACGCCGTCACCGGTGTGATCCACATGCGCACGCTGCACCTCGGGCCCGAGGAGCTGCTGGTCGCCGCCAAGATCGGGGTCAACGCGGAGGACAGCGCGGCGGACGTGGCGCGTGCCATCGACGCCGCCGAGGTCAGGGTCCGCCGGTCCGTGCCGATCGCCCGGGTCATCTACCTGGAGCCGGACGTCTACACCGCGGAGAAGGCGGCCGCCGGCGCCGACCCGCGGGCCACCCCGGGCGGTCCGGGTCCGGGCTCGGCGCACTGAGGCGTGCGGCCCGCCTCCCCTGGTCCGGACGGGCTTCGGCGCCCGGCATCGGGCGGCCGGATCCGGTCCGTCCCAGCCCTCGGGAGCGGGCCGTCGGTGTAGATTCGTCGCAGAGCCAAACGTCGCTGCTGATGGCGGTCGATCGGTCCCGGGCGGTCCTGCCGCCCGTACCGGTCGAGGGAGAGAGGTCCTCCGACGGATTGTGCCGTGCAGCAGGGAGCCGGTCCGCCGGCAGCCCTGGCGTCGCCGCGCACCCGTGGCCCCGCCGTGCTGCGACGCACACCGGACCTTGGCCCGCCCCATCCACGCAGCGAGGAGCAAGACGCATGCCGTCGAACATCACCGGTGACTTCAAGGTCGCCGACCTCTCCCTGGCGCCGTTCGGCCGCAAGGAGATCCAGCTGGCCGAGCACGAGATGCCCGGCCTGATGGCCATCCGCAAGGAGTACGCCGCCGAGCAGCCGCTGGCCGGCGCCCGGATCACCGGCTCGCTGCACATGACCGTGCAGACCGCCGTCCTGATCGAGACCCTCACCGCGCTCGGTGCCGAGGTCCGCTGGTGCTCCTGCAACATCTTCTCGACCCAGGACCACGCGGCCGCCGCCATCGCCGTCGGCCCCGAGGGCACCCCCGAGAACCCCACCGGTGTCCCGGTGTTCGCCTGGAAGGGCGAGACGCTGGAGGAGTACTGGTGGTGCACCGAGCAGGCGCTCACCTGGCCCGACGGCCAGACCCCGAACATGATCCTGGACGACGGCGGTGACGCCACCCTGCTGATCCACAAGGGCGTCGAGTTCGAGAAGGCCGGCTCCGCCCCGGACCCGTCCACCGCGGACAACGACGAGTTCCGGATCATCCTGGAGCTGCTCAACCGCACCCTGAGCGAGTCCCCCAGCAAGTGGACCGACGTCGCCGCGACCATCAAGGGCGTGACCGAGGAGACCACCACCGGCGTCCACCGCCTGTACGAGATGCACCGCGACGGCAAGCTGCTGTTCCCGGCCATCAACGTCAACGACGCCGTCACCAAGTCGAAGTTCGACAACAAGTACGGCTGCCGCCACTCCCTCATCGACGGCATCAACCGCGCCACCGACGTGCTGATCGGCGGCAAGGTCGCGGTCGTCGCCGGCTACGGCGACGTGGGCAAGGGCTGCGCCGAGTCGCTGCGCGGCCAGGGCGCCCGGGTCATCGTCACCGAGATCGACCCGATCTGCGCCCTCCAGGCCGCCATGGACGGCTACCAGGTCACCACCCTGGACGAGGTCGTCTCGATCGCCGACATCTTCATCACCACCACGGGCAACAAGGACATCATCCTTGCCTCGCACATGGAGCAGATGAAGCACCAGGCGATCGTCGGCAACATCGGCCACTTCGACAACGAGATCGACATCGCGGGCCTGGCCAAGCTGCCCGGCGTCGTCAAGACCGAGATCAAGCCGCAGGTCCACGAGTGGCGCTTCGCGGACGGCCACACCATCATCATGCTGTCCGAGGGCCGCCTGCTGAACCTGGGCAACGCGACCGGTCACCCGTCGTTCGTGATGTCCAACTCCTTCGCGAACCAGACCATCGCGCAGATCGAGCTCTTCACCAAGACCGCGCAGTACCCGGTCGGCGTGTACGTGCTGCCGAAGCACCTGGACGAGAAGGTCGCCCGCCTCCACCTGGACGCGCTGGGCGTCAAGCTCACCGTCCTGAGCCAGGAGCAGGCCGACTACATCGGCGTCCCGGTCGAGGGCCCGTACAAGGCGGACCAGTACCGCTACTGATCCTGCCCCGAGGTAGGACAGCGCTCGAAACCGTACGGCCGGTGCCCCCGCGGCACCGGCCGTACGGCGTTCCAGGCGGCCCACCCGCCGCCGGTCCGGCGGCGGTGGGCCGAGCACCCGTCCTAGCCGAGCACCTGGGTGGTCCAGGTGCTGTCGTCCACGCCCAGTGCCTTGATCCTGGTCAGCAGGCCGGGCAGGCCGCCCAGCTGTTCGACCGCCCCGGTGCTGCCCTGCGGCGTCGAGACGCAGATCTGCATCCCGTTGTCGATCTTGCAGAGCGGCGGGTTGGGGTCGGTGTACGGCGAGCCGTCGGTGCCCGTCGGCGAGGCGGTCGGATCGGGCCTGACGGGGTTCACGTTCACCGAGACGACCTTGCCCTCCACGGAGAGCAGCATCCACAGGTCCCAGGGGAGCTCATCGGGGGCCGGCCGGTCGAGCGACACGTCCGTGGCCGTGAAGGTGCCCGGCAGCCCGACGAACTTCACCGGGAGCGGCACGTCCGCCTTCCCGAACCGGACGTCGGCGGCGACCCGCAGTGCGACGTCCTTCGACCCCGCGTCCAGCGCCGTCTCGGAGACCAGCTGTGCCCACCGCCCCGAGGCGGTCATCCAGCGCAGCGTGGGTGTCCCCAGGGCGGCCTCGTCGGCGTTGTCTGAGACCACCCAGTACGCCGTCCGCCCGTCGACGGGCGGAGCCTCGACCCGGTGGGCGGTGCGGCCGCCGCTCGGATCCCCGACCTGCGGCTCCGTGCCGGCCGGGAACAGGCTGAGAATCATCCGGGGTGCCCGCTCCCCCGTGCCCCGCGCCTGGGCGTCGTTGCCGTGGTAGCCGAGCTCGTACCCGACGCCCGCCCGGCCGCCCGCCCAGTCCGGCAGCCAGCCGAACCGGACCTCGGTGGTCAGCGGGTCGGCGTCACCACGGCGGGGGGTGCGGGTCGCAGTGGGGGAGGCGGGCGGTGAAGCGGACGCCGACGGGCCGGGCGTCGCGCTGCCGGTGGCCGCAGGGGGAGCGACGGTGTGCCCGACCCCCGCGCCCGACGCCTGCAACGCCAGCGAACCGCCCACCGCCACCAGCGCCAGCGCGGTCGCGGCTCCGGCCGTCGCGAGCCGCCGGCGGCGGACCCGGGAGCGGCCCCGCAGCAGAGCTCCCATGATGTCGATGCCCGCCGGAGGCGCCGGCTCGTCGGCCAGGTCGCTGAGCCGAGTGGTCAATTCGGGGTACTCCTCGCTGGTCATGGCGTCCTCTCAGCGACGATGGGGCGGACGACGAGGGTCTGTCGCAGGGCATCGAGCCCGCGCGAGGTCTGGCTCTTGACGTTGCCCGGGGAGCAACCCATGGCCTCGGCCGTCTGGTCGACCGTCAGGTCGCAGTAGTAGCGCAGTACCACCGTCGCCCGCTGGCGCGGCGGAAGGGTGCCCAGTGCCTGCCGCAGGTCCAGCGAGGCGTCCAGATCAACGCTCAGCGACGCAACGTCCAGAGTCGCGTCCTCGCCGCCCCGGCCGCGCCCCGCCCACCGCCACCACGGCGAGCGCTGCTCGGCCAGGAACGTGTTGACCAGCACCTTTCGGGCATAGCCGTCCACGTTCTCGACCCGGCCGGCCCTCGGCCAGTTCACATAGAGCTTCGTGATGCTCTCCTGGACCAGATCGTCCGCGCGGTGCCAGTCCGCACAGAGCAGATAGGCCACCTTGCGCAGCCACCCCGCCCGGGAGCTCACGTACTCGGTGAACTCGGCGTCGCGTGTCTGCTTCGCCATCGATGGCCCCCCTCCCCTCGTCTCGGCGGTGCCCAAGCGCACCTGCCGACTCCCTAATGCGGGCACCAGGGCGAAAGGTTGCATGCCCTCGGCCGGCGACCGCCCCACGTAGGCTTCGGGCCATGCCCAATGGCCGCTACTCGCTCCACGACACCCACGACCGCCTCCTCCTCGGGGAGGAACGCTTCAGCTGCGCCCCCGGCCCGGCGGGCTGGCGCTACGTCTCCAAGACGTACGGGCCGGACGGCGAGACGCTCGGCACCACCGACCTCACCCTGGACTCGCGCAGCCGCCCGCTGCGCCTCGAACTGCGGGCCGGCGGGTGGCAGGTGCGCGGCGGCGCGGTCGACGGGGTCGCCTGGGTGCGCACGGACGCCGCCGACCCGGGTGGCGAGCACACGATCGAGGGCCACGACCAAGCACACGGCTTCACCGGACGCTCCCCGGCCTTCCTGGTGGCCACGGCGCGGCTGCTGCGCCTGGAGCAGGGGGCGAGCGCACGGGTGCGGCTGGTGGCCTTCACCGAACCGGTGCTGGCACCGCGCACCTTCGACCAGGGCTGGCTGCTGGAGAGCGTCGAGACGCACGAGACGGACTCCGGCCCGCTGCTGGTCGAGCGGTACCAGGTGGCCGACCTGGAGACCGGCGAGCAGCAGGTGGTGCACCTGGCCGGGGACGTGGTGCTGGCCGCGGCCGGCATCGAGCTGGAGGAGCTCGCCTCGCCGCCGAACCAGTGGCCGGCGTCGTACGGGGGCTGAGCGGGCCGAGCGCCCGGTGCTCAGGAGCCCGGCACTCGGGCGGGCGGGTTCAGGCGGGCGGGGCGAAGCCGGTGTCCGGAGCCTTCGCGGCCGGGGCGGGAGGCGTGGCCGGGCCGGGCTGCTCGGGCAGGGCCGCGGCAGGCATCGGGGTCGGTGCGGCAGGCGCGGACGGTGCGGCCGCCGCGGCCTGGGCGGCCCAGCCGGCGTGGACGCGCGCGGGGGCGGCCTGCCCCTGCGGGGCCGCTGCCGGCTCCGGGTGCGCGACCGGGTGCGCGACCGGGTGCGGACCGGCCTGCGCCGGGATCGGCGAACCCCACGGCGCGGCGTGCTGACCGGCCTGCTGCGGGTGGGCGCCGGCCGTCCGGGCCCACTCGCGCCGCTGGCGCTCGGCGAGCACCGCCCCGAGGTACGCCGCCGGATGCACCGAGGCAGGGGCGGGGTGGCCGGTACGTGCGGCGACATCCCCCGCCAGCCGGACGGCCATGCCCTGCGCCACCTCGGGGTCCAGCTGCCCGAGCCGCCCGAGGAACTGCCGGACCGCGAGCCACAGCCCGTCCGGCACCGCCGACAGGTCCAGCGCGGTGAGCTCGCCGCTCAGCGCGTGCATCAGCTGCGGCGGCAGCGGCGGCAGCGGAGCCGCGCTGCCCCCCGAGCCCGGCACCCGCTCACGTACCACCAGCGTGCCGGCGAAGATGTCGCCGAGCCGCTTGCCCTCGGGGGAGACCAGCGAGCAGATCGCCGCCGGGACCCCGCTGAGCATCACGATCTCGAAGAAGCCGACCAGGGCCCGCACCAGCGTGTGCCGGAACCGCACCGGCCCGCCGTCACTGCGCACCACCCGGAGCCCGAAGGCGGCCTTGCCGATCGAACGCCCACGGGACAGCGTCTCGACCATCACCGGCACCGCGACGAGGAAGAAGACCATCATCCCGAGCACCGTGGCGGCCAGGGCCGCGCTGTCGATGCTGCTCGCCGTCATGGCGAAGATGAAGATCGTCAGGAGGAAGGCGCCGACCTCGACGGCCAGGTCCAACGCGAGCGCCAACGCCCGGCTGGGAAGTTTCGCCGCCCGCAGTCCGAGGACGACCGCCTCACCCGTCACCAGGTCGCTCACAACACCCGCCCGTTCCCGTTCATGGCCTGCCAAGTGGAGGGTGCCCGGCGGACCGCCCCCCGCGATCGCACTGTCCGCAGCCGCCAACATACGGTGAGGCGCACCCGCACCGGAAGTGCGGTCCACCGTCACGGGCGAACTCCCGTACGGCCTCTGGCAAGCTAGCCCCCGCCCGCACTTCCGTTCCCGCCTTCCACCGTCTCTCCCACCCACTTGCTGCCGCAGACCATGGAGCGTGCCGTATGGACCTGGACGTCTTCGTCTCCACCCACCAGGCGGAGTGGGCCAGACTGGACGCCCTGACCAGGCGACGCCGGCTCACCGGCGAGGAGGCCGACGAGCTGGTCCTCCTCTACCAGCGGGCCACCGGCCACCTGGCCAAGGTCCAGGCCGCCGCGCCCGATCCCACCCTGGAGGGCCGGCTGACCAGGCTGGTCGCCCGCGGCCGGGACGCGGTGACGGGCAGCCGGAACACCGGCTGGCGCGACTTCGGCCGGTACTTCGTCGTCAGCTTCCCGGCCGCGCTCTACCGTTCCCGCCGCTGGTGGATCCCGATCGCGCTGCTCTCCCTGCTGGGCGCCGCGCTGATCGCCTGGTGGCTGGCCGCTCACCCCGAGGTCCGTGACAGCCTGGCCGCGCCGGAGCAGATCCGGGAGATGACGAGGCCGGGCGGCAGTTATGAGAGCTACTACTCCGACCGACCTGCCAGCTCCTTCGCGGCCCAGGTGTGGACCAACAACGCGTGGATCGCGGCGCAGTGCCTGATGTTCGGCGTGGCGCTGGGCCTCCCGGTGCTCTGGGTGCTCTTCAGCAATGTGCTCAACCTCGGTGTCGGGCTGGGCCTGATGGCCTCCGCCGGACGGCTGGATCTCTTCCTCGGCCTGCTCATCCCGCACGGCCTGCTGGAGCTCACCACGATCTTCGTGGCCGGCGGTCTCGGCCTGCGCCTGGGCTGGACGGTCATCGACCCCGGCCACCGCACCCGCTCCACCGCACTGGCGGAGGAGGGCCGGGCCGTGATCGGTATGGCACCGGGGCTGGCGGTGGTGCTCATGGTGGCCGGCGCCCTGGAGGCCTTTGTGACGCCCTCCGGTCTGCCCACCTGGGCGCGTATCGGCATCGGCGTGGTGGCGGAGGGCCTCTTCCTCACGTACGCCTTCGTCCTCGGCCGCCGCGCGGTCCTGGCGGGCGAGGTGGGCGACGTCGATTCACCCGATCGAGCGGACCTCCAGCCGGTGGCGGCCTGACCGCGATGTGCTGATCAAGCCCCTGACCTGCTACTCTTCTCGAAGTCGGGGCAAACCATTGACTTGGTGAGCCAGGACTAGTAGGTTTAAACGGTTGAGTCGGACTGGACAACGGTCTGGCTCGGGCGTTAGTGTCTACGACACCGCCGAATCGGGACAGTGTGCATTTACGAATGCCTTTCCCGAGAGGTAAATCCCGGAACTGAGCACACCGAAACCTCTGATAGGCTTCGGAGCGAAGTTGAAGGAAATCCCCCCAGTGGGAATTCGGAGAAACAAACGCCGGTCAAACCGGCGGGCGCGGATCTGATAAGCTGGAAACACGAAAGAGCGAAGCGCCCGGAGAGTTCACGAGAGTGACTCGAAGGAAGTGTCCGTTCCTTGAGAACTCAACAGCGTGCCAAAAGTCAACGCCAGATATGTTGA